>NZ_LSJM01000366.1 GCF_001557215.1 Sphingomonas sp. CCH9-E2 | reverse complement strand
CCCATATCATGCTACCGCTGGGTGGCCGGGTGGGGGAGCGGGCCGGTGCCGCCCTTGCAAAGGCAAGAAAATGACCAGCTACAAGCACTTGTTCCAGCGCTCGATCGCCGCTGCCCCCGACCGGCTGCACTTCGCCGCGCACAGCCACCATCTCTGGCCCGACGCCTCGTTTATCGGCCACCAAGCGGCATGGCAGGACGCCGCGCGGCTCGCGGACCGCAAATGGGACCGGGTGATGGGTGAGATCTGGCCCGCCGCGCAGGCGCATGTGGCCGCCGAACTCGGCCTGCCCGACCCGGCATCGGTGGTGTTCGCCGGCAACACCCACGACCTGATCCTGCGCATCGTCTCAGCTCGCAACGAGCGCCCCTTGCGCATTCTCGCCAGCGATGGCGAGTTCCACAGCTTCCGCCGTCAGGCGCAGCGCTGGATCGAAAGCGGCCGCATCACGCTCGACACAGTAGCGCGCGGACCCGATTTCGACGCGCGCTTCCTTGCCGCGGCGCGTGGCGGCGATCACGACCTGCTCTTCGTCAGCCAGGTGATGTTCGAAACCGGCGCGGTGTTCGGTGCCACCGCCGAACTCGCCGCACTCGCCGATCCCGATGGCCCGTGGGTGGTGGTCGACGGCTATCACGGCTTCATGGCGATGGAGACCGACCTGTCGGCGGTCGCCGACCGCATCTTCTACACCGCCGGCGGCTATAAATACGCCATGGCCGGTGAAGGCGTCGCCTTCCTTCATTGTCCGCCGGGCTTCGGCCTGCGCCCAGAAATCACCGGCTGGTACGCCGAATTCGCGGATCTCGAAGCTCCGCCCCCGGGGCAAATCGGCTATGCTGCCGATGCGATGCGCTTCATGGGATCGACCTTCGACCCCAGCGGTATCTACCGCTTCGTCGCCGTCCGCGACATGCTGAGCGAAGAAGGACTGACCACCGCCGCGATCAACGCCCATATCGCGCCGCTCCGCGAACAGCTCCTTGGCAGCCTGGCCGGAGCGCCACTCGCCAACGCCGATCTGCTCAACCCCGGCGGCGATCCGCGCGCCCGTTTCCTCGCATTGCGGTCACCGCATGCGGCAACATGGAAGGAAGCGCTGATGGATCAGGACATCATCACCGATGTGCGCGGCGATGTGTTGAGGATCGGCTTCGGCCTCTACCACGACGCCCGGGATGTCGAGCGGCTAGTCGCCACCCTGCGCGATCTTGGCGACGCCTAGCCGCGGAATCTCGATCGCCGGGCAGCGGTCCATTACCACCTGAAGCCCAGCGGCCTCGGCCCGCGCGGCGGCGTCTTCGTTGATCACGCCAAGCTGCATCCACACCGCCTTGGCCCCGACCGCAATCGCCTCGTCCACCGCCTCGCCAGCAGCCAAAGGACGCCGGAAAATGTCGACGATGTCGATCGGCTCCCCGATCTGCGCCAGCTCGCGAAACACGAACTCGCCGTGGACATGCTCGCCGGTGATTTGCGGATTGACCGGGATGACGCGATAGCCATGCTCCTGCAGCATCGCCATCACCCGATAGCTCGGGCGATCCGGCCGATCGCTCGCCCCGACCAGCGCAATGGTCCGCGCCCCGTCCAGCAGCGCCTTGATCTCCGCGTCATCGGTCAGGGGCATGGTTTAGCCTTTCTGGGTGTCGAGCCAGGCAAGCACCTTCCCGGCCACTTCAGCAAACGCCGCGCCATCGACCCCGTTCCCGGCAGCCGGGGGCGTCCCCGCATCCGACGCGGTGCGAATCGCGATGTCGAGCGGAATGCGGCCGAGGAACGGCACGCCCAACCGCTCCGCCGCCGCCTCCGCCCCACCCTTGCCGAACGGGTCCGACACCTCGCCGCAATGCGGACAGGCATAGCCGGCCATATTCTCGACGATCCCGATCACCGGAATCCCCGCCTTGGCGAACAGGTCGATCGCGCGCGTCGCGTCGATCAGCGCCAAATCCTGCGGCGTCGAAACGATCACCGCGCCCGCCGGGCGGTGCTTCTGGATCATCGTCAGCTGCACGTCGCCGGTTCCGGGCGGCAAATCGAGTACCAAAGTATCCGCCGCGCCCCAGTTCGCGTCCACCAGCTGGGTCAGCGCGCCCGCCGCCATCGGCCCGCGCCATGCAATCGCCTGCCCCTCTTCGACCAACCCGCCCATCGACAGCAGCGGCACACCATAAGCGGTGGCAAGCGGCACCAGCTTCTTGTCATGCGCCACGGGCTTGCGCCCCTCGACCCCCATCAGCTTGGGCTGCGACGGGCCATAGATATCGGCATCGACCAGCCCGACCTTCCGCCCCGCGCGCGCCAGCGCAATGGCGAGATTGGCGGAGACGGTGGACTTGCCCACCCCGCCCTTGCCGCTCGCCACCGCGATCAGGCGGCGCGTAACCCGCTGCGCAGTCCGCGCGATTCGCACCTCATCGATCCCCGGCACGCTGGCGGCTGCGCGCAGATCGGCCTCGAGCGCGTCCTGCGCCGCTTCGGGCAGGCCGGTGACGTCGAGGATGATGCTGGCACGCGCGCCCTCGACGCGCACGGTGGCGCGCCCGGCGGCGATGGGGGCAAGGATGGCTTGCAATTCGGTCTGATCGATCATGCCGCGGCACATAAGACGGCTTTCGATCGCTGCCACTGTAAATCCGCCGCGCGGTCCCTATAAAGGCTGATATGGCGAGACTGAACGGCTGGGTCGCGCGCGTTGCCGGAATGGGCGGCGTGCTGTGGAATGAGAACAAGGGCCCTTGGGGCGGCGGGAGCGGAAGCGACGACGGCAAGGGCGGCGCGGACGGCGGCAATGGCGGCGGCCCACGCAATCCCTGGGCATTTCCGCCCGAGGGCAAACGCGGCGGCAAATCCAATGTCAGCAGCCTCGACGATTTCCTGAAGCGCGCGCGTAAGGGCGGTGGCGGCGGAAGCGGCGGCGGTGGTCGCGGCGGTCTGCCCACCGGCATGCCGAGCCGCCGGATCGTGCTGGTCGCGACCGGGCTGCTCGTGCTCGCCTGGATCGCCTTTACCAGCATCCATGTCATCACCCCCGAACAGCGCGGCGTGGTGAAGATGCTCGGTCGTTATGCCTACACGATGGAGCCGGGCATCGGCATGACCATGCCGGCCCCGATCGCGACGGTGGAAAAGGTCAACGTTCAGAAGATCACCAATGAGGATTTCCCGCAGGGCAATGGCGAGAATTTGATGCTGACCCAGGATCAGAACATCGTCGACTTGGCCTATGCGGTCCGCTGGGACATCGCCAATCCGGAAGATTTCGTCTTCCAGATCGCCGAGCCGACCACGACCGTCCGCGCGACGGCGGAAAGCGCGATGCGCGCCGCGGTCGCCGGCGTCACGCTCAACGAGGCGATCGGCCCGGGCCGTACCGTGATCGAGGCGCGCGTGCAGCAGACGATGCAGGCGATCCTAGACGAATATAATTCGGGCGTCCGCGTGCGCGGCGTGTCGATCAAGAATGCGTCAGCCCCCGCCGCCGTGGATGAGGCCTTCAAGCAGGTCACCGCTGCGCAACAGGCGGCCGAGGGCGACCGCAACCAGGCACGGGCCTATGCCCAGCAGACGCTTGCACGCGCGCAGGGTGCCGCGACCGAGTTCGACAAAATCTATGAGCAGTACAAGCTGGCCCCCGAAGTCACCCGCCGCCGTATCTATTATGAAACCATGGAGGCGGTGCTGGCCAAGTCGAACAAGACCGTGATCGAGACGCGCGGCGTGACGCCGTATCTTCCGCTCCCGGCGGCGCGCGGTAACCCCGCCCAGCCGCAGGTCCAGCAAGGTCAGCAGGCGCAACCTGCCCAGCAAGCCCAGCAGCAGGGAGGCGCACAGTGAACGCCATCGTGACTCGCCCCGTCCTGTACGGCGGGCTCGCCCTCGCCTTGCTGTTCGTCCTGCTCAACACCGTGTTCGTGGTGGACGAAACCAAGCAGGCGGTGATCCTGCAGCTCGAACAGCCGGTTCGCACGATCAACCAGTATCAGCCGGGGGAGCAGTTCGGCCGCAACACCGGCGCCGGGATCAAGGTCAAAGTCCCGTTCATCCAGCGCGTCGTCTGGGTCGACAAGCGCGTGCTCGACATCGAGCTGGAGAATCAGCCGGTGCTGTCGACCGATCAGCTGCGGCTCGAGGTCGACGCCTTTGCCCGCTTCCGCGTCGTCGATCCGCTGCGCATGGTGGTGACGGCCGGGACCGAGCGTCGCGTCGCCGACCAGCTTCAGCCCTTGTTCGGCTCCGCCCTGCGCGCGGAACTGGGCAAGCGCACCTTTGCCTCGCTGCTCAGCCCGGAGCGGACGGCGGTGATGGACAATATCCAGGCCGGTTTGCAGCGTTACGCCAGCCAATATGGCGTCGAGATCGTCGATGTCCGCATCAAGCAGGCCAACCTTCCCGAAGGCAGCCCGCTCCAATCGGCGCTCAACCGCATGGCCACCGCCCGCCAGCAGGAGGCGACGACGATCCGCGCCAACGGTCAGAAGGACGCCACCGTCATCCGCGCAGAGGCCGATGCACAGGCAGCGCAAATCTATGCCGCGGCGTTTAACAAAGACCCGCAATTCTATGATTTCTGGCGCGCGATGCAGTCCTACAAGACGACTTTCCTCAGCTCGGACGCGACGGGCGAAACGTCGATCATCCTGTCGCCGGACAATGACTATCTGCGCGAGTTCCGGGGCCAGGGCCGTTAACGGCCCCGGCTGCGGCGTGTCAGAAACGAACCGGACCCCAACGGCTGTCGGTTCGTTCATATTCAATCGCCGTTCAGCTATTTCAGGCGAGTAATACACCCATGACCGACACGCTGCCCGGCAAGGGCTTCAACTCCAAGGGCAAGATGACCAAAGGAACCACTCCCGTGCGCTATGCCTATGCGATCACTTCGGCACTTCTGATCGGCGGCGCGAGCGCGGCGCTGGTGCTGCAGAACCCGGCCGGCGCGCAGACCGCGCAGAACGAACCCGGTGCGATCCAGGCCGCCGTTCCCCGCGCCGGTGCGCCGATGAGCTTCGCCGACATGGTCGCAAAGCTCCAGCCCGCCGTGGTCAACATCTCGACGACGCAGCGGGTGCAGGTCCAGACCAACCCGTTTGCCGGCACCCCGTTTGGCGACCTGTTCGGCGGGCAGCAGGGCGGCGGTGGCCGTCCGGTCACGCGTCAGGCCGAATCGCTCGGCTCGGGCTTCCTGATCTCGGCCGATGGCTATGTCGTCACGAATAATCACGTGATTTCGGCGGGCCAGCGCGGCGCGGTGGTCGAATCGATCAAGGTGACGCTGGCCGACCGCCGCGAATATACCGCGAAGCTGGTCGGCCGCGATCCCGCCACCGACCTCGCCGTGCTCAAGATCGAAGGCACCAACCTGCCCTTCGTGAAGTTCGGCGATTCGGATCGCGCGCGCGCCGGTGATTGGGTGGTCGCGATCGGCAATCCGTTCGGTCTGGGCGGCTCCGTGACTGCCGGCATCATCTCCGCGCTGCACCGCGCGACCGGTCAAGGCGGCCCGCTCGACCGGTTCATCCAGACCGATGCCTCGATCAACCGCGGCAATTCGGGCGGCCCGTTGTTCGACCTCAACGGCAACGTCATCGGCATCAACTCGCAGATCCTGTCGCCGACCGGCGGCAATGTCGGCATCGGCTTCGCCATCCCCTCGTCGGAGGCCAAGCCGATCATCGACACGCTGATGAAGGGCAGCAGCGTCGAGCGCGGCTATCTCGGAGTCGGCATCCAGCCGCTGACCGACGATCTCGCCAAGTCGTTCGGCGTGCCAAAGGGCCGGGGCGAACTGATCAGCCGCGTCGAGCCGGGCGAGGCCGCAGCCAAGGCCGGGATCAAGCAGGGCGATGTCATCGTCAAGATCGACGGCAAGGACGTGACCCCCGACCAGACCCTTTCCTACTTGGCTGCCAATGTCCGACCGGGCAGCCGCATCGCGGTCGAACTGATCCGCGACGGCAAGCCGATGACGGTGCAGGTCACGGTGGGCAAGCGTCCGCCCGAAGAACAGCTCGGCGGCTTCGATCCCGATGCCGATGAAGGCGCACCGGGCGGTGATGAGGCGACGCAGGGTCCGGCATCGCTGGGCATCAGCGTCACCGCGCTGACCCCGCAGATCGCACGCACCATCGGCGTCGATCCCGCCACCAAGGGCGTTGTGATCGTCGGGGTCGATCCAGCGAGCGACGCGGCACAGAAGCAGCTGACCCGTGGTCTTGTCATCACCTCGGTCAACCGCCAGCCGATCGAGACCCCGGCCGACTTCACCCGACTGGTCAACGCGGCCAAGGCGTCGGGCGCGGATTCGGTCGTGCTCTACATCATGGCGCGCGGCGGTGTCGGCACCTTCCGTTCGGTCGAATTCGCCCGCTGATAGGGGCTGGCTTCGACACGCATTCTCCCTAATGCTGTGCTCCTCACCATCGGGAGCGCAGCATGTCGGGTGAAGTCGATCTGTTCATTGGCCTGGGCGGTGGCGAGCGGCAGGCGCTCGTGCTCAAACGGGCCAATCGTCATGGCCTGATCGCCGGGGCCACCGGCACCGGCAAGACCGTGACGCTGCAGGGCCTCGCCGAAAGCTTCAGCCGCGCCGGCGTGCCGGTCTTCGCCGCCGATGTAAAGGGCGACCTGTCGGGCATGGCGATGGCCGGATCGCCAACCGCCAAGACCCATGAAATCTTCAGCAAGCGCGCCGCCGAGATCGGCGAGAGCGACTGGTCCTATGCCGCCGCCCCGGTGCAATTCTGGGATCTTTTCGCGGAACAGGGCCATCCCGTTCGCACCACCGTGTCGGAAATGGGACCGCTGCTGCTCGCGCGGTTGCTCGGCCTCAACGACACGCAGGAAGGCGTGCTCGCCATCGCCTTTCAGGTCGCCGACGATGACGGCCTGCTGCTGCTCGACCTTGACGACCTCCAGTCGATGCTCGCCGCGTGCAGCGAACGCGCCGACGAGCTGAGCGCACGCTACGGCAATGTCGCCAAGACCAGCGTCGGCGCGATCCAGCGGCAATTGCTCCAGCTGCGCAGCCAGGGCGGCGAGCATTTCTTCGGCGAACCGGCGCTGTCGATTCAGGATTTCATCAAGACCGACGATAACGGCCATGGCGTGGTCAACATCCTCGCCGCCGACAAGCTGATGGCCTCACCTCGGCTCTACGCCACCTTCCTGTTGTGGCTGCTTTCGGAGCTGTTCGAATCGCTCCCCGAAGTCGGCGACCCCGACAAGCCCAAGCTCGTCTTCTTCTTCGACGAGGCGCATCTGCTGTTCGAGGAGGCGCCCAAGGCGCTGCTCGACAAGGTCGAACAGGTCGTTCGTCTGATCCGGTCAAAGGGCGTCGGTGTCTATTTCGTGACGCAAAACCCGATCGACATTCCCGAGGATGTCGCTGGCCAGCTCGGCAACCGCATACAGCATGCCCTGCGTGCCTTCACCCCGCGCGAGCAAAAGGCGATCAAGGCCGCCGCGGAGACTTTCCGCGCCAATCCCGACCTGAACGTCGAAACCGCGATCACCGAGCTGAAGGTCGGCGAGGCTTTGGTATCGGTGCTGATGGCCGATGGCGCGCCTTCCCCGGTCCAGCGCACCCTGATCAAGCCCCCGCGCGGCCGCGTCGGACCGGTCACGCCGGAAGAGCGCAAGATCCTGATCGAAACCGATCTGGTCGGCACGAAATATGACGCGCGCGTCGATCGCGAGTCCGCCGAGGAGCTGCTCACCGCCAAGGCGACCGAGGCCTCCGCCGCCGCTGCGGAAGCCAAGGCGCAGGACGAAGCCGAAAAGGCCGCGCTCGCCCAGGCCAAGGAAGACGCCCGCGCCGCCAAGGAAGCCGAACGCCAGCGCCTCGCCGCGCAGCGTGAAGCCGACCGTCAGGCACGGCTGGAAGAAGCCGCCCGCCGCAAGGCCGAGCGTGAGGCGGCGAACAACCCTTGGAACCGCGCGGTCAAATCCGCCACCCAGTCCGCATCCTCCGCCGCAGGCCGCGCGGTCGCGGGCGAGGTGTCCAAGGCGATCTTCGGCAAGAAATCCGGCGTCGGCGCCAGCGTCGTCGGCGGCATCGTCCGCGGAATTCTCGGAGGGCTGTTCAAGGGGCGCTGAGGTCTGCGCACAGATGAAGGGGGAGACGATCATGAAGCGACTGTACTGGTTGCCCGCATTGCTCGCCGCGACGATGCCCGTTCCGGCATTGGCGCAGGCTGTCGAGACCGACAGCGCGAATTTCGTCGCGCCCGCCGACTGGACGCGGAGCAGCAGACCCCAGGTTAGCGAGATCAGGGCCCCGGAGGGCGATGTCGCGCTGGCACTGGTCGACGTCGGCGCGGCGGCGGATGCGGCAGCAGCGGTCGCGCAAGCCTGGAAGCGTTATGACCCGGCCTTCGCACGCAAGGTGCAGTTGATCACCAAAGCGGCCGGGCGTGAGGGCTGGGACGATATCTGGATCGTCGATTACGAGGTTTCGCCCGACGAAAAGCTGGTCCTGTTCGCCAACGCCTATCGCAAGGGTGCGGGATGGACCGTGCTGCTGGCGCGTGGACCGGAAGCGACGTTCGGCAAGCGGTCGGGCCAGCTTCGTGCGTTCGCCGACAGCATCCGGCCCAAGGGCGTTGTGGCGGAGAACTTCGCCGGAAAGGCTTCACTCCCGCTGGACGCTGCGCGACGCGAGCAGCTCAAGCAATTCTGGCGCGACGGGATGAAGGCCTATGGCGTACCCGGAATGGCCTATGCCTTTATCGACCGCAACGGCATCGTCGAGGAAGGCGGGATCGGGGTGAAGACCGTCGGCAAGCCCGATCCGGTCACCGCGCGGACCCGGTTCATGATCGCGTCGAATACCAAGGGGATGACGACGCTGTTGCTCGCCCGACTGGTCGAGTCCGGCAAGTTCAAATGGGACGATCCGGTGATCTCGGTCGATCCGACCTTCAAGCTCGGCGACCCCGAGACGCTGCGCCAGATCCGCATGCGCCATCTGGTCTGCGCCTGCACCGGGATGCCGCGCCAGGACATGGAATGGGTCATGACCGGCGATCTGCAGACGCCACCCGCGCAGGTGTTCGACCTGCTCGCGCCGATGAAGCCGACCAGCAAGTTCGGCGAGGTGTATCAGTACAGCAACCTGCTCTCCTCCGCCGCCGGATATATCGCGGGCAAGGTCCTGTATCCGCAGATTGAAATCGGTGCCGCCTATGACCGCGCCATGCACGGCTATGTCTTCGCCGCTCGGCATGAAGGACACGACGTTCAGCCGGGCGGAGGCGGAACGCGGTGATCATGCCGATCCGCATCAGATGTGGTTCGATCAAAACACCCGCGTCGGGACGCTCGACAAGAGCGACAGCATCTATTTCGCGCGTCCCGCGGGCGGAGCCTGGTCGACCGCGCACGACCTCGCGCTCTATGCCCTCAATGAATTGCGGCTCGGTGTCCTCCCTGACGGCAGGCGGTTCGTCGGCGAGGAGGCGTTGCTCAGCCGGAGGCTTCAGGGGATGCAGACCGGCGAAGCCACCAGCTACGGCATGGGGCTTGAAACCACGAGCCGCTGGGGCGTGCCGATGGTGCATCACGGGGGCGCGATGCCGGGCTACAAGACCGATTGGATCATCCTGCCCGAAGCCGGGATCGGCGTGGTGATGCTGTTCAATGGGGATGAAGGCAGTGTTCTCTACGGGGCAACGCGTCGGCGACTGGTGGAGTTGCTTTATGGTGGGCGCCCTCAGGTCGTGGACACCATCGTCACCGGCGCGGCCGCAATGCGGACCGAGCTCGGCGATGAGGCAAAGAAGCTCTCAATCCCGGTCGATCCCGCCCTCGCCCGGCAGCTTGCGCCCCGCTATGAGAGCCCGGAACTCGGCTTCATCGCGGTCAAGCGGGGTGCGGGCGGCGACATCGTCTTCGACTTTGGCAGCTTCTCAAGCCGCATGGCCAGCAAGCGCAACCCCGACGGAAGCCACAGCCTGGTGATGATCGACCCGACGATCGCCGGCTGGCCGCTGACGACGCGCATGGAGGGACACAGCCTGCTGATCGTGATGCCCGACGCGCAGCACGAATATGTCTACCGCCCGGTGAAGTAAGGCACCCCTTACATCACCGCCAGCAGCGACTTGATCGACACGAACGCGAATGCGACCGAGCTGTCGGCGACGCCATAGGGGATGAAAATCTTGTCCCCGTGGCGGATCGCGCCGCATGAATAGACGACGTTCGGGACGTAACCCTCGCGGTCCTCGCTCGCGGCCGCCAGGATCGGCGCGCTGGTGCGTCCGATAACCTTCGACGGATCGTTCTTGTCGAGCAACGCCGCGCCGATCGAATATTTGCGCATCGCGCCGACGCCATGGGTCAGCATCAGCCAGCCTTCGTCGAGCTCGATCGGCGGGCCGCAATTGCCCATCTGGACCAGCTCCCACGGGAATTTGGGTGTGATCAGCTTCACCCCCTCGTCCCAATGGGTCAGACGGTCGGATTCGATCAGGAAGATATTCTCCCCGTCCTGCCGCCCGATCATCATGTATTTACCATTCACCTTGCGCGGGAACAGGCCCATGCCCTTGTTCCGCGCGGCGCTGCCGGTCATCGGCACTAGGTCGAATGCGCGCCAGTCGCGGGTGCGCAGCATCTCCGACTGGATTTGCGACCCGTTATAGGCGGTGTAGGTGCCCAGCCACTCCTCGCTGCCATCGTCGTGGCGGAAGTGCGTCAGGCGCATATCCTCCAGCCCGTTCGACTGGGCGCGTGTGATCGGGAACAGCAAGGTGCCCGACAGCGTCGAATCGCGGTGGCGATGCACCGTGACCTCGCCCTCCGGCACGTCATCCTCGTCGCCGAACGTGTCCGCTGCCGTGGCAAAAGGCGGCTCTGGCGCGAGCGTCAGGTCGTTGGTGTCGGTGATGATCCCCTCACGAAAGGCGACGGAGGAAATATGCCCCTCCCCCACCGCGCGCAGGCTCATCAGGATGCGTAAAGACCCCTTGGGCATCCCGGACTGGTCGTAATGCGGCACTGCGCTGGGGTTCATCAGCGCCGCCGCCGCATAGCTGTATTCGTGACAGAAATAGGCGCCGATCAGTTGGCGCTTCTCGTCCCCGATATTCGCGCCATCGAGGCCCATCTGCGCCTCGATCTCGTCATAGCGGGTCATGAATACGCGCCGCGTCTGCCAGTGGCGCGCTTCGAAGTCCTTGAGCACCGCGTCGAGCTGCCCACGCGCCTCGCCCGGCGACATGTCGAGCACGGCGCGCACCAATCGCTCCATGCGTGAGGGTGCGCCGTTCACCGATTGCCAGGCGATATGAAACGGGCGGACCACGACGCGCGACGGATCGGCGCGCAACCGCAAGGGATGGTGGTAAAGATCGATCATGCGTCCCCCGGGGCCGAACTGCGCTGAGCCGTCCGGTTTCCCTAAGCGACGGCCTGTGCCTTAACTGCCATGTTTTGCGTGCGCTGCAACAGATCGGTCATCGCGCAACTCGCCAATTGCAGCGCAAGAATCGATTCCGCCCCCTGATTGCGGTTCAATCCGCGCGGCGTCAGCCCGTCGAAGCACCCGCCATCGGCGGTGCTGGCGAGCGGCAGGTCGAGGTCGTTCTGGCCGAGATACCAGCGATAGGCCCGCTGCGCCTCATCGACCCAGCGCGCATCACCGGTCGCATGATAGGCTGCGGAACAGGCATCGATGGTCGCCTGCGCCTCCAGCGGCTGCTGGTCGAACGGCATCGGGTCGGCATAGGGACGCCCGAAACTCTCGGTCCCGATCGCGCGGAACCGCCCCTCGGGCGAGGTCTGCTGCCCCGCGATCCAGCCGAGCGTCGACAGGCCACAGGCGGTGAAGTCCGCCCGGTCGAGCGCACGCCCCGCGCGGATCAGTGCCTCGGGCAGCCGGGCATTGTCATAGGCGAGAACGATTTCGAACCATTCCCATTCCGGCCGCCGCGCCTCATCCAGCAGCGCGACCAGCTCGTCGCCAAATCGCTCCAGCAAGGTGCGCGACAGCGCGTGCCCCGGATGCGCATCCAGCATCGCCGCCGCGCCCAGCATCGCGAAGGCGCGCGCGCGCGGACTGCCGAAATCGAACGCGATCGATGCAGTCTGGTCGAATAGGATGCGGCCCCAGTCGCGATACTTTGCGTCGCGCGCTTCGGCGGCGGTAACGCCCAGCGCCCACAAGGTGCGCCCGTTCGAATCCTCCGACCCCTCGTCCTCGCACCAGCTGCGGTCGAAGCGCATGAAATTGCGGAACCGGCGCGTGTCCGGATTCCAGGCGAACTGAACGAATGCGGCGAACACGCTGGTCCAGCGATCGCGCTCGCTGTCGCCAACCGTGTCGATGCGGTGCATCAGGATCAGCGCGCGGGCATTGTCGTCGATGCAATAGCCATGGCGTCGGTCGGGCACGGCGTAGATCGAATGCTGAAACATTCCGGTGGAATCGCTCATCCGCTCGACCCCCCGAAAATCGGTCGGCAGCACGGTCGCGCGTTGCGCCGGCCCTGGAATGATGCGCGGCGGCCGCGTGTCGCGCACCTGACCCAGCAAATCTGCAACCGCCTCCGCGATCCGCGGCCAGATCATCGTCCGCCCGCGCTGATAGGCACGCTGCGCCATTGCGTCGCGCGCGCCATCATCGTCCAGCAGCGCCCCGATCGCCTGCGCGAATGCGCCGCTGTCGCCGAAGGGCACCAGCACGCCATGATCATCCGCCAGAATCTCAGTCGCGTGGACATAGGGGGTCGACACCACCGGCTTCCCCATCGCTACGGCATAAGACAGCGTCCCCGAGGTAATCTGCGCCGGATTGGGATAGGGCGTCGCGTAGATATCCGCCGCCTGCAGATAGTCGAGCAGTTCGTCCTGTTCGACAAAGGCGTTCACGAAGGCAATGTGCCGCTCGACCCCAAGCTGCGCAGCAAGTGCGTGCAGCCGGTCGCGATACGCCTCCCCTTCATGCGCGACGAGATTGGGGTGGGTCGCCCCCAACACGACGTAGAGCGCGTCCGGGTGACGCTCGACGATCGCAGGCAGCGCCCCGATGACCGTCTCGATCCCCTTGCTCGGCGCGAGCAAGCCGAACGTCAGGATCACCTGCCGCCCGTCCCAGCCAAAGCGGCCCTTCATGCTGTCGGGCGCGACATAGGCGCGGTCGGGGACGCCATGCGGGATCACCATCACCTTGCGCGGATCGACGCCATGCGCGCGGCGCAGAATGTCGCGCCCCTTTTCCGCCATCACGATCACCCGCGCGGCGCGGCGCAACAACGCCTCCATCACCCGGCGCTCGTCCGGGTTCGGTGCTTCGAGCACCGTGTGCAGCGTCGCGATCACCGGCAGCCCGCTGCGATCGAGCAAGGCCAGCAGATGATCGCCGGCCGATCCGCCATAAATGCCATATTCGTGCTGGACCCAGATCGCCTGCGCGCCCGACGCATCGATCGCGCGCGCCGCGTCGAGATAGGCGGCGCGATCGTCCTGCGGGATCGTCGCGGTCACTGCGCTGGGAAAATCATAGCTGCCCGGGCGGTCGTCCATCGCATAGATATCGACCCGCATGTCGGGAAAGCGGCTGCGCATCGCCTGAAAACTATCGGTAGTGAAGGTCGCCAGCCCGCACTTGCGGGGCAGGAAATTGCCGATCAGCGCAATATGATCGACCCGGTTTGATAACGGCGACGTTCGCGTCATCCCGAATTCCTTCGCAACAGCAACATGGATTAACCCGGAAACCGGGCCTGCAATCTCCAAACGTTATCGTGACAATATGGTTGCATCGATGCTGCATTGCAACATCGCTAAATCGTTCAAATCACCCGCGTCCGCGATATCCCGGCACGTCCTGCGCCGGAATCCATACGCCCGCAGGCTGCTCGCCCGACTGCCAGAACACGTCGATCGGGATGCCGCCGCGCGGATACCAATAGCCGCCGATGCGCAGCCATTTCGGCTTCATCTCGTCGAACAGCCGCTGGCCGATCCCGACGGTGCAATCCTCATGGTACGCGCCATGGTTGCGAAAGCTGCCCAGAAAGAGTTTGAGCGACTTGGATTCGACGATCGTGTCGCCCGGCACATAATCGATCACCAGATGCGCGAAATCGGGTGCCGCCGTGATCGGGCAGAGCGAGGTGAACTCGGGCGAGACGAAGCGGACCAGATAATCGCTTCCCGGACGCGGGTTGGGAACATAATCGAGCACCGCCTCTTCGGGCGAAGCTGGCAGCGCGCTGGTCTGGCCTAGGAATTTGGGGGTCATGGCGCGCGATGTAGGAAAGGCGTTGCGGAAATGAAACGGGGGATCGACACGCTGATACCGGTTTTGGGCGACCAGCTCTCGCCCGGCCTGTCGGCGCTGCGCGATGCCGACCCGGCAAGCAGCGTGATCCTGATGATGGAGATCGCGGAGGAAGCGACCTATGTCCGCCATCACAAGAAGAAGATCGCGTTCCTGTTCGCCGCAATGCGCCACCACGCGCTTGCGCTGGAGCAGGCCGGATGGCGGGTCGATTATGTCCGCCTTGATGGCTCCGACAACAGCGGCAGCCTGACCGGCGAAGTCGCGCGCGCGATCGAACGCCATAGCCCCGCGCGGATCGTCGCCACCGAAGCGGGCGAATGGCGCGTGCGGCACGCCATGGAGCTGTGGCCGGACAAGTTCGACGTCCCCGTGGAGATCCGCGAGGACGATCGCTTCATCGCCAGCCATGCCGAGTTCGACTCCTGGGCCGAAGGCCGCAAGCAGCTGCGCATGGAGTTCTTCTACCGCGAGATGCGGCGCAAGACCGGCCTGCTGCTCACCGAACGCGGCGAGCCGGAGGGCGGCCAGTGGAATTTCGACAAGGAAAACCGCAAACCCGCCGCGCGCGACCTGACCATGCCGCAACCACTGTCCTTCGCGCCCGACGATCTGACGCAGGAAGTGATCGCGCTGGTCGCCGACCGCTTCGCCGATCATCCCGGCACGCTCGACGGATTCGATTTCGCGGTTACGGCAGGGGATGCCGAGCGGCAGCGGGCGCATTTCCTGCGCTATGCCCTGCCGCACTTCGGCGATTATCAGGACGCGATGCTGACCGACGTGCCGTTCCTGTGGCACTCGCTCCTGTCGCCCTACATCAATTGCGGCCTGCTCGATCCGCTCGACCTGTGCCGCCGGGTCGAGGCATCCTACCGCGCCGGCCACACCCCGCTCAACGCCGCCGAGGGCTTTATCCGCCAGATCATCGGCTGGCGCGAATATGTGCGCGGCATCTACTGGCGCGAGGGGCCGGACTACACCGCGCGCAACTTCCTGAACGCGACGCGCCCGCTCCCCGGCTTCTACTGGACCGGCCAGACCGACATGCACTGCATGGCGCAGGCAATCGGCCAGACGCTGCAGAACGCCTATGCGCACCATATCCAGCGGCTGATGGTGACCGGCAATTTCGCGCTGCTGATCGGTGCCGATCCCGCCGACGTCCAGCGCTGGTATCTCGAAGTCTATGCCGATGCGTATGAATGGGTGGAGGCGCCGAACACGCTGGGGATGAGCCAGTTCGGCGATGGCGGACTGCTGGGGTCGAAACCCTATGCTTCGTCGGGCGCCTATATCGACCGCATGTCGGACTATTGCGGGCATTGCCGCTATGACGTGAAGGCGCGCACCGGCCCCAAGGCATGCCCGTTCAACGCGCTCTATTGGGACTTCCTCGTGCGCAATCGGGAGAAGCTGGGCACCAACCAGCGACTCGCCATGCCGTATCGCAACTGGGACCGGATGGACGCGGACACGCAACGCGCGCTGCGGGCACAGGCGAAAGCGTTTCTCGCCGGGCTGGATGAGGGCTAGGGTCGCAGCATGGACTCACTCGTTTCGACGCAATGGCTTGCCGATCATCTCGGCGACGCGGACCTCCGCATCCTCGACGCCACCTGGTTCCTGCCGGGCGAGCCGCGTGACGCGGTCGCGGAGTTCGCAGGCGCGCACATCCCCGGCGCATCCTTCTTCGACATCAACGCCATCGCCGACCGCGCCAGCCCGCTGCCGACTATGCTGCCCCCGGCCGAGCAATTCGCCGCGCAGGTCGGCGCGCTGGGCGTCGGCGATGGTGACCGCATCATCCTCTACGACAACGCGCCGCACCACACGGCGGCGCGCGCCTGGTGGATGTTCCGCAGCTTCGGCATCGCCACCGCCATCCTCGACGGCGGGTTTGCCAAATGGCGCGCCGAGGGGCATCCGATCGAAACCGGCGCTGCCGCCCCTGCCCCACGCACGCTGACGGCAACGCTCGACCCTGCCGGGGTGCGAAGCATCGCCCAGATCCGCGCCAACCTCGGCAGCCACGCCGCGCAACTCGTCGATGCGCGCTCCGCCACGCGCTTTGCCGGCAGCGAGCCCGAACCGCGTCCTGGCGTCGAACCCGGCCATATTCCGGGCAGCGCCAACCTGCCCTATTCCGAATTCCTCAACGCCGACGGCACGTGGAAGCACGTCGCCACCCTGCGCGCCCTGTTCGAGGCGGAGGGGATCGAGGTCGAGCGCCCGGTGATCACCACCTGCGGTTCTGGGATCACCGCTGCGGTACCGGCGTTCGCGCTGCACCTGCTGGGACATCGCGCCGCACTCTATGACGGAAGCTGGAGCGAATGGGGCGCCGACCCCGCAACGCCCAAGGCAAAGGGAGCTGCATGAGCGGCACGGACGACAGCAAGGGTAACGGCACAAAGGTCGTCGGCGCGGGACGTCGGCCCGAATGGACGCAGGGAATCGTCAGCCCACCGGTGTGGCGCGCCTCGACCATCCTCTATGACAATGTCGCGCAGATGCGCGCGGCGGGCGGGCGCGACACGCACCACCGGCTCTTCTATGGCCGTCGCGGCACGCCGACGCAGTGGAGCCTCGCCGACGCGCTGACCGAACTGGAACCGGGGGCCGAGGCGACCTTTCTCTACCCGTCCGGCGTCGCTGCCGTTTCTGCCGCGCTGCTCAGCGTACTCTCGCCCGGCGACGAGCTGCTGCTTCCCGACAGCGCCTATGATCCGACGCGCAGCTTCGCGACCGGCTTTCTCGCGCGCTTCGGGGTGACGACGCGCTTCTACGATCCGATGATCGGCGGCGGCATTTCGGAACTGATCGGCGGCAACACAAGCGCGATCCTGATGGAAAGCCCCGGCAGCCTGACCTTCGAGGTGCAGGACGTCCCCGCCATCGTTGCCGCCGCCAAGGCGCGCGGGGTGACGACGCTAATCGACAATACCTGGGCCACGCCGCTGTTGTTCCCGGTGATCGAACGCGGCGTCGACCTGTCGATCCTTGCCTGCACCAAATATATTGTCGGCCACAGCGACGTCATGCTCGGCAGCGTCACAGCCGCACCATCGCATTGGGACCGGCTGCGCGACACCAGCTTCGCGCTCGGCCAGACCGCCAGCCCCGACGATGCCTGGCTCGGCGCGCGCGGGCTGCGCACCATGGCGGTTCGGCTCAAGCACCATGGCGCGGCGGCGCTGGAAATCGCGCGCTGGCTGGAAACCCGGCCCGAGGTTGCCCGCGTCCTCCACCCCGCTCTGCCCTCGTGCCCAGGCCATGAGCTGTTCCTACGCGACTTCAAGGGCGCGTCCGGACTGTTCAGCTTCGTCCTGAATGGCGGGACCGAAGCCTCGCGCGCCGCGCTGATCGACGGGCTGGGGCTGTTCGGCATCGGCTATAGCTGGGGCGGGTTCGAGAGCCTGGCGATCCCGATCGACCCGCAGCGCTACCGCAGCGTGACGCGCTGGGAGGCCGAGGGGCTGGCCGTGCGGCTGCAGATCGGGCTGGAGGAACCCGCCGACCTGATCGCCGACCTCGCCGCCGGCCTCGACCGGTTCCGTGCCGCGTCGTGACCCTCCCCAACCTCATCCCGCCCGCGCTGGCGCAGTGGCTCACCGCCAACGGCATCCACGCTCCCACCCCGCCACAGCTGGTCGAGGGCGCGATTGCGGGCAGCCTCGCGATCGCCGCGCTGGCGATCGGCTGGCTCGCCGGGCGCAAGCTGGGGCCGCTTTTGTCGGCATTCTGGGAGCGGCGCGTCGGCAATCATATCGAAGGATTGGCACCGCGCATGCACAATGTCATGCGCCACGGTAGCGCGGCATTGCTGTTGGCGATCATCGCCAATGCTTGGCCGTGGACGACTCTGGCGGCGATGCTGCTGGGCATCGCGCTCGGCGCGGCGACCGCGATGACGGTGATGACCGTGATACGCGGCCTTCACATGCCGCGCTGGAGCGCATGGGCGGTCTCAGCGATCGTCTTCGTCGCGATCCTGAGTCATGCGATCGGCGGGTTCAATGTCATCACCGACACGCTCGACCGGATCGGCGTCGATATCGGGTCGCGGCGTCTGTCACTGCTGGCCGCCGTCACGGTGCTGGTCACCACTGTTGCACTCTATGCCGGAGCACGGCTGGTCAACCGGGTGATCGCCCATTCGATCCGCGAGGCACGCGGGTTCGACGCGACGCAGAAACTGCTGATCCAGAAACTTGCCAGCATCGCGGTGATCGTAGTCGTGTTCCTGTTCGGGATCGACCTGCTCGGCATCGACCTGACCAGCCTTGCGGTATTTTCGGGCGCGATGGGGCTCGCGGTCGGCTTTGGCCTGCAAAAGACCGTCGGCAATCTGATCGCCGGCATCATCCTGCTCATGGACCGCTCGATCAAGCCGGGCGACGTCATCGTCGTCGGCGACAGCTTCGGCTGGGTCAACAAGATCGGCGTGCGCGCGGTCAGCGTCATCACGCGCGACGGCAAGGAACATCTGATTCCCAACGAGAATCTGATGACTCAGGAGGTGGAGAACTGGTCCTTTTCCGACCGCAATGTCCGCGTCCGCATCCCTGTCGGCATCGCCTATGAATCCGACGTCAAGTTGGCGCAGAAGCTGATGCTGGAGGCCGCGCTGGAAAGCCCGCGTGTGCTCGATTCGCCGCGGCCCAATGTCTGGCTCACCTCGTTCGGCGACTATGCCCTGGAACATGAGATCCTCGCCTGGATCAGCGATCCCGAGGGCGGCGTCGGCAATGTGAAGAGCGACGTGCTCAACCGCCTATGGGTCAAGTTCCAGGACCACGGCATCGAAATCCCCTTCCCGCAACAGGTGCTCCATTTCCGCAGCAGCAAGGGAGACCGCATCGGCAGCGTGGCGGGAGTGCGCAGCGAAACGCCGGTTGGCGGACTCGAGGATGCTCCCTAGATACAGCGCGTGCCGGACCCCATTTCAGCCCGCATCGCCGAAGGAGTCGCGTCGATCCCGGCGGCGCAGTGGGATGCGTGCGCAGGCGACGGTAATCCCTTTCTCAGCCACGCCTTCCTGTCCGCACTCGAAGCATCGGGATCGGTTGGCGCAGGAACCGGATGGCAATCGCTCCCGATCGTGATCGAGGATGGGGACGGCATCCCCGCCGCCATCGCCCCGGCCTATGCCAAGAGCCATAGTCAGGGCGAATATGTGTTCGATCACGCCTGGGCGGACGCCTATGAGCGTGCGGGCGGGCGCTATTACCCCAAGATCCAGGTGGCAGCGCCCTTCACCCCCGTTCCCGGCCCGCGCCTGCTGCTGCGCGACCCGGCCCTGGCACCAGCGCTGATCGCGGGGATCGAGGCGCTGACCGACAACAACCACCTGTCATCTGCCCACGCGACCTTTGTCGATGAAGCCCAGTTGCCGCTGTTCGAACAGGCTGGCTGGCTGCTCCGCGCGGGCACGCAGTTCCACTGGCACAATTGCGATTATGCGGATTTCGACGCGTTTCTGTCCGACCTCTCCTCCCGCAAACGCAAGGCGATCCGCAAGGAGCGCACCCGCGCGAACGAGGGACTCACGATCCGCCACCTCACTGGCGCGGAGATCACCGAAGCGCATTGGGACGCCTTCTGGGTCTTCTATCAGGACACCGGCAGCCGCAAATGGGGCCGCCCCTATCTCACCCGCAGCTTCTTCTCGCTACTCGGCGAAACGATGAGCGACCGGGTGCTGCTGATGCTGGCCGAGCGCAACGGACGCCCGATCGCGGGCGCGCTCAACCTGATCGGCGCGGACACGCTCTATGGCCGCTATTGGGGCTGTATCGAGGACGTGCCCTATCTACATTTCGAGCTCTGCTATTATCAGGCGATCGACGCCGCGATCGAACGCGGCCTGGCGCGGGTCGAGGCCGGCGCGCAGGGGGAGCACAAGCTGGCGCGCGGCTATGCCCCCGTCACCACCTGGTCGGCGCATTACATTCCCGACCCGGGCTTTCGCCGCGCCATCGCCGATTATCTGGCGCATGAGCGCGAAGCCGTGGCGCAGGAGCAGGAGTATCTCGGCGAATTCGCCCCGTTCAAAAGGACCGGTTAGGCCTTCTTCTGGGCGCGCTCCCACGCTTCCATCTGCTTCTTCTTGTCGCGCTCCAGGAACTCGCGCATCTGGCGAATCTGGCTGCGATACGGCCCCAGATCCTCGGCGTTCAGCTCCGCTGCCGGCTGGCCATGGTCGATCTTGAACAGTGCGCTGTTGCCGTCGCGCCAGACCGGGATCAGCCCGGCCTCAAGCCGTTTGTCGTACGGCGGCGGGCTGATCACCCACAGATAGTCATAGGCATGGCGCGGGAAGCGGGCGAGGCTGACCGCCACCGGCCGCCACCATTCGCGCGGGCATTTGGTGTCGGTGACGATCTGTGAAGGGTCATGGCTGAACCCGCGCGCCTGCTTGTAGCGCACCGTCAGCAGTTGCCCGCCCGCCATCGACCATTGGTCGTTGGTATAGGCCAGCCGCCGCACCATCGCCATGCCGGGCAGGTGCTGCAGCCGCGTCATCGTCCACTCGTTGTAACAGGTCTCCCCAACGAAGCTCAGCAGCTTGGCGCCCTCGGGCACATGCTCCAGAGCCTTCAGCTCGCGGTCGTACGACTTGTCGTAGAGATAGTTGCTGTACGTCGTCGTCCCGATGCGGACGAGGAAGAAGGCCAGCCCCGCCATCGCCAGCACGCTCGCGCCCCGGATCGTCATTCCCGGCTTGGGCCGCAGCGCGATCACCGCAATCGCGATCATGTAGGGCGCGAGCCGCATATCGGCATAGGCCGATCCGAACACCACGCGCGGCAGCAGGATGAACACCGCGATCAGAAACAGTGCGGAGATGCCCAGGTGCCGCGAATATTCGATATTGGGATCGCGCAGCCCCTTGAGCAGCACCAGGAACAGCACGCCGACACAGGCGATGTCGAACAGCTGCCACCGGTCGCGCAGCACCATCATCACCCACCAGATCTTGGCGCGCCAGTTGAACCAGTCGCCAGTCTGGCCACTGACATCGCCGGCGCTGCGCCACATCAGCATCAGCACCGCGGCGGGGACTAGCGACAGGCAGTGAATGCCCGCCATGAACCACGGCACGACCCAGCTCTGCACGAAATTCTCGCGCCAGTTCCCCGATTGCGGGCGATGAATATCATGCTGGCGGATCAACTCGGCGGCGAAGCACATCACGCCCAGCGTGCCCCAGCCAAAAGTATGCGTGACCCAGATCAGCATGCCGATCGGCACGAAGATTATCGCGCGCAGCCTGATCTTCCCCAGCCGCGCCAGCCGCAGCCACAGCGCGAACGCGTTGAGCGCCAGCGCCATCGACAGCGCGAAATTGGCGAACCCGAAATGGAAGGCATAGTTATACGCCAGCGGCAGCGCGAACAGCGCGGTCGCCGGAATGCGCCCATGCACCTCGCGCGCGATCCACAACAGGCCGGTGACGGTCAGCACCGGAATGGTGATCACGATCAGCTTGACCGCCAGCTCAAGCCCGAAAATCGGCTCTAGCGGGATGATCAGCAGGTCCAGTCCAAGATTGCCGATCAGGCTCCACTCGAACTTGTACCAGTCATTGAGCCACGGCACCTCGCCATGGCTCAGCTGTACGCGATAGCGCGCCATATGGCCGGGAAGGTCGACCTGCGGCGGAATATCCGGCCACAGCAACGGGATCGCCGCCGCGATCGCCGCGAACAGCACGAACCAGCGCGTCTGCCACCAGCGTGGCATCTCGGTCGGATTTCCCCCTTGCATCCAACCGCCTTTACTGCGGCGCAGCACCTGCGGGCAAGCGGCTTGCCGAACGGTCGACCGCATAGAGCACCGAACCGTCCTGTTTCCAGACGGGCGTCAGGCCGCGCAACGCTTGCGGTGGCGTCGGCGCGTCGATCAGCCAGACATGGGTAAAGGCATCTCGCGGAAAGGCGGCGAGTGCCCGCTCGCGCGGCAAGAGGTTGGGATCGTGCGGACAGGCCTGCACCACCGAAATCTGCGACGGGTCATGCGCAAAATAGCCGAGCGGCAACGTTACCCGTAGCAGCGGCGCGCCCTCCATCCGCCATTGGTCATTCGCAAAGGCGGCGCGACGCGCGGTGGCAATGGCGGGAAGATGCGTGCGGCGGCTATGCGCCCAGGGCTGATCGCAGCCATCGCCGACCAGCGCGAACACCCGCGCACCGCGCGGCAGGTGGTCGAGCGCCACCAGCTCGCGCCGCCAATCGGCATCGTAGAGCGCGAAGCTCGCCGTCGTGCCCAGCGTGCGGATCAGAAAGAAGGCGAGGCCAGCCAGGGCGATGACACGAACCGGCGCCCCCTCACGCGGCACCAGCCCGGCCAGCGCCACGGCAAAGGCAAAGGGCAGCAGCCGTAGATCGGCATAGGCCGAACCGAGCAGCGTAAAGGGCAGCAGCAGGAAGGCGAGCACGGTCAGTCCTGCAGCGGCCGCCGCCTGTGGCGCGAACCGTCCCGCCTGCCCCCGGAGTCCGCCATAGACCGCCATCACGATCACCAGCAATGCCGGCAGGTCGAGCCAGATCCACCGGTCGCGCAGCACGCTGCCCAGCCCCTTGAGCTTGGCGACCAGATCGAAGAATCGCCCGGTGTCAGCCGGCGCTCCGCCGCCCCGCCAGGCCAGCATCGCCAGCACCGGCGGCGCAAGCGGCAGCGCTGTGATGGCAGCGTCGAATGCAGCGCGCAGGATCGTCCGGTCCTTGGCCCGTGCGGCCCATTCGCCCGCAAAGATGAACAGGCCCAGCATGGCCCAGCCCATCGCATGGCACGTCCACACGACCAGCCCGAACGGTACAAAGATCGCGGCACGCAGCCCGACCCGCTGCAACCGACCCAGCCTTAGCCAGAGCGCCCAACTGCCGAGCGCGAGCGCCATGGCGAGGCAGTAGTTCACGAACCCGAACTGAAACGGATAGCTATACGCCAGCGGCAGCGCGAACAGCGCCCATGGACTGACCCGCCCGGTCAGCTCGCGGCTGAGCCACAGCAGCGCGCCCGTGGTCAGCACCGGAATTGCGATCACCACCAGCTTCACCGCCGGCTCCAACCCGATCAGCGGCGCGAGCGCGGCAACCAGCAGGTCGACACCCAGATTGCCGACCAGCTCCCACTCGAACGCGTAATAACGGTCAAGCAGCGCCGCCTCGTCCCCCAGCATCACGCGATAGCGCCCGATATGGCCGGGCAGGTCGGTCAGCGGCGGCACGGCGGGCCACAGCAACGGCAGCGCCGCGAGCAGTATCGCAGCGGCGACGAACCACCGGCTTTCCCACCAGCGCCCGCTCATCGCGCCACCCGATAAACGCGCGCACGCGGCGCCACCGGGACCAGCCACTCCGGCGGCGTCCCCGCCCGCAGCGCGGCGCGCAGCGATCCAGCGGGCGGCGCACCCAGCTCGTCCCATGCTCCGCCGCAATCAGCGATCAGGTCGATCCGCAACCGTTGCGCCTCAGCTCGCGCCACACCAACCGGCAGGTCGATCAGTCGATAGACCGCCAGATTGCCCGACGCATTGCGATGATAGGGCGCGGCGAGCACGCGGTGCCGCGTCTCCGCCAGCGCGTAGGAACCCAGATCGATCGGCGCAGCGACCGTCCCGGCCGACTGCGCGCCAAGCTGCGCTAGCACCGTCCCGCCATCGCAGGTCGCGGCGGGCGCGGGCGGCGCGACAAGGCTGCCCAGCGCTGGATAGACGAACCCCGCCGAAGCGACCCACGCGGCCGCCAGCGCCAATGCCCCGCGCTCCCGCGCATAAATAATCAGCGCCGCCAAGCCCGGCGCGGCAAGCAGCGTCCCGGCATAGATGCCGCGCAATTGCACCAGTGCGAGCGCGAGCGCCGCCAGCTGGAACCCCGCGAGGACCGCCCAGCCCGTGTCGCGCGTGCGCCGCCACTGCCACGCTGTCGCGCCCAGCCCGGCCAGTGCCAGCCCGACATAGCCGATCGCATGATCCAGCGGCGCGGCGAACAGCGGCTGCGCCTCCGCCACCCGCCCCAGCCACAGCCGCTCCAGTAGCGGATCGACCCCGCCATAGGGCGACAGGCAGGCGGGCGAGAGCGCGAGCGCCACGACGACCGCAACATCGACCACCACGAACGCCGTGATCAGCCGCACGCGCGGGCTCGCGAAACGGCGCGTAACCGATGCGAGCGCGAGCGGCGCAACCGCCGCCACCTGCGCCGCGCGCCACAAGGGTGCGGCGAACGCATCGCAGGTCGCGACATTCCACCCGCTCGTCCGAAACAGCAGCGCCGCCAGCGCCAGCCCGACGACCAGCGCGGCGCCATAGCCGAGCAGGCGGAGCCGCTCCCCCGCCCCGTCCGCAACCCAGCGCAGCACCAGCACACCGCCGCCCAGCGCCAGGAAGGGCGCAGTCTCCATCCCCACCACCAGCGACGCGACGCTCGCCGCGCCGGTCGCAGCACCACTACGCCACCCGCCGGGGCCAATCACGGCGCGCACCAGGATCAGCAGCAACACCAGCTGGAACCCGTGATGGTCGATTCGCCCGGGCAGAAACAGCGCACTCGCCGGATACGCCAGCGCCGCGACAATGACAGCCACCGGTGCCGAAACCACCACCCGCCGCGCAATCGCCGCGACCAGCATCAGCGCGACCGCAAACAACAGCAGCGGCCACAGCATCACCGCGACCAGCTCAGCCGCGTGCGCGCCAGTCACCGGCGTCAGCCCCGCAATGATCGCCCCGGGCACCAGATCGGGCAGCCGCGACCAGTGCATCTCCAGCCCCGCCGCACCCAGCCGATGCTGCGCCAGATCGCCGAACGCCTGGCCTGCCAACCAGTCGCGAATCTGCTGCAACCGCATCACATCATCGGTATCGGGCAACCGCAGCACCGACAGCGCCGCCCAGTCCCGCCACGCCCAAACGGCGGCAAGCAACAGCGCAAGCGCCGCCGCAACTGAATTATCCCGCCAGACCGTGGATCGCCCCGCCCGCATGGGCACTCGCTATCCCATTACGGTTAACGTTCGTCGAGCGCCATTGCGGACCCAATCCTTACGGTTAGGTTGGCCAGATGAAGCGCATCCTCCTGATCTGCCTGTTTCTCGGCCTTGCGCTGACCGGCTATGGCTATTGCGGTGCCCTGCGCGATCCGATCGTCCGACGCGCCACCGTCGAAATGGCGGATTGGCAACAAGGGCAGGCACCGCTCCGGGTCGCCCTCCTCAGCGACTTGCATGTCGCCGGTCCCGACATGCCACCCGAGCGACTGAGTCGCATTGTGACACAGGTGAACGCGCTCAAGCCTGATCTGGTGCTGATCGCGGGCGATCTGGTCAGCGACAAGCGGGTGTCGACGCACCGCTACAGCGAAGATGAGGCCGTCGCCCCGCTCGGCGCACTGCGCGCGCGGCACGGCGTCGTCGCGGTGCTCGGCAATCACGATCATTGGCGCAACACCGCCGGGATGCTTCGCGCGCTGGAAGCGAACCGGGTTACCGTGTTGAGCAACAGCGTCATCGCGCGCGCCGGGGTGATCCTTGCCGGGGCGGACGACGACTTCACCGGCCGCGCCGATCCGGCCGCGCTCGCCCGCGCGGTTGAGCCCCTGGCGGGCCCAGTGGTGACGCTCAGCCATTCGCCCGACATCGTGCCGGAGCTACCGCCGCGCCTCGGGCTGGTGCTCGCCGGTCATACCCATTGCGGTCAGATCGCCCTCCCGCTGGTCGGGCGGCCCGCCACCATGTCGCGCCATGGCGACCGATTCGCCTGCGGCCTGATCCGCGAGGGCAACCGCACCATCGTGGTCAGCGCAGGGCTGGGCACCAGCGTGCTGCCGGTCCGCATCGGCGCCCCGCCCGATCTGTGGCTGCTGGAGCTTACTGCCCCCGCCGCCCCAACAACCGCAGCCGCAGCGCGTTGAGCTTGATGAACCCCGCCGCGTCGCGCTGGTCGTACGCGCCCTGGTCGTCCTCGAACGTCACGACCTTCTCGCTGTAGAGCGAGTATGGCGACTTGCGCCCGACGACATAGACGCCGCCCTTGTACAGCTTCAGCCGCACGGTCCCGGCGACCTTTTGCTGCGAATAGTCGATCGCGGCCTGCATCATCTCGCGCTCCGGCGCGAACCAGAAGCCGTTATAGATCATCTCCGCATAGCGCGGCGCCCATTCGTCCTTCAGGTGCGCGGCGCCGCGGTCGAGCGTGATGCTCTCGATCCCGCGATGCGCGAGGTGATAGATGGTGCCGCCCGGCGTCTCGTACATGCCGCGCGACTTCATGCCGACGAAGCGGTTCTCGACCAGATCGAGTCGGCCGATGCCATGCTTGCGGCCCAGATCGTTGAGCGCGGCGAGCAGCGTCGCGGGCGACATCGCCACGCCGTTGAGCGCAATGCCGTCGCCCTTTTCGAAATCGATCGTGATATATTCGGGCGTGTCCGGCGCATCCTCCGGGTTCACCGTGCGCGAATAGACATAGTCCGGCGTCTCGTCCCACGGATCCTCCAGCACCTTGCCCTCCGACGAGGTGTGCAGCAGGTTCGCATCGGTCGAGAAGGGCGCTTCGCCGCGCTTGTCCTTGCTCACCTGGATCTGGTGCTGTTCGGCAAATTCGATCAGCTTGGTGCGGCTGGTCAGATCCCATTCGCGCCACGGCGCGATCACCTTGATGTCCGGGTTCAGCGCATAGGCCGACAGCTCGAAACGGACCTGATCATTGCCCTTGCCGGTCGCGCCGTGGCTGACCGCGTCCGCACCGACTTCCTTGGCGATCTCGATCAGCCGCTTGCTGATCAGCGGCCGCGCGATCGAGGTGCCCAGCAGGTACAGCCCCTCATACAGCGCATTGGCGCGCATCATCGGGAACACGAAATCGCGAACGAACTCCTCGCGCAGATCGTCGATATAGATATGCTCGGGCTTCACCCCGGCGTTCAGCGCCTTTTGCCGCGCGGGCTCCAGCTCCTCGCCCTGCCCCAGATCGGCGGTGAACGTCACCACCTCGCATTGATATTCCTGCTGCAGCCATTTCAGGATCACGCTGGTGTCGAGGCCACCCGAATAGGCAAGCACCACGCGATTGATCTTGTCGGCCATCTCTTCAGCTCCTGAACGCAATGTGCGGGCGCTCTACGTCCGGGGGACGGCTTCCGCAACACCGGCGAACAGCCGCGGCAAGTGGATGGCGAGCAGCCCGGCCCGGAAGACGTAGCTCGCCAGCAGCGCCAGCCACAGCCCGGTCGCGCCAAGCGGCCGCAGCAACAGGTCGGTGGCGATGTAGAGCGCAGTCGCCAGGATCGCGGCGTTGCGCAGCGCCCGCCCCTGCGTCGCGCCGATGAACACCCCGTCGAGCAGCCATGCCGGAACCCCGACGATCGCGGCCAGCGCTGCGAGCGGCAGCACCGCGCGCGCTGCCTCCCGCACCGCTGCGTTGGTCGTGAGCAGGTCGATCAACGCGCCGCCGAAGATCAACGCCGCCAGCGTCGCGACCAAACCGAAGCCAACCGAAAACTCCCCAGTCAGCCGGATCGCGCGCTTCAGGTCGCTCCGCGATCCTCTGCCCACCGCCTGCCCCACGCGCGACTCGGCGGTGAAGGCGAATCCGTCGAGCACGAAGGCAAAGATGCTCACCAGCTGCATCAGCACATGGTTCGCGGCGAGCTGCACCGTGCCCAGCCGCGCCCCGGCATTGGCCAGCCACAGGAACAGCGTCAGCAACGCGATCGTCCGCACCATGATGTCGGCATTGACCGCGAACAGTCGTCGCCACGCCGCACGCTCAAAGAATCCGGCACGCTGCCCCAGCAAGGCGCGCGGCCCGGCGATGCGGACCACCAGCACGACTCCCGCGACCAACCCGACCCATTCGGCGATCGCGGTGCCCAGCCCCACCCCGCGCGCACCCATGCCGAACTGCCACACGAACAGCATGTCCAGCGCGCCGTTGACGAGGTTGACCAGGATCTGCAGTGCCAGCGTCTCGCGCGTCCGCCCCAGCCCATAGAGCCAGCCATTGATCGCGTAAAAGCCGAGCGCAGCAGGCGCGCCCAGGAACCGAGCGGTCACGAACTCGCGCGCCGCGGAGTCGAGTTCTCCTCCGCCCGCCAGC
>NZ_LSJM01000365.1 GCF_001557215.1 Sphingomonas sp. CCH9-E2 | reverse complement strand
CCGCCATGACCTCGACGGGTGCGGTGTCGACCGGGGCGTCCGGGCTCTGCGTTATGATCTGCTTGCGCGGCCCGTCTACCACCGTGACGCTGCCGGCTTCCGGCGTGGGAACAGTCTTGGGCTGCACTGGCGTCGGCGCGGCAGATTTGCGGACCGGCTCGACGATGGTCACGCTGCCACCCTGCGGGCCGGCGACGGGTGCAGGCTCGATCGGCTTTGCGA
>NZ_LSJM01000364.1 GCF_001557215.1 Sphingomonas sp. CCH9-E2 | reverse complement strand
GCCCGCCCCGCCTACACGCCCCCCGCGCTGCAGGCGGTAACGCGCGACTTCGCGTTCATCGTGCCGCGCGCCTTGGCAGCGGGCGACCTCGTCCGCGCGGTCAAAGGTGCCGACAAGGCGGTGATCACCGACGCCCGGCTCTTCGACCTGTTCACCGGCGCGGGCGTCGAGGAGGGGAAGAAGAGCCTCGCGGTCGAAGTGACGCTGCAACCCGGCGAGAAGAGCTTCACCGACGCCGAGATCAAGGCGGTGGCGGACAAGGTCGTCACGGCAGCGGGGAAACTGGGCGCCGTGCTGCGGGGTTGAGCCTTACCCACTACCCGGCCAGCGGTCGGGTAGTGGTGGCTCGCCGCCGTCTGCGCCACGTCCACCCGGCCAAGAACAGGCCGCCCAGTATCCCGATCCCATAGCTGGCGCTATGCGCGAAGCCGACGGTTAGGAAGGCGACGTGGCGGTCGCCCGGAACACGGGC
>NZ_LSJM01000363.1 GCF_001557215.1 Sphingomonas sp. CCH9-E2 | reverse complement strand
CTCCCGGCTGCCGCCATGGCGCCGCAGAATGGCGTGCTGATCATCTATGGCGATGACAAATGCCCGACCAATTCGGACGGCGAGGAAATCGTCGTGTGCGTGCGGCGACCGGCTGGCGAGCGCTTCCGCATCCCCAGCGAGCTGCGCGACGCCGAAGTCACGCCGCAGCGGGAAAGCTGGGCGGTGCGCCAGCGCTCGGCGCTGACCGCCGGCGACACGGGCATCGGCAGCTGCACCACGGTCGGCCCCGGCGGCGGCATCGGCTGCGCCACCCGCGAGATTCAGGCCGGCAAGGCCGAGGCGGATTCGCGCAAGAAGGCGGAGAAGGTTCTGCCGGACTGACGCCCATCTCATCCCCTCCCCGAAACAGAGGGGCAAGGGGGTGGGTCTAGCGCTGGGCGAGGCTCGATGCCTCGCACGGCCCTTTTTTGCGATCCGGTGCAGTTATTTGGAGCGCGCAGACGCGCGCACCCACCCCCGGCCCCTCCCTTTCAGCGATGGGTGATGCGTTGCTGCAGCGCGCCATGCCCGCTAACCGAACCGCAGCTCGTTCGAGGGGGAAGCGTGAATGATCCTGTCAGCAGCCCACCGTCCCTGGCACGTCCCCGCCCTGCTCTTCGCTCTCGTCTGGCTGTCCTGCATCTGGTTCGGCTCCTGGGCGTTCAACCCCAACAGCGCCACGCGCATCCTCGCCGCCACCGCGATCGTCGAGACCGGCAGCGCGCGGATCGATCCCTATGGCGCGATGACGATCGACAAGGCGCAGTTCGACGGCCATCTCTACATGGACAAGGCGCCGGGCATGACGCTGATGGCGCTGCCCTTCGTCGCCGCGACCAACTGGGTCACGCAGCAGACCAGCGCGGACGTCCCGCACCAACTGTTCGACCCGGAAGCCGAGGCATTTCTGCGCCTGCGCATGCGCGCTGCCATCGCCGGGATTGGCGCCGTGCTGACCGCACTCGCGGCAGTCGAGCTGCTCGACCTCGGCACCGGCATCGGCGGCAGCCGCGCTGCGGGGCTGTTCACCGCTATCGGCTTCGCACTCGGCACCACCGTCTGGGGCTGGACCACCACCTGGTTCGGCCACGCCGCCGCGACCTCGCTCATCGCCATCGCGCTCTGGGCAGTGTGGCGCGGCACCCGGAACGGCCTCGCGCCCCGCTATGCGCTGATCGCCGGCCTCGCGCTCGGCTGGGCGGTGGTGGTGGAGCATGGCGCGCTGCTGCTCGGCGCGCCGGTCGCGCTGTGGGCCCTGTGGCGCATCCGCGATGCCGACCGCGCCGCCCAACTGCGCACCATCAGCCTCGCCATCGCAGGCGGAGTCATCGCCGCCATCCCCCTATTCGCCTACAACCTCGCGACCTTCGGGCACCCCTTCACCACCGGCTATTCGGGCGTGGTCGGCTTCGAAGGCATGAAACAGGGCCTGTTCGGCCTGACCTATCCCAAGCTCGACGTGCTCACCGAAATCCTGCTCGGCAAACGCCGCGGGATCATCTGGGTCGCGCCGATCCTGGCCCTCGCCCCGTTCGGCATCTGGACGCTGCTGCGCGACCCGGCCCGACGCGACCTTGGCGTACTCGCGGTGGCTGGCGCGCTCGCCTGCTTCCTTTACCACGCCGCCTACATCTATTGGGACGGCGGCAACGCCACCGGCCCGCGTCACGCGCTCCCGGCGATCGCCTATCTCGCCGTCGGCCTCGCCGCCTATTGGGGCAGCGCCAGCCGGATCGAGCGCGCGCTCGGCCTCGCCTTCCTCGCCGCCAGCGTCGCGCTCAACCTGATCATCACCGCGGTCGACATCCAGGCCCCGGCCCAATTCGCGGCGCCGCTGACCGACCACATCCTGCCCGGCTTTCTCGCCTTCAACCTGCGCACCCTTCCCAGCGAATTCTGGGGCTGGTCGCCGGGGGCGGGCCTCACGCTCTACCTCATCCTCGCAGGCGTTCTCGCGGCGCTGCTCGCGCTCGCCTGCCGCCGCAGCGCGTCGGACTGACTGGACACGCAAGCCACTGGAACGTATAAAGAACATATGGCCCAGCTCGACCTGCGCGAAAAGCTCGAAATCCTCGCCGACGCCGCGAAATATGATGCATCCTGCGCCTCATCCGGCACGTCGAAACGCAAATCCTCCGGCGGCAAGGGGCTGGGTTCGACCGAGGGGATGGGCATCTGCCACGCTTATGCCCCCGATGGCCGCTGCATCAGCCTGCTCAAGATCTTGCTGACCAACAGCTGCATCTTCGACTGCCATTATTGCATTAACCGCAAGAGCTCGAACGTCCGGCGCGCGCGCTTCACCGCGCAGGAGGTCGTCCGCCTCACGCTCGACTTCTACCGCCGCAATTATATCGAGGGGTTGTTCCTTTCCTCGGGCATCATCCGCTCGCCCGATTACACGATGGAGCAGATTGTCGAGGTCGCGCGCAGCCTGCGCGAGGATCACGACTTTCGCGGCTACATTCATTTGAAGACGATCCCCGACGCCGACCCCGGGCTGATCCATCAGGCCGGGCTGCACGCCGACCGGCTGTCGATCAATGTCGAGCTGCCCACCGTCGCCGGCCTGACGCGCCTCGCCCCGGAGAAATCCGCCCCCCGGATCGAAGGGGCGATGCGCGACCTGAAGCGCGATATCGAGGACACGGGCGACGCGCGCAAACGCTATCGCTCCGCCCCCAAATTCGCGCCCGCTGGCCAGTCGACCCAGATGATCGTCGGCGCCGACGATCATCTGGGTCGACTGGCCAGCGGGCGCGAATTTGGGGGCGGAGCGATAGCGTTTGCGCGCGTCGCCCGTGTCCTCGATATCGCGCTTCAGGTCGCGCATCGCCCCTTCGATCCGGGGGGCGGATTTCTCCGGGGCGAGGCGCGTCAGGCCGGCGACGGTGGGCAGCTCGACATTGATCGACAGCCGGTCGGCGTGCAGCCCGGCCTGATGGATCAGCCCGGGGTCGGCGTCGGGGATCGTCTTCAAATGAATGTAGCCGCGAAAGTCGTGATCCTCGCGCAGGCTGCGCGCGACCTCGACAATCTGCTCCATCGTGTAATCGGGCGAGCGGATGATGCCCGAGGAAAGGAACAACCCCTCGATATAATTGCGGCGGTAGAAGTCGAGCGTGAGGCGGACGACCTCCTGCGCGGTGAAGCGCGCGCGCCGGACGTTCGAGCTCTTGCGGTTAATGCAATAATGGCAGTCGAAGATGCAGCTGTTGGTCAGCAAGATCTTGAGCAGGCTGATGCAGCGGCCATCGGGGGCATAAGCGTGGCAGATGCCCATCCCCTCGGTCGAACCCAGCCCCTTGCCGCCGGAGGATTTGCGTTTCGACGTGCCGGATGAGGCGCAGGATGCATCATATTTCGCGGCGTCGGCGAGGATTTCGAGCTTTTCGCGCAGGTCGAGCTGGGCCATATGTTCTTTATACGTTCCAGTGGCTTGCGTGTCCAGTCAGTCCGACGCGCTGCGGCGGCAGGCGAGCGCGAGCAGCGCCGCGAGAACGCCTGCGAGGATGAGGTAGAGCGTGAGGCCCGCCCCCGGCGACCAGCCCCAGAATTCGCTGGGAAGGGTGCGCAGGTTGAAGGCGAGAAAGCCGGGCAGGATGTGGTCGGTCAGCGGCGCCGCGAATTGGGCCGGGGCCTGGATGTCGACCGCGGTGATGATCAGGTTGAGCGCGACGCTGGCGGCGAGGAAGGCGAGGCCGAGCGCGCGCTCGATCCGGCTGGCGCTGCCCCAATAGGCGGCGAGGCCGACGGCGAGATAGGCGATCGCCGGGAGCGCGTGACGCGGGCCGGTGGCGTTGCCGCCGTCCCAATAGATGTAGGCGGCGTGGTAAAGGAAGCAGGCGAGCGCGCCAGCCACCGCGAGTACGCCAAGGTCGCGTCGGGCCGGGTCGCGCAGCAGCGTCCAGATGCCGAACGGGGCGAGGGCCAGGATCGGCGCGACCCAGATGATCCCGCGGCGTTTGCCGAGCAGGATTTCGGTGAGCACGTCGAGCTTGGGATAGGTCAGGCCGAACAGGCCCTGTTTCATGCCTTCGAAGCCGACCACGCCCGAATAGCCGGTGGTGAAGGGGTGCCCGAAGGTCGCGAGGTTGTAGGCGAATAGGGGGATGGCGGCGATGACTCCGCCTGCGATGGCGAGGCTGATGGTGCGCAGTTGGGCGGCGCGGTCGGCATCGCGGATGCGCCACAGGGCCCACAGCGCGACCGGCGCGCCGAGCAGCAGCGCGCCATGCTCCACCACCACCGCCCAGCCGAGCGCGAGGCCGGCGATCAGCGCATAGCGGGGCGCGAGGCCGTTCCGGGTGCCGCGCCACACTGCCCAGAGCGCGATGGCGATGAGCGAGGTCGCGGCGGCGTGGCCGAACCAGGTGGTGGTCCAGCCCCAGACGGTGGTGCCGAGTGCGAAGCCGATAGCGGTGAACAGCCCCGCAGCGCGGCTGCCGCCGATGCCGGTGCCGAGGTCGAGCAGCTCGACTGCCGCGAGTGCGGTCAGCACGGCGCCAATCCCGGCGATGGCAGCGCGCATGCGCAGGCGCAGAAATGCCTCGGCTTCCGGGTCGAACAGTTGGTGCGGGACGTCCGCGCTGGTCTGCTGCGTGACCCAGTTGGTCGCGGCGACGAAGGGCAGCGCCATCAGCGTCATGCCCGGCGCCTTGTCCATGTAGAGATGGCCGTCGAACTGCGCCTTGTCGATCGTCATCGCGCCATAGGGATCGATCCGCGCGCTGCCGGTCTCGACGATCGCGGTGGCGGCGAGGATGCGCGTGGCGCTGTTGGGGTTGAACGCCCAGGAGCCGAACCAGATGCAGGACAGCCAGACGAGAGCGAAGAGCAGGGCGGGGACGTGCCAGGGACGGTGGGCTGCTGACAGGATCATTCACGCTTCCCCCTCGAACGAGCTGCGGTTCGGTTAGCGGGCATGGCGCGCTGCAGCAACGCATCACCCATCGCTGAAAGGGAGGGGCCGGGGGTGGGTGCGCGCGTCTGCGCGCTCCAAATAACTGCACCGGATCGCAAAAAAGGGCCGTGCGAGGCATCGAGCCTCGCCCAGCGCTAGACCCACCCCCTTGCCCCTCTGTTTCGGGGAGGGGATGAGATGGGCGTCAGTCCGGCAGAACCTTCTCCGCCTTCTTGCGCGAATCCGCCTCGGCCTTGCCGGCCTGAATCTCGCGGGTGGCGCAGCCGATGCCGCCGCCGGGGCCGACCGTGGTGCAGCTGCCGATGCCCGTGTCGCCGGCGGTCAGCGCCGAGCGCTGGCGCACCGCCCAGCTTTCCCGCTGCGGCGTGACTTCGGCGTCGCGCAGCTCGCTGGGGATGCGGAAGCGCTCGCCAGCCGGTCGCCGCACGCACACGACGATTTCCTCGCCGTCCGAATTGGTCGGGCATTTGTCATCGCCATAGATGATCAGCACGCCATTCTGCGGCGCCATGGCGGCAGCCGGGAG
>NZ_LSJM01000362.1 GCF_001557215.1 Sphingomonas sp. CCH9-E2 | reverse complement strand
AAGTTGAACGTCACACCACCGAGCAGGCTGTGCGAACGATAACGGCCATCGAACACGCGACCGGTCACGTCGACCAGGCGAACATTGTCCGCGTTGAAGAAGCGATACTTCAGCGAGACGTCGATGTTGTCGGTCACCGGCTGACGCAGACCCGCAATCGCCTGCCAGGCGAAGACGGTGTCGGAGTCATCCAGGAACGCGCCGCGGGTGTTGAGCGCATAGTCAGCCTTGACGCGCGCCACGCCCGCACCGCCGCCGATGAAGCCCTGAAGGCCGTCATCGTCGCCGAAGTCGAGCATGCCGTTGATCATGAAGCTGAGCGCACTCGAGGTGCCGCCCGCATAGGTGTAGTTGCCCGGTGCGATGTTCGCCAGCGCAAGGGTGGTCGTGTAGTACGGCGTGGTGAGCGACGAGCGATAGCCGTCGACCGTTGCACGCTTGTAGCTGACTTCGGCCTCGGCGCGGAAACCGCCGAAGTCGTAACCGATCGTGCCACCAACGTCGAAGCCATAGTCATGGTCGACGGTGCCAGCGGACGCCGTGGCGCCGATGTCGTAATCAATGTCTTCGACGATCATCGCACCGCCTTCGACGCCCACATACCACGCGTCGTCGCGTGCGAGGGCGGGCGTGGTGAGCGCGGTCGAAGCAAGTGCCAGAGTTACGGCAAGCTTCCGCATCTTAATCCCCTTTCTTAGTTGCCACTTCGGACAGCGCTAACTTCCTAACCGCTGGAAAGTTTCCGCGCAAGCGAACAAAATCCGGGGACTGTTGCCGCAACGTCACAGTTCGGCGCTAGCGATCAGTCCGTGTGCCCGCAGCGCATCGAGGATCCCCGCGATGGCGGCGCGCGCTTGGTCATCGACGATAGCACCGCCAGCGGGCGTGGCAACTGCCTCGCCCCGTGCGCCGATCACCTGGACCCCGTCCACCTCGATCCGGCGGGCGGCGATGACGCCGATCTCCCACCCGGTCCCCGCACGGTATCGCACCGGCTGGGTCAGCGATTCGGCCCAAACCGTCATGCCGGTCCGTGGCACGGCAAAGCGCCAGCCGCCGTCGGTCCAGCACGCGATTTCATCGCCATGTCCCGCCCAGTCGCCGGTGGGCGCTGTGCCTACGATCCATGCCTGGCCGGGCTCGGGGGTCGCGGGCGGCACATCGGTGCCGACCGCCTGAACCTCCGGATGCAGCAGCGCGTCGATTCCCGCCACTGCCTCATTGTGGAACAGTTCCTTTTGCGCCTGTCCGGCATGCAGCAGGGGCAGCGCGAATCGGGGAGTCGTGGTCATCGATCGTCACTCCATCGCATCGAGAATCAGGTTGGCCGGCGGTGACAGGCCATGGTCACCCGCCTGGCGGACCGCGACCGTCGCCGCGTCCGCCCCGGTCAGCAGCCATTCGGGCGCGTCGCTCATCACAACGCTGTCGGGCTGGCCGGGAACGGTGATCCGCAGTTGATAGCGTTCGGCGCTTTCGCCCAGCGGCGAGTCGGTGCCGTCGCTCCAGCGCCACCCGACCCGGCTGCGCCGCGTCCAGCGCAGCAACCGCCCACCCGCAACGGCTTTGGCATGCAGCGCCACCGGAGCCGGCGGAGTCGCCGACCGTCCCGTCATGGGTACAGCAACCGTGACCGGCTCGGCATCGCCGACGCCCGTTGCCATCACCGTCAGCCGTCCGCCCACGGCGCCGAGTCCGTCCTGCAGGGCGAGCGTGTCGGGCGTGAGCAACACGAATCGATCGCCCGCCGCCATCGCACCGATCGCATCTTCGGTCCCGCGCCGCCCGCGCCACAGCCGGGTGAGCGTCCAGCGCCCGTCGCCCATGGGCTCGGCGCGCCCGAACTGGATCAGCTCGTCCCCGACCAGCGCGAGATTGGCCCCGGCGTCCAGCGCATCGGGCGACGCGTCGGTCAGCTCCATCGCGGACTGTGAGAGGTCGATCACCAGCGCCGATTTCCTGTCCTCGATCAACGCGCTGGCCGGCCCGGCAGTCGCCACGACGGTCCCCATCACAGCAGGCGCAGCAGTCCCGCCGATCGCCTCCCACCGCCCGCCATCATCGCTGCTCAGCGCCAATGCCGCCCTGCGCCAGCCGGGCGACGTTCCGCACGCCGCGATCATCAGCCGGGGACCGCTCAGCAGCCCCTCGCCGACGTGCGGGATCTCGAATCCGTACAACCGGGTCGCGCCATGGACCCGGTCGGGTGCCGGGCTGACCCGCCCGGGGCTGGCCGACGCGGATCGTCCGGGCGGGGCAATCGGAGTCAGCACCAGCGCGACATCTCCCGCCTCGACCCGCGTCTCGACCACGCGCCACTGGCCCGTCTCACCGGCCAGCGTGACGCGTGCCCCGGGCGCAACATCGATTGCCGACCAGCCCGGGCGCACCACCCGCTGCGTCCGTGCCAGCTCCGCTCGAACCAATTCTGCCTGTGCAATGCCCTTGGCAGTGGCGGCGGATCGAATTGCCCGCCGCGCTGTCCGCC
>NZ_LSJM01000361.1 GCF_001557215.1 Sphingomonas sp. CCH9-E2 | reverse complement strand
CTTTCATGGTCCAGACTATCATAGTCTCTGGGCCACTCAGCGGGGGGCAGATCAGCGCCGTTTCCTCAACGCCATGGAGGAAAAAGATCAGCCAGTCGCGCATATGATGCCCGTCGCGCACCGCCATCAGGTGATCGACATAAGCTGTCTTGTTCCGCTCGAAATAGTCGGACAGATACAGCGCCGGCTTCGACAACAGCCCCTCTGACGCCAGATAGAGCGAGATCATCAGCCGCCCCAGCCGCCCATTGCCGTCCAGGAACGGGTGGATCGTCTCAAACTGATAATGCGCAATCGCGATGCGGATCAGCGGCGGGGCGAGTTCGGCGGGCGCGTGGAGGAATTTTTCCAGATCGCCCATCAGGTCGGGGACATGGTCGTGATGCGGCGGCACGAATGCCGCATTCTTCAGGCTGACCCCGATCCAGTTCTGGCTGACCCGGAATTCGCCCGGGCGCTTATTCTGTCCGCGAACGCCCTGAAGCAGGATCGCATGGGTGTCGCGGAGCAGGCGGTTGGACAGCGGCAGCGTCCGCAGCCCGTCGATCGCGAAATTGATCGCGCCGATATAATTCTGCACCTCGCCCCAATCATCCTGCACCTCCGGCGACAGGTCGGCGGCGTCCTTGAACGCATCCTCGATATTGGTCTGAGTCCCTTCGATCCGGCTCGACTGCGTCGCTTCCTTGGCGACATACATGCGGATGAAGAAGTCGATATCCGGGACCAGCTGGGCAAAGGCATCGAGCTGACCCAGCGCGCGATCCGCCTGCCCCAGCAACGCCAGCACGCGCGGGTCGTCGATCAGCCAAGGATGGTGGATCGGCGAGGGCAGGAAGCTGCGATATTCGCGCTGCTGCTCATGGGTGCCGGAACGATAGTCGGACAGGTTCATATGTCAGGTATATGCGCGTTTCTGACATAATCAACGACGCAATGTCAGAAGTTTGGCAGGACGCAACGGGCGGCATGAGAAACCCCGCCGGTTCCTCACATTAGCAACTTTGCTATGTCAAAAACCGGCGCAGCGGAGCGGTCATGCGGCCTTCTTGCCCTTCTTTGGCGTTGGCTGGTTCGCCGTCATCTTGGTGTACATTTCGAACAGCTTTTCCAGCCGTTCGGTGTCGTTGCGGAAGCGGCGTCCGATATAGATGCGTTCCAGCACTTCGTCATTTTCCTCATGCGCGCGGCGCAGGTCGTCGGGCATCGCGTCGGGATCATAGAGGTCGGCGATGGTCGCGGGGAAATGCGCCTCCCGCGCCAGCAGGATATTCTCCGCCGTGCGGGTGAGGTCGGCCTTGTCTTGCTCGGTTAAACGAGGCAGAGGAAAAGTGTTATACACGAGTGTATTAGAGTATCTTGGATCAGACTTTAAGCGCCCGGCCACGGCCTTTATCCAGGCCATGTGAAGTCTTGAAAGTAGAACGCTCAGTATGAATACATCGGCATCATATATAACTTGCAGCGCATCCGTCGCGATGGCTGGAGCATTTAACACTCCAACCGGAAGATATTCCCGGCGCTCCGTTGTCGTCCGAGGGATGACAAGCATATTTTCTTTTGGCTCCCGAACATATCGAAAGCGGTGAGGACAATCCACAAGACTTACAGCTACTTCTCCGGCATCACTGCGGTAGGCGCGAACAGAGTCAATGCGTGATTTAAATTCCGGGATCAAATCCGCCTGACCAATCTCGAAGTCCTTAACCCATATACAATACCGAGGGACCCCCTTAACAAAGTCTTCCGCGCCGTATACTGGGCGGAAGAAGGAGCTTGCGCCTTTGTGTCGCGCGACAATTTCTTCCATTTCAGTCTTTGACATTATCAGGTATCCACCATCAATGGCCTGATTTCCGGAAACCAATTCCGGACGAGCGCTGATGGGCGTGGTCGTTTTATCGACAATAACATTTTTGTTATTGGTCAGATAAGGCGATATGTTATCAACCTCGGTTCGTTGATTATTGCTGTCGAATATGGCTTTCGTCTTCAATGAATTAGAACTAAATCCAACTATAACGCAATGCACAGCGGCATTATTTGCAGCGCTATTCTTCCATTTAAAAGTTCTGTGGGCGAACGATATATCAATAGACCCGAGAACATTTCCCCAGAAAAGGGGGATTGATTGACCTTGGCAAACGGAGTTTGTCGCAACAAATGCGCCCTGCGCGCCGAAATCTCGACAATAACGGGCTGCACTCCAAAGCCATCCGCAGACATAGTCCAAACTGTTGACTCCGGAGAAACCTGACAAAGCACTTCTCAGGTCGTCCTTCTGTGAAATAGATTGCTCTCTTGCTCCTGTGAACGGCGGATTTCCGCAGATATACGTCTCCGTTGCTCCGCCATCTTCCAGCCCATTCTCCTCCAGCGCCAGCCGACCGGTCGGCCCGGCCAGATCCTGCTCCTCCACCAGAGTCGCGCCGACCGGCGGGCATACCTCCAGCCAGTCGAGCCGCAGCGCGTTGCCAACGGTGATCTGCCCCGTCTTGTGCAGCGGAAGCACCATCGCGCGCGCCTCCTGCTGGCTGAGATACAGGCAGTCCGCCTGAAACTCCGCGATCAGCAGCGCGAGCCGGGCGATCTCTGCCGCGAAGCCCTTGATCTCGATGCCATAGAAGTTGCTGAGCGGGATGACGCTGCGGCGATCGGCCAGCTTAAGGCTGGCTTCGCCGCCCAACCGGGTGACGATCTCCGCCTCGATCGCGCGCATTTGCTTATACGCGATCACCAGGAAATTACCCGATCCGCAGGCGGGATCGAACACGCGGATATTGCCCAGGCGACGGCGCAGATTGCGCAGCTTTGCCTTGCTGTCCCCCGCCGCCTCCAGCTGTTCGCGCAGATCGTCGAGGAACAGGGGGTTCAGCACCTTCAGGATGTTGGGCACGCTGGTATAATGCATGCCCAGCTCGCCGCGCTCACCATCGTCGGCGACCGCCTGGATCATCGATCCGAAGATGTCGGGGTTGATCTCCTTCCAGTCCAGCTCCCCCGCGCGCAGCAGGTATGCCCGCGCGGTGCGGCTGAACCGCGGACAATCGGTCGCGCCGGTGAACAGGCCGCCATTCACATAGGGGAAGACATCGGCATAGGGCCGGATGCCCGCTGCGCGGCGATAGCGATCGTCCAGATTGCCGTCGTGCGTGACCGGCGTGTCCATCGCGCGGAACAGCTCGGTCAGCACGATATGGGTGTTGCCCCACTGCTCGTCCCCCCTGCCATGGCCGGCCTGGCTCATCTGGGTGATGGTCGCGGTGAACTGACCCTCGCGGAAGATGCCGGTGTCCTCGGCGAAGAAGCAGAAGATAAGCCGCGCCATGAACTGGTTCAGCTCATGCCGCCGCTCGTCGGTCGCCCAGTCGGGATTGTCCTTGAGCAGCTCGACATACAGCTTGTTGAGGCGCCCGGTCGCCTTGACGTCGATCGGGTTGTTCTTGATCTCCTTGACCGTGGAGATGCCGGCGAGCGGCAGGAAGGTCGCGAAATGCCGGGGCAGGTCGGCATAGGGGCAGGCGACGACATCGCCGCGGACCAGATCCTCCGCCTCCACCGTGTCGCCATCGGTGGCGAGGATGAACTTGGCCTTAGCGCTGGCGGTCTTTGCGCTGGCGCGCAGGGCCGCGAGGGTCGCGGCGACCGCTCCCGATGGTGCGACCGCCAGATGGATGTTGTTGCGCCACAACACGCCCCCTGCGACATCCGAGGCATTCGAGTCGCCCTTGCGTAGCCGCTTGAGCGTCGTCTCCTTCGCGCCGAAGGCGGTGAGGAAGTGGAAGGGGAATTCGGCGGCATCGAACGGCTGGACGACCAGTTCCGATACGGCCTCTTCAATCTCGACGGCGTTCATACCGGGTAGCTGTCCACCGATGCGCGCGGGGCGTCAACGGGGTGCGGCGGTGGCGGCGGGGCGAAGGGTCAGAAATGGCCGAAATTTGTTCGCGAGCGAACGGGCAGGGTCAGCAAATATCGACCCCCATACCCCTTCAGAAAAGGGTGGTACCCTTCCTGAGGGGCGACAGATTGTCCCTTAATCCGGCGCTCGCCATTGTTTCAAACTTCCGGTTCAGGAACAGCCCCAGCGATCGCCCGGCCTCGCTCCTCAACCATCAGCACTGCGGCGCTGATCCGGGCGATGGTGCTGAGGGCGCTGAGAATTGCGAGGCGGGAAGCACGCGCTTGATCTTCCGGAAGTCGGCACCTCGGAGGATATGCCGCCCCCAGGCTTTGAGCAAATCCAGGCCGATTAGAAGGCAAGAAACATCGGCCCGGTCGAGTTCCGGCCCAAGCCTTCGAAGAGGGTCAGGCGGGGGCAAATGTCCCAAATGTCCCAAATGTCCCAAATGTCCAAATTGCCACTTTTGGGACATTTGGGACCCATGAAGGTGTCCCAAAAGTCCGTCCCCCCTATAAGGGGGGACTTTAGGACATCTTATCCTGGACTAACGAACCCGGTCTCGTCGACCACCAGGTGACCGCGCCTCAGAAAATCATTCACCTGCTTTCTCGCCACATTGCGGCGCTTATTTTGCTGCACATGTTCAAGGCTGGCCGCTCCCACTTCGATAGCCTCTTCAAGGGAAAGGGGACGGTTATGTGAGCAGATCGCGTTGAACACCGCTTTCTGTTGCGGCCCGGAGAGCTCCTTTCGAACAACGGTACGCTGAAGATCATAGCGCGCGACACAACTGGTGATGTGCTCGCCGTCAGCGTCAAAACCGAGCGGGACCACGTCGAGCGTAAACGGAACTTGAAAGTCGTCCGAACCGTCCTTGACCTTAGCCGCCTTCCAACTGCGGTACGTCCCCTCACGGCGGACCTCAATCGCGCCGTCCAAAGCGGCGTGGAGCGAGCTGTGACCGCGCATCCCCTTACCGGCGTCCTTGCCAGTGTGATGCACAACCAGAACCAAGCCCTCGGTCAGCTTCTGGAGGCGCTTCATGCCCCCGAGGACCTCTCCCATGTCCTTGCTGCTGTTCTCGTCCTTGCCCGGGGCGGCGCGATTGAAGGTGTCGACCATGATAACACCGCCTTTCGGCACGGCGGCAGCAAGGTCCTCGATGTCCCGAGGCTCCGCGAAGGAGAAACTTTCCGGGACCGCCGCGAAGTTTGCCGGGGTCATCTTGCCGTTCGCCTGTTCCCACGCCTCGATCCGGTTTCGAAGCCCTGCCTCACCCTCCAGCATGACATAGGTGACGGGGCAGCCACGGGTCTTGCGCCCGAACCAGTCCTCTCCGGCAGCAAGCCGCAATGCCAAGTCCAACGCCAGGAACGACTTGCCCGAGCCACTCGGCCCGAAAATGGCAGCGATGCCCTGCTTCGGAAAGATGCCCTTCACCAGCCACTCGATTTGCTTCTGATCCATGATCCCCGAGCGGTCGAGCAGCTGATAGCGGCTCGGTGACGCCGGTCGTTTCCAGCCTTGGTTCTCTGCGAGACGGAATACCGACTTCATCGTCACAGGATTGGGGTGATCCGGGTCATACTGGGACCAGGCGGCATTGAAGCTGGCCTCGTCGTATCGCGGGCTCAACTTGGACCAAGCCCGCAGCTTCGGTTCGGCTGCAGGCCCCCACTCACGCTGCGCGGCGAGGATCGTGCCGAACCAGTAAGCATCGGCTTCGATACTTCCGCTGCCGCGCCCCACGTCGGCCGAGAGGTGGGCGAGAACACTGTCCAGCAGCGCGATCGGCTCCGTCATCCGCGGCTCGAACTGAGCACGGGCATTGGGAACAATTCGGCGCGCAGACTGCGCCAGCCGTTCAAGGGCGTTGAGGTCCAGGCTCACAGTACCATCGCCTTTCGATACGGACGCTCATCGGTCGCCTGGCCCTTGTAGGCCACGGTCCCCAACACCTTGGTGATGCGGGAGGCGTTGTAGACCAACGGATCGACCTTGACGTCTGCGGTATCGAAATCGGCTGCGAGGCTCTCGAGGACCGCCTTGCACATCGCGCTCGAACGAATGTCATTCGGCAAATCCGCGAGAGGAAGGTAAAGGTGGATGCCGTTGCCGGACATGATCCGGGTCGGCGCTTCCCCGAGCAAGGACGTGACCCGCTCCTCAATGCGGCAGGAAACGCCCATTGCTGCGCGGATCTCATCGTTGGTCGCAGGCAGCTTGGTGTCGCCGGCGCGGTCGAGGTCGATGAGCAGTAGCCTGCGACACGCGATGTCCTTGTCCGAGACGGCGGAACCAGCGAACTCGGGCTTGATCGGGTTCAGGCAGGTGTAGATGTTGTATCCACCGGCGTTGAGACGCCCAGCCTCTGCGGCAAATGCGGCCCACCGATCCTTGACCTTTGGATAATCGGTCGCGTGGAAGTTCAGGTTGATTGCCGGGTGCCCCTTGCGGATCGCCCGGAGCGTGATCGGATTGCGCTCACCGATGCGGAAAAGCGCCTGAAGCTGCTGAAGTTCTTCCTGGGTCACGGCTTCACCTCGCCGCGCAGAAAGGCATCGACGTCGTTCTTGTCGTAACGGACGGCACCACCTACTCGGTAGTACTTCGGTCCAGTTCCGGCCCAGCGCCATTTGGTCAGCGTCTCGGGTTTGATATTCAGATATGCGGCTGCGTCTTTTGTAGTAAGGAGCATTCAATTAACCTCAAGCGGTGCCCCCGCTTGGCCGATGAGCGCTTCTAGTTCTTGATGATCATTGATCCAGATAGATCTGGACGCACCAGAATTAACCTACACTCCTGTAAGTAATGAATGCGCGTCGACCTGGCCGACTGTTGCGCTTGACCAGGAAGACGAAAATTCGTCCATGTCTAGGCTACGCTTCTTGTGATCTAAACGTGACTATTGGCATGGTCGCGATTTTTTCGGCGCATGCCGCTTGACCGCTGAGTCCACACGACTCATATGCGCCGGTGAATTCGAAGGGCGCCAACTCCTGCGAGTTCACAGCGGACCGACCCGGCGCGCCAACGCCGAGCCGGCCCTGACCAACAACTGATCGGACAAGGATCGAGTCGATGGCTATCGAAGCCCTTAGCGCGTCGCATGATGCGTGGAATACCCAATACGCCCACTATCTGAGCCTGACCCAGCAGCTGGAGCAGGCCCCTGCGCTTGAACATGATGCGCTCGAGCGGGCACGTGTCGATGTGCAGGAAGAGCTCATGACGCTCCCGGCGCCGACGCTCATCGCCGTCTTGCACAAGCTCGAGATCCGCTGGGAAAACCAGCTCTCTTCGGGCGACGAACGGCGTCTGATCCTCGAAGACCTTTCTGACCTGATCCAGGCCCAGAGCGCGCTGCTCGGCGCCTAACCGCATCCCCACTCCAAGCACGGCCTCCCGCTGCGTGTCAGCGGGTTGGTCGGCGTGCGTCTTCGAAAGCAACTCAGATGATCCCCAATCACGTCATGAACGAAGTCCTGCGTCGCCTGACCGACGCCCAAACCCGCAAGCTGGCCCGCTCGGTCAAGCTGGACCCGGATCAGGCGGTCCCATCGCCTCTGATGCAGGCGTCCAGGCCCCAGCCATTGGAGGGTGAAATCGACTTCGACATCACGATCATGGCGCTCGGCAACGCAGTGACTTGGCCCGCGAAGATGCTGTGGGCAGGAGAGCTGCATGGCCACGGCCTCCAGATGCAGAGCTCGCTGCACATCCTGATCCCGACACGCGAAGACGACCCGGCGTTCCTCTGGGACGGCTTCGATTACCGGATGCTGCCCCCGGCTGCTGACGATCGGCTCTTCGAGCTCGCCGAAGAGGCGGCACGGTCTGCTGCGGCATCTGCGGGAAAATCGAACCCATAACCTAGCTTCGGTGTTCGGAAGGGGTTCTCTGCGATGGAATGCTCCAATAGCTGGACTGCTCCCGAAATTCTGGAGCCAACCGTGACCCACCGCATCCCCCCCAATCCGCCCACCGAAGCCTCGCCTCCGGCCGACGCTCCGCGCGCGCTCACAATCGTGGCCGGAGGTCGGACGTGCCGGTGATCCACGACTTGGCCGACAAGCTGAGGAAGGCGGCGCGCAACGGGAGCCGCCTTCGCCTCGACCAGCCGCACGTCAGGGCGTTGCTCTCGCCCCGCATCTACGAAGTCATCGCCTCTCTCGAAGCTGAAGAACTCAACGCCCTATGCCTGCAAGACAACGAACCGGCCGAACGAAAGACGCCCCCCCTGCTGCGCGTTTTCAGCTCGGAGACTTCTGGCTCTGGTATCGGCGGGACCGCGATGACTGGAGTATTTGCTGGTACGACGCAGGGAGAGACGGCGAGCGAGGTCGGACACGCCGCAAGTCGCTCGGCATCAGCGGCGGTGATGCAGATCACCCGCCAAAGGCAGCCCAAGACGCCCTAGCCGAGCACTATCTGGCAATGCAGCGGCCGGTGCAGGCACCTGTGGCCTCGGTGTTTGTCGAAAAGATCATGGCCGACTGGCTGCTCGAGCACGCTCAACCCAAACTGAAGGACCCGGTCCGCTACGCGAACGGCGTATCGCATTGGCAGGCCTTCTTTATGGACGAGCAGCGGGCGGGGCGGTTGATTGGGCCCCGACGGTCGCCGACATCAATGCCGCGTTGGTCGAACGCTTTCACGCTTGGCGCGCTGCGCAGGGCGTGAGCGGTCACACTATTTCACGTGACACCGCAGCCCTGCGGCAGCCGCTGAACTGGGCTTGGAAGCGCAACATGATTGCGTCCTCTCCACACATTCCCGATGTTCAGTCGAAGGGCGATCCCCGCGACCTTGTCTATACAATCGACCAGATCGCAGCCCTTCTCGAGGCGGCATGGGCGCGTGAGGACCGCCGGCACATTCACATGTTCGCCATGATAATGCTGAGCACGAACGCGCGCGTGGAGGCGGTGCTCGAACTGGACAAGGACACGCAGCTCCGTAACGGGATCATCTATTTCAACGCTCCCGGTCGCCGTCAGACCAAGAAGCGGCGATCGACCGTGCCCGTCTGCCCGACGCTGGCGCCGTGGCTCGAAATCTACCCCGGCCGCGCGATCCAATGGCACCGCCGCTACGTGGATCGCGCCACTGGTGAGCGCCGCACCGAACTGCGACCCACCGAAAGCATCAAGAAAGCGTTCGAGAAGACCTTGATCGAGGCAGGCATTTGCGAACACGCACGCGACGTCGAAGGTGATGATATCTGGCTACCGCCACGAGCTAAGCTAGGTGAAACCGTGCCGCGCCCCAAGCTGGTCGGCCTTGGCTCCCCAAACACGCTACGGCATACCATCACTACCGAGATGCATCGTCGTGGCGTCCCTGAAGCACAGATTGAAACGGCTGCGGGGCATCGCGGCCAAGGCACCAATGCCTATCACTACCGCCACCTGAGGCCTGAGTATCTTCGCGAGTTTGTGGACGGCGTGGAGTCGCTGTGGGACGACGTCGGCAAGCTGACCAAGGTCCATCTGCGATACCAGTGCGATACCAAAATCATCGACATGGCGCCGCGCATCAGGCGACCCTGATAAAAATCATTATTTTTCAGATGATTAAATGGTGCCGCTTACAGGACTCGAACCTGTGACCCCCGCATTACGAATGCGATGCTCTACCAACTGAGCTAAAGCGGCATACCCGGCGTTCGCCGCCGGGGAAGGTGGCGGCGCTTATCAGCCTTGTTGCTAGCTGACAAGCGTTGCCGAAGCGTTGCCGTCGCGGGATTTGCCGATCGGGCGCCTTTACGCAGTGTTTACCACATCCGGGGCAGAGTCGCTGCGAAGAAGGGCCCGTTGCCCTTTGTGGAGCATGCGCATGGACACCGCCCGCGGACTCGATGATCGTCCCGACACCGATCATGACGACACCGGCGTCAGCGATTCGGGGCCTGGCACGCATCGGCTATCGATCGGTACCGACGAGCGTCGCATGCATGTGCGCGCTTATAATCACTGGGTTTCGCTGCTGCAGGGGCGGCCCTATCCGTCGATCGAAGACCTGAACCCCGGCAATATCGCCGATTTCGGTCCGCACAGCGTGCTGCTCGATTTCAGCAAGGGGATCGAGGATCCGGCGATTCGCTATCTCGGCGCGTCGCTGCGCGAGGAATGCGGCGTCACATCGGACATCACCCATGTCGGCGAGGTGCCCAGCCGTTCGCTGCTGTCGCGCCTGACCGACCATTATCTTCAGATCATCGCGAATCGCGCGCCGATCGGCTTCGAAGCGGAGTTCGTCGGCCAGCGCGGGCACAACACCCTCTATCGCGGCATTCTGATGCCGTTTTCGTCCGACTCCGACACGATCGATTTCATCTATGGCGTAATCAACTGGAAGGAACTGGTCGACGCCGAAACCCAGGCGAAGCTGGAGCGCGAGGTTGAAGAAGCCCGCCGCACCGCGCCTGCCCCGGTCACCGCCGCGCCGGTCTGGGCCGATGGCCCCAGCGCCGGCTTTGGCGAGAGCGTCGCGGTCGAGGCCGCGCCTGCACTCGACACGGTCGAACTCGCCACCGCCGATACGCTGGCGGACCGGTTGCTGATCGCGCGCGAAAGCGCCGCCGCCGCTCGCGCTGCCGATACGCGCAGCCGCTCGTCGCTCTACCGCGCCCTCTCGCGTGCCTATGATTTCGCCCGCGCGTCGGAACGCCATGCCGAGGACTATGCCGAACTGCTGGCCGATGCGGGGATTGCGGTGCAGCCTCGGGCGCCGATGACGGCTGCGGCCAAACTCGTTTTCGGCGCGGATTACGACAAGACCCGGCTGACCGAGTTCGCTGCCGTCATGACCCATGCCCGCCGCCAGGATGTGGCCGAAGGCGGGCTGGACGCGTTCATCAGCGCGGCGGATGGTGGCATCAAGGGGATCGTCAAGGCAGAGCGCGCGCTGCGCAAGCCTGCGCCCCAACCCGATCTGTTCGACCAGGTCCGCGCCGAACTGCGCGCGCGCCCGGCACTCGCGCATGTCCAGATGGATGCCGGTGCGCAGGAATTCGTGCTGCTGCTCGCCCGCGCCGGTGCCGATGGCGAACTCGATATCGTTGCGCGGATCGATGACGACGCGGCGCTCGCCAACCGCGCGCTGCGCAAGGCCGCCGCATGACTAGCTGATCCTCCCTGAAGCCTTCTCCCAAGCTGCGCGCGAACTGGTCGAAAACACCGGTTCGCGCGCATTTTTTTGTGCTCCGATATCGCTACCTGGGCAATTTAGTCTCAAATGTTACTGTGCAGTGCAGCAAGCCTTGAGCCGCGCGCGCTGCGGGCGCATAGCGCCATTCCATGAGCAAGACGCCGATCAAGTCGCTCGCCGAGGCCGTCGATGCGCGCCTCATCGATGGGGCCCTGCCGGGGGAGCTGGAGGGGTTCGATGACACCGCCCGCGCCGCGGCCGCAAGGTTCGTGGCGGAGGCCGCGGCGACGCGCGCGCCCGGCACGCCGGGGATCGCGCTCGAAACCGGACTGGGCGAAGACAGCCGCGCGATGCGGTTGGCGGTGGTCAATGACGACATGCCGTTCCTGGTCGATTCGATCGCCGCGACCATCGCTGCGCACGACATCGCGATCCGGCGCATCATCCATCCCGTCGTCGCGGTCGAGCGCGCGGGCGATGGCACGCTGGCCGGAATCGGCAGCGGCGGTTCGCGCGAATCGATGGTCTATCTCGAGCTGGAGCGCGCCGATGCGCGCGACCGCACCGGCCTGGTCCGCGATCTCGAGCGCAATCTGGGCCATGTCCGCGCCGCGGTGACCGACTGGACCGAGTTGCGCCGCGCGATGAGCGACGACGCCAACAAGATCGCCGATGCCGAGGGCGCCGCGCTGCTGCGCTGGTTCCAGGGCGGCAGCATGACGCTGGTCGGCCACGAAAACTGGCACCGCGACGGGACCGTGACCGATGCGGCGGGCATTTGCCGCATGGACCTCGACACGCCGTTGCTCGCCGAAACCTCGCGCCAGGCGGCGATCGAATGGTTCGAACAGGGCGGCCAGCCGCCGCTGCTGCTCAAGTCCAATTTCATTTCGACCGTCCATCGCCGCGCGCCGATCGATCTGGTGCTGGTGCCGTTGCGCGAAGGCCCGCGCGTCACCGGCCTGTCGATCCATGCCGGCCTGTGGACCAGTGCCGCGCTGCATTCCACGCCCGACGAAGTGCCGATGCTGCGCGCGCGCATCGCCAGCCTTGAGGGCAAGTTCGGGTTCGACCCGCGCGGCCATACCGGCAAGGCGCTGGCGCATGCCCTGACCGGCCTGCCGCACGACCTGACCACCGCCTTCCCGGCCGAAGCGCTGGAGCAGATCGCGCTGACCGCCATGTCGGTCACCGATCGCCCGCGCCCGAAGCTGGTGATGATCCGCAGCGCGCTGGGCCGCCATCTCTTCGCATTCGTCTGGCTGCCGCGCGACGAGGTGTCGACCGGGCGGCGTGTGGCGATTGGCGAGATGCTGACGCGCGCGGCGCATGCCTCGCTGCTCAGCTGGTCGATCGCGCTGGAGGACGGACCGGTCGCGCTGCTGCGCTACACGCTCGACCTGCGTGGCGAGGGGCGGATGCCCGATGCCGCCGCGCTCGACCTTGAGCTGGAGCGGATGGTGCGCGGGTGGCTGCCCGCGGTCGAAGTCGCACTGCGCGACGATGGCGCGACACCCTCGCGCGCGGCGCGGCTGGCGCTGCGCTATGCCCCGGCCTTCCCGTTCGGCTATCGCAACGGCAACCCGCCCGAGGAAGCCGCGCGCGACATCGTGCGCATCGCCGGGCTGGGCGACACGCAAGCACGCTCGGTCCGCATCTACGACCATCATGGCAAGCTGCGGATCAAGCTCTATCGCCTCGGCGGCCCACTGCCTTTGTCCGACGCGGTGCCGGTGTTCGAGAATTTCGGCTTCCGCGTGATCGAGGAGCTGCCGACCGCGCTGGCCGGCGATGCCGACGCCTTCATCCATGATTTCGAGGTCGAACTCCCCGGCGGCGGGACGCTGAAGGGCGATGTCGCGACGGTCGAGGGCGCGATTGCCGCCGTGCTCGAACTGCGCGCGGAGAATGACGCGTTCAACCGCCTGATCGTCGAGGCGGGGCTGGCGCCGGCATCGGTGGTGCTGCTGCGCGCGTGGTTCCGCTATCTGCGCCAGACCGGCCTCAGCTATGGCCTGGTCACGGTGGTCGAGGCGCTGCGCCGTGCGCCGGCCGTCGCCACCGCTCTGGTCGACCGCTTCGCCGCCGCGCATGATCCGGCACGCGCCAAGGACAGCGCCGCCGCTATCGCCGCCGCCGATTCCGCGATCGCTGCCGGCCTCGACGCGGTCAGCGCGATCGACGACGACCGTATCCTGCGCGCGATTGCGGGGGTGATCCGCGCGACGCTGCGCACCAACGCCTATGCCCCCGCCGCCGCCGAAGCGCTGGCGTTCAAGCTGGACAGCAGCCGCGTGCCGAACCTGCCCGCGCCGTTGCCGTGGCGCGAGATCTGGGTCTACTCGCCGCGGGTCGAGGGCATCCATCTGCGCGCCGGCCCGGTCGCGCGCGGCGGGCTGCGCTGGTCCGACCGGCGCGACGATTTCCGCACCGAAATCCTCGGCCTGATGAAGGCGCAGCGGGTGAAGAACGCCGTGATCGTGCCGACCGGCGCGAAGGGCGGTTTCTATCCCAAGCAGCTTCCCAGCCCCACCATCGACCGCGATGCGTGGTTCGAGGAGGGCAAGGAAAGCTACCGCATCTTCATCCGGTCGCTGCTGTCGATCACCGACAATATCGTCAGCGGTTCGGTGGTGCACCCCGACAGCGTCGTGATTCATGACGGCGAAGACCCCTATTTCGTGGTCGCCGCCGACAAGGGCACCGCGACCTTCAGCGACGTGGCCAATGCGATCGCGATCGAGCGCGGCTTCTGGCTGGGCGACGCCTTCGCCAGCGGCGGGTCGGTCGGCTATGACCATAAGGCGATGGGCATCACCGCCAAGGGCGCGTGGGTCAGCGTCCAGCGCCACTTCCTGGAAATGGGCACCGACGTCCAGACGCAGAGCATCCGCGTCGCGGGTTGCGGCGACATGTCGGGCGACGTGTTCGGCAACGGCATGCTGCTCAGCAAGGCGATCAAGCTGGTCGCGGCGTTCGACCATCGCCACATCTTCCTCGACCCCGATCCCGATCCGGCGGCAAGCTGGGCCGAGCGGCAGCGCATGTTCAACCTGCCGCGGTCGAGCTGGGCGGATTATGATCCGTCGCTGATTTCGGCGGGCGGCGGCGTGTTCGCGCGGTCGGAAAAGTCAATCAAGCTGACCCCGGAAGTCCGCGCGGCGCTGGGCATCGAGGCGGAAGAGATGGAGCCGAATGCGCTCATCTCCGCGATCCTCAAGGCACCGGTCGACCTGCTGTGGTTCGGCGGCATCGGCACCTATGTGAAGGCCGCCGCCGAAGCGCATATCGAGGTGGGCGACCCCGCCAATGACCGCCTGCGCGTCAATGCCGAGGATCTGCGCGCGCGCGCGATCGGCGAGGGTGCGAACCTCGGCGTCACCCAGGCGGCGCGCATCGCCTTTTCGATGCGCGGCGGGCGGCTCAATACCGACTTCATCGACAATTCGGCGGGCGTCGATTGTTCGGACAATGAGGTCAACATCAAGATCGCGCTCAACCGCGAGGTGATCGAGGGTCGCCTGGAGATGGGCGACCGCAACACGCTGCTGGCGTCGATGACCGACGATGTCGCGCATCTGGTGCTGGAGGATAATCGCCTGCAGACGCTGGCGCTGTCGTTCCTGGAGAATGACGGGCCGGTCGCGGTGCCGAGCTTCGTGCGGCTGACCGAAATCCTCGAGGCCGGCGGCCGGCTCGACCGCGCGGTCGAGGGGCTGGCGACCAACGAGGAATATCTGCGCCGGGCGCAGGACGGCGCGGGGCTGACCCGTCCCGAACTCGCCGTGCTGCTCGCAACGTCGAAGCTGGCACTGCAGGATGCGATCGAGACCGGCGGACTGGGCCTCGACCCGGCGCTCGAGCCCGACCTGATCGCCGCCTTCCCGCCCGCGATGCGCGAGACGTTCAGGACCGCGATCCTCGAGCACCGCCTGCGCGGCGAGATCGTCGCGACCAAGCTCGCCAACCGCATCGTCAACCGGCTTGGCGTGCTGCACCCGTTCGAGCTGGCCGAAGAGGAAGGCGCATCGCTGCGCGACATCGCGATGATGTTCGTGGTGACCGAGCGGCTGTTCGGCCTGCAGCCGCTGTGGGCGGAGATCGAGACTGCGGCGATGAGCGAGGGCGCGCGCCTGGCAGTGCTCGACGAGATTGCGGTCGCCACGCGCGCGCAGATCGCCGACCTGCTCCGCGTCTGCCGCCCGGGCGAGGACATCAGCGCGGTGCTGGCGCGCCTGAAGCCCGGCATCGACAGCCTCGACCGCCAGGCCAAGACGCTGCTCAAGGAAGAGGCGCTGGCGCAGTCAGGCCGCATCGCCGCGCAGCTGGAGGCGGCGGGTGCACCGGCAGAGCTGGTCGCGAAGATCGTGCGCATCTTCGAACTCGACGGCGCGGTGGGCCTGGCCGATCTCGGCCAGCGGCGCGGTATCGGTGAGACCGAGCTGACCCATGCCTTCACCCATCTGGGGCAGGCGCTCGGCCTCGACTGGGCACAGGCCAATGCCGCGCGCATCGTCGCGGGCGACCCGTGGGAGCGGCTGCTGATCGCGGGCCTCGCGCGCGACTTCCAGCAATTGCGGCTGGAGTTCCTGGCACGCGGGACCGGCACGAACCCGCTGGCCGAGGTCGAAACCTGGCTGGCCGAGCATGCCGCGCGTGTCGCGCAGTTCGTGACCCTGGTCGAGCGGGCGAAAAAGGCCCCGGCACCGAACGCGGCGATGCTCGCGCAGATCGCCGGGCAGGCCCGGGTGCTGCTGGGGCGGTGAATTGAAAAACGGACGGGGGCAAGATCATGCGACATGTGTGAACTTGCCCCCTTCTGACTGATGCTCTATACGCCCATTGTAACCAAATAGGTTATTGTAGGAAAGCGCGGGGCGTAAAGCGGGGGATTTCTGCGGGTTTTGAGCCGATAGCAGGCACGTCAACCGAGCAGAAACGGGTAGGCATCGGGTCGACGAAGCCCGGGATGCGGAACCACGTGATGCGAACATGTCGCGGGATAGCGCGGCATGGGGCTACGCACGGATGCGACAAGTCTCCTCGCGGATGTCACACAGGTCATGACTCGCGATTCCTCCCCTGAGCTTGCTAAGGGGAGGGGGACCGCCGCCGCAGGCGGTGGTGGAGGGGCGGCCGCGCAGACGGC
>NZ_LSJM01000360.1 GCF_001557215.1 Sphingomonas sp. CCH9-E2 | reverse complement strand
GGCCGTCTGCGCGGCCGCCCCTCCACCACCCGCTGCGCGGGCGGTCCCCCTCCCCCAGCAAGCTGGGGGAGGAATTGCGAACAATTTGATTCCTTGCGTCGTGACCTTATAGCCCCCGCGCATGGAGCGGCTGGACGGAGCGGCTTCGGTCCCCGGGCATCTGCGCGGCGGGATCGTGGCGCTGGGGAATTTCGATGGCTTTCACCGCGGCCACCAGGCGGTGGTGGGCCGCGCCGTGGCGCGTGCGCGCGATGAAGGGCGGCCGGTCATCGTCGCGACGTTTGACCCGCATCCGGTGCGCCATTTCCGGCCCGACACCCCGCCCTTTCGCCTGACCACGCTGGACCAGCGCGCGCGCTTGTTTGCCGCAGCGGGGGCCGACGCGATGCTGGTGTTCGGGTTCGATGCCGCCCTTGCCAGCCTGTCGGCGCGTGAGTTTGCGCAGCAGCGGCTGGTCGACCTGATCGGCGCGGGCGGGGTCGTGACCGGGGCCGACTTCACCTTTGGCAAGGGGCGCGACGGGAATGTCGCGGTGCTGGCCGAGCTGGGCGCGGCGCTGGGGTTCAGCGTGGACACGGTGGCACCGGTCGCCGCGGAGGGCGAGGTCGTGTCGTCGAGCCGTATCCGCGACGCGCTGCGCCACGGCCAGCCGCGTGAGGCCGCTGCGCTGCTGACGCGCCCGTTCGCGATCGAGGGCGTGGTCGAGGGTGGCGCGAAGCTGGGGCGCGAGCTGGGCTATCCCACCGCCAATATCCGGCTCGGCAGCTATTTGCGCCCGCGTTACGGGATTTATGCGGTGCGCGGGCGGTTGGCGGACGGGCGCGTGGTCGATGGCGTCGCGAATCTCGGCATCCGCCCGACGATCGAACCGCCCGAGGAGCTGCTCGAACCCTATTTCTTCGATTTTTCGGGCGATCTCTATGGCCAGATGGTCGAGGTGCAGCTGATCGACTTTCTGCGCGACGAGGCGAAATATGACGATCTCGACGCGCTGAAGGCGCAGATTGCGCGCGATTGCGAGGATGCGAAGGCCGCGCTGCGAATTACCTGACTCCCCTCCCGCTTGCGGGAGGGGTCGGGGGA
>NZ_LSJM01000359.1 GCF_001557215.1 Sphingomonas sp. CCH9-E2 | reverse complement strand
TCCTCCCCCGCCAGGGGGAGGTGGCGCCGAAGGCGACGGAGGGGGAGGGCGGCTGCGCCTTTGAGCCTGGGGCCGGTCGCTTCCTCCCCCTTCGTCAGCTGCGCTGACACCTCCCCCTTCCGGGGGAGGATTGAACGCTCAAAAATCCACCGACAGCGATGCCCGCACCGTCCGCGGCCCACCCTGCAGCAGCGCCTGGCTGAACGCATCGTACGCCGACGCCCAATAGCGCGCATTGGCGACGTTATCGACGCCCACGCGCAGCGTCAGCGGCTTGTCGCCCGCCGCAAAGACATAACGCGCGCCGACATCGAACCGCGTCCAGTCGTCCAGTTCCAGCGTGTTGGCGATGTTCACCGCCTGCGGCCCGGTATGCACCACGCGTCCGGTCAGCGTCAGGCCGGGGACGAAGCCCATGTCCCATTCGGCGTTCAGGTTCGCGGTGTATTCCGGCACGCCCTGCGCACGATTGCCCTCGTTCGCGCCGCCCAGCGTCTCGCGCAGCTTCGCGTCGACCACCGTGCCGCCACCGATCAGGCGCAGCCCCGGCGCGACCTCACCGGCAAAGCTCAGCTCGATCCCGCGATTGCGCTGCTTGCCGAACAGGCCATAGACCTGACGCCCCGCCGTCCCGGTCGGCACCGCATAGGCGGTCGGTAGGTCGATCTGGAACAGCGCCAGGCTGGCGTCGAACCCGCCGATGCGCAGCTTGCCGCCGACCTCATATTGCACCGACTTGGTCGGGGCGAGCACCTCGCCCGAATTGACCAGCAGCGGGTCGATCGGTGCGGTCGGGCCTTGTTGCAGCCCCTCGATCCGGTTGGCGAACAGCGACACGCCGGTAACCGGCTTCACCACTACACCGACCACCGGGGTCACCGCGCTTTCGTCATAGGTCGTGTCGAGCAGCCCGCCATTATAGGCGTTATACGCCTTCACCCGGATCGACTGGAGGCGGAGGCCCCCCGTCACCAGCAGGCGGTTGTCGAACAGTCCGACCGTGTCCGACGCATAGACGCTCCACAGCCGGGTGCGGCTGATCGGGAACGGATCGTCCAGATCGCCGCCGACGAACGCCGATGCCGGGATCGCCGCCAGCGTCGGGCTGTAGAGGTTGGTCGCGAACCCCGCGAAGCCGGGGCCATAGAGGAAGTCGAACGCGTTGCGGTTCACCTGCCAGGCGATGTTGCCGCCCAGGTTGAACTCATGCGTCACCGCCTGACCCAGCTTGACGCGCAGCCCGGCCTCGATCGCTTCGTTATTGTCGGTGCGCGGCACGTACAGCGCATTGCCATTCGCCGCGCCGGTGGTGGCGTTCAGGATGGTGATGCCGCCGTAAATGCCCTCTTCCATGCCGTCGCGCGCGCCTGCGCTGGCATAGACCATTGCATTGTCCGCGACGTCATATTCAATCCGCGCCACGCCGAACACGTCGCGCATGTCGGTATAGGTCCAGGGCTGGGCATAGTTGGCGTCGGCTTCCGGCACCCGCGGGACGACGGCGGTGCCTACCGTCACCTTGGGGCGCAGCCCGTCCACTTCGACCCGCTGATAGCCCAAGTCCAGCGACGCGCGCACCCGCTCGCCGCGCCAGTCGAACGCAGCGCCCAGCACGGCGGTGCGGCGGAACTCGCCTTCGACCGCCACGTCACCGCTGCGGAACGCGCCGTTGACGCGCACCCCGAACGACCCGTCGCCAAAACGGCGCGCGACGTCGAAGCTGCCACCGAAATGCCGGTCGCCGATATAGCTGGCGGTCGCGCGGGTCAGGTCACGGCCGGCGCGCTTCAGCTGCAGGTTGACGCTCCCGCCGATCCCCGACCCGCCCGGCGCCGCACCGTTCAGAAATGCCGAGGCGCCGTTCAGCACCTGCACGCTCTCGAACAATTCGGGCGCGACCAGCTGGCGCGGCGCGATGCCGTACAGGCCGTTCAGCCCGACATCGTCGCCGAACAGCTGAAAGCCGCGGATCACGAACTGCTCCGAAGCATTGCCAAAGCCATAGCTGGTTCGGATCGTCGGATCATTCTCCAGCAGCGCGCCCAGCGTCAGCGGCTGCTGGTTGAGGATCAGCGCTTCGTTGTACGAGCGGACGACGAACGGCACGTCCTCCGCCTTCTTGTTGCCCAGCGCGCCCAGATCGCCTTCGCCGGTCACTGCGCTGGCATTCTCGCGCTGCGCCTGGATCACGACCTCGTCGTCCTGCGCCAGGGCAGGGGTGGCGATCGCGGCAAGCGAGGCGGTGGCAAGGATCAGGCGCTTCATTTGTCTATCCATTTGTCTAGGGTTCAGGAACGGCGCAGCCAGCTGCGCAGGAAGATGAGGACGGGAAGGGCGAGCAGCAGCGACGCGGCCGCATCGCGCCACCCGTCGCCGGTCAGGCCAAGGATCAGGCCCGCCAGGCTCGCGACCAGCAACAACGCAGGCACGGCGAGCACGCTGGCTGCGCGCTGCGGACCGATCCGGCGCGACGCGTTCACGATCCGGCTCCGGCATGGACGATCTCGTCCACCGCGCGCTCGGTCCCGCGCGCGCCCTTGCCCAGCCACAGCTGCAGCCCGCTCCACAGCACCCAGATCGTTGCCAGCGTCAGGATCGCCCACAGGATCTTGAGCGCGATCCCGCCATAATTGCCAAAGTGCAGCGGCTTGGACAGCATCAGCGCCTGGGTGAATGCCGGCATCGACGCGGTATCGGCCAGCTTCGCAGTCTCGGCATCGACCAGCGCAGGCGTCAGCACATGGCTGGTCAGCGGCGTATCGCCCTGAAAGAAGATCGCATAGTGCCGCCCGCTGCTCCACCCGCCGCCGGGAAAGCCGATGAACTGCGGCGACACGCCCGGCAGCGCGGTCTGCGCCGCCGCCATCGCTGCATCGACCGAGGCATAGTTGGCGGGCGCGACCGGTCGGTCACCACCATGCGCTGCGACCATTTCCTTCAGCTGCCCCTCGCGCCAGCTATAGGTCAGCGGATCGGCAAAGGCGTTGATCACGCCCGTCACCCCGACCACCAACGCCCAGCCCAGCGTCACGACGCCGAGCAGGTTGTGCGTATCGAGCCGCTTGACCCGCTTGCTCCGCGTCTTGCGTAGCGTCCCGAACCGCAACCGCCGCATGAACGGGACATAGAGGACGACGCCGGAGAAGATCGCGAGCACGAACAGCGCGCCCATCACGCCCAGAAACAGCATTCCCGGCAGACCCAGAAACAGGTCGGTATGCAGCTTGAGCAGGAAGTGCATCACGCCCTCCTCGCGGATCTCGCCCGCGCTCTCACCGGTCGTGCGGTTGTAGGAAAACAGCCGCATCTGCGCTTCCGGCGCATCCGGGGTCGGCCCGGTAGTGACGGTCAGGATCGGATTGTCGTGGCTGAACCCGACAAACAGCGGCACTCCGCCCCCGCCCTCGGCAATCGCCTTGGCGATCAGCGTATCGAGCGGAACGCCGCCCTGTGCTGACGGCACGCCCTGCATCGCCGCCGCCGCATCATGCTCGGTCAGCGCCTCGATCTCGTCATGGAAAATCAGCGGCAGCCCGGTAACGCACAGCATCAGCAGGAATGCGGTGCACAGGATGCTCGACCACTTATGGATCAGGAACCAGGCCTTGATCGTCGAGCGGGACACGGTGCGCGGCTTTCCTCGGCAAAACGGAACGCCGCGCGCCTAACCCGCCTCGCTGACACTGTCAATGCGAGGCATTCGCATTTGCAATCGCTAGACGCTCTGCCACGTCGCCGGCGCAACCCCGTCGAGCGTCCAGTCACCCACGCGCCAGCGCACCAGCCGCAGCGTCGGGTGCCCCACCGCCGCCGTCATCCGCCGCACTTGTCGGTTGCGCCCCTCGGTGATCGTCAGCGCGATCCAGCAGTCGGGCACACTCTTGCGGAACCGTACCGGCGGGTCGCGCGGCCAGATCGCGGGCGGGTCGATCCGCTCGGCCAGCGCCGGGCGAGTCACCCCATCCTTCAGCAGAACGCCGGTGCGCAGCGCCGCCAGCGCCGCATCGTCGGGCTCCCCCTCGACCTGCGCCCAATAGGTCTTTGGCATCTTGTGTTTCGGGTCCGCGATCCGCGCCTGCAGCCGCCCGTCATCGGTGAGCAGCAGCAACCCCTCGCTGTCCCGGTCCAGCCGCCCGGCGGGATAGACCCCCGGTACGTCGATATAATCGGCCAGCGTCGGATGCCCGCTGCCCTCATCGGTGAATTGCGACAGCACGCCCCACGGCTTGTTGAACAGGATCAGCTGCGTCATGCCCCCGCTTACGCCGATGGCGGCGCGGGCGGTAGCACGATCTCGCAGCTGGTTGGGCGTGCCCCGGCACGGAACCGGTATTGGCTGCCGGCGGGCACCTGCACACGCCGCCGCGATCCATCCGGCCACGTGTAGCGAATGACCAGGTCGTTGGGCCGTCGGCACGCGCGCGGTTGGGGTCCGCTGGCGCATTGCACGACGCCGGGGCCGGTGGTCATGTCGATCATCCCGCTGGCATGGATGGTCGCGTCGGCGCGGGTTGCACCGGCCTCGACCAGTTCGGCGAAACGCGCCTCGCTGAGTTCGGGGCAGGGGTCGCCCTTGGCATGCGGGCCGGAAAAGCCGCCACACCCGCTCAGCGCTACCATCATCGTCAGGCCCAGTGCCGCCCGCATGGTCCGCGCCCTCCCCGTCGCAACAGGCTATGCCGGGATCTGCCGCTGGACAAGCGCTGCCGGCATCGCCACCTCAGCCACGATGTCCCGTCGCCGCCTGCTCACCCCCGGAGAAATCGCGCTCGCCCGCAGCGTGTTCGGCGACGCGATCGCCTATGCCAAGGCCGGGGTCGCCAACCGCAAATGGATCTTCTTCCAGCCGCGCAACGTGACCATGGCTCCGCTGGGGTGCATTCATTTCCACCCCAAGGGGACCGCGTACCGCGAGGACTTCTCCACCGCCGCGCTCGGCCTGCAGGCGCATTTCATCCATGAAATGACGCATGTGTGGCAGCATCAGCGCGGCATCTTCCTCCCCCTGCGCCGCCACCCGTTCTGCCGCTACGACTATGCGATCAAGCCCGGCTGGACGCTCGAGCGTTACGGGATCGAGCAGCAGGCGGAGATCGTCGCCCACGCCTTTCTGCTCGCGCGCGGAGCGTCGGTTCCCGGAGCGCCGCCACGCGCGGTCTATCAGGCGATCCTGCCCTTCACGCCCGCCTGACCCGTGTCACTGCGGCCGCTCGGTCGTGTTGTCCCGCAACGATTGCCCGGGTTCGCTGCTCCGCGCCTGCGGTGGCGGCGCAACCCGCACCGGTGGCGGTGCCGGCCGCGTCTCGCCCTGCGGCTGGGGCTGGGGCCGCCATTGCGGGGCC
>NZ_LSJM01000358.1 GCF_001557215.1 Sphingomonas sp. CCH9-E2 | reverse complement strand
CCCCCGCCCCGTCAGCCCATAGAGCGCCACCGGCGGAAACCGATCCTCCAGCCGTCGCTTCACCAGATCCTGCCCCATCATCGCCTGCAGCGTCAGCGACAGTGCGCGCGGCGTCACAGGTGCCAGTCGCGACTGGAGCGCGTTGAAGCGGGTCCAGTCCTCACCCAGTCCGCCCGCCACCGGCAGCGTCCAGCGCGACAGATCGGGCGCCTCCAGCCCCAGCCGCACGCGCACATCGTCGATCCGCTCGCACGCCGCGCCGATCGCGCGGCCGCTATCCGTCAGCACATATTCGGGGCGCAGCGGGTGGCCATGGCCGGGATTGGGCATCACCCAGCCCTGCTCGCGCAGATACGCCAGCGTCCGCGTCAGGCTGTTGCGCGACAGGCTGAAGCGCCGCTCGATCACCGCAAAGCGCGATCCCTGTTCGCGGCTGAGCAGCGCCAGCACGGGGATCGTCCACCGCCCCGCCGCCAGCCGCTGCAGCACCGCATTTGTCAGAACCGGATCATCCACGCGCTTGACCAAATCACAATCTACTATACAAATGGAACCATAGAGTCGGGAGGACGATATGGCAAGCGAAGCAACCGTTGAGGCAAGCGGCACCACCATTTCCTATGACGGCGGCCTGACCTGCGCGCTCAGCGTCACCAATCTGGATCGGTCGATCGCGTGGTACGAAACCGTGCTCGGCATGGCGCTGATGTACCGGATGGACGAGATCGCATGGTGCGAGCTGCGCTCAGCCGTCGCGCGCGTCAGCATCGGCCTGTCGCAGGTTGAGAGCGCGGGTGGCCCCGGCGGCGCGACGCTGACCTTCGGCGTCACCGATCTCGACGCGGCCAAGACGGTACTGGATGCTGCGGGCGTGCGCCAGGACGGCCCGATCAACGAAATCCCGGGCATGGTGCGCCTGCTCACCTTCTACGACCCCGATGGCAATGCGCTGATGTTCTATCAGGATCTTTCCAGCGGCGGGGCGGGATGAGTCTCCACCGCATCTCCCCTCCCTGAAAGGGAGGGGTCGGGGGTGG
>NZ_LSJM01000357.1 GCF_001557215.1 Sphingomonas sp. CCH9-E2 | reverse complement strand
CTGCCGACGATCCGGCTCGGCATGAAGCTCTACCTCCTCACCATGGTCCGGAAGAGCGAACTACAGGACGCGGTCTGGGATGAAGTCGATTTCGAAAACGCCGTCTGGACGATCCCGAAGGAGCGCATGAAGCGATCGAAGCCGCACAATGTCTACCTGTGCCGGCAGACCCTCGACATCATGATCGCGCTCAAGACCTGCGCCGGTAATTCCCGGTATCTGCTGCCTTCCCGGTACGATGCGGATGCGCCGATGTCGCGGGCGACCTTCAACCGGGTCACTTACGCTGTCGTCGAACAGGCCAAGAAGGAGGGGCTGCCGCTGGAGCCGTTCACCGTGCATGACCTGCGCCGCACGGGCTCGACGCTGCTCAATGAACTGGGCTTCAACCGCGACTGGATCGAAAAGTGCCTGGCGCACGAGGACGGGCGTTCATCACGCGGCGTCTACAACAAGGCCGAATACGAGGTTCAGCGTCGCCACATGATGCAGGAATGGGCCGACACCGTCGATGCCTGGGTCGAGGGGCGGAAGTATGTTCCGACGCTGCTGCCGACAGTCATGCCGTCTATCACGCTCGATCCTGCCCTTTGACCGGGCGGGACTTGCGCTTGGTGACGTCGGGATGCTGTGCGCGAGGGATTGGCTTCGCGCGCCGCGCCAGCAACCAGGCGTGGACCTCGGCGAGGTCCCAGACGATGCAGCGCGGCGACAGCGCGAAGCGGCGTGGGAATTCGCCGCGCTGCTCCATCTCGTAGATTGTGCTGTCGGCCAGGGGCACCATCTCGCGCAGTTGGTGCCGCCGGATGGTCTTCCTGATCTCCAAAGGCTCGCTCTGACCCATACCCAATCTCCTTAGCGGCTGTCGCTGGCGATTGAGAACGATAGGTGCCGATGCCGGAAGTCCCTCCCGAGTGGCGTGCGGCAATTTCGGGCTCTGGCGTAGAAATCGGCGGGTCATTTTTAGTCCTGCCAGCGCGGCCGGACATCCGTCAGCCCACAGAATCTGCACGACTCGCCGCACGCGTTCCGCGCCGTAATTGCGCTGTTCAGATCACGCACCATTTACTGCTTGCACCGGCGAGATGCGATCCGGAAGTCCGCTAGCGACGTAATAACAGTCAAATGTGTGACACTTAAGGATTTCGTGGGCGGCGGTAGCGAGGAGACGGAGAAGACCCATAATCTGATCGGAACAGTTCTCGGGGGCTGACGGGGCTACGTTTGCAAAGACCTTTGCATCATGGGGAACCATCGTGCCGAGATTGAAGATCGAGCTACGCCATGTGCGTTACATCATCGCCGCTGCGGAAAGCGGCAGCTTCCGGCGCGCGGCGCAAGATCTCGGCGTCGAGCAGTCGGCGATCAGCCGCCGCATCCGGGATGTCGAGGATGAGATCGGCGCTCAGCTGTTCCGCCGTCATCCTGCCGGCGTCGACCTGACGGACATCGGCAAACAATTCCTGAATCAGGCCGCCCCTGGGGCGCGCCAGATCGGATCGGCGCTCGACGGCGCAAGAACGGTGGCGAACAGAGGACGGCATCTTCGGATCGGCGTGTTTGGGCCTCTGACCATGGGCTTTCTGTCTGAGCTCTTCGGGGCCTTTCGGGGTGACCGCCCGGGGGTCAAGCTGCGGTTCAGCGAGGGCAGCTGTCCCGAACTTATCGCGGCTGTGCGGCGGGGGCAGCTTGATGTCGGTGTCGTCGCCGATGCATCGCCCGGGAAGGGCTTTGACGTGACGCATTTGTGGGCCGAGCCCGTGTACGTGGCATTGCCGGACGGCGACCCACTCGCCGATCAGAGGGCGCTCCGGTGGGATGACCTGCGTGATCGGCACTTTGTGGTGACTGATTTACCGACCGGCGATTTCGCGAAGGGTTACCTGATGCGAAACCTCCAGACTTCGCCCGGAGACCTCCAGATCGAGCAATTGTCCGTCACTCGGGAATCTCTGATGCAGATCGTCGCGCATGGGGACGGCATCACCATCGCAGGCAGCGCGCATGTCCGTCACGGTCTGCCAGGCATTGCTTTTCGCCTGATCGAGGATGCTGTTCTCCGCTATGGTGCTGTCCACCCGCGAGGGGCGCTCCATCGGAACCTCGAGCGCCTGCTGGCGCTGGCAAAGTCTTTCTCGGAGCGAGATGACGCTTGGTTCGCCCGGCAACGGCTCATGCGCCCTGAGCATCGGCGCGTGCCGCACGTTGACTGCCATCGCGGCGCGCGCGGGCGAACCCCCGATCGGTTGCAATGAAGCGCTCGAGCATGGGCACAATCAGCTTCGTCGGGTCGCCGATGGTCTGGCCTTGTTCGCGGCCGAGTGCTGCGGCGTAGGCGACGAGGTCCCGATGCAGCGGCGCAGGGAGTTCAATCGTCACCTTGACCGGCTTGTCGTCGATGATCGGGCCGAGCTTCAGCTTGGTCATCACAACCCTCCATAAGGTTCGAGCACGAGGTCGCGGGTGACGATGACGCGCACGGGGAACCCCGGTCTGATCGTCAGGGTCGGCGCGACATTGAGTTGCCGACGGATGATCTGCTGGCCTGCGTCGTTGATGGTGTCCTGCCCGCCGTTGCGGATCGCCCGGAGCAGCCGATCCTGATCGTCAACGGCGAGTTCGGCGCCGACCGACAGCAGTGTCGACAGGCCGGCAGCCTTGGCGAGATCCCACCAGTGATAGTCGACGCCATCTTGGAGACCCGCATAGCCTTGCGCGTCGGCTCCGGGTTGACGTTCCAGGACGATCGAACGGCCATTCGGGAGGATGAGCCTCTTCCAGACGAGCAGTACCCGGCGCTGACCGAAGCCGACATCGTTGCTGTACTCGCCGATCAGCCGCGTGCCCTGTGGGACGAGCAGGATACGCCCGGTCGGGCTGTCGTAGACATGCTCCGTGACCTGCGCAGTGATCTGGCCCGGCAGGTCGGATCGGATGCCGGTGATGAGGGCCGCGGCGATGACGGCGCCGGTCTGAAGCACATAGGGCGATGCCGGAGCCATCACGCGATCCGGCGAGACCGTGCGGCGGTCCACGCCCGCATTCAGGAACGCGAGCTGGCGATCCTGCGCCGTCGCTGCCCCCGGCTGGCCCGGAAGACCTAGCCCAGAGAGGCTCGGGCTGCCTGGTCCGCCAGCTGTCGCAATCGGAGCTGCGACGCGCGCCTCCGTCTGAAAGAAGACGCGGCTCGTTCGGGCAGCTTCTTCTTCCGCGCGCCTGCGCTGCTCAACCGGATCGACGGTGGGCGCTGCTGCCATCGGCGGCGTGACGGGCTGGCCACGGTTCTGCGCATCGAGGATGGGTCGCCCCAGATCTCCGGGCAGCGGAGGCCCGAGCACCGGGCCGGTGTAGTCGCGTGGCAAGCCGGCAAGCCCGTCCGCGGTTCGCCGATTTTGCGTGGAGTAAAGCTCCTCACTGCCAGGGCCGATACTGCGCGTCTGAAGCGCATAGATGAGCGCGCCACCGACCCCGAGGGCGGCGACGAGACTGATACCGCCCAGCACCTTTCGCGACAGTCGGGTGACCCGGGGCGGTTCGGCGCGCAGCCGCATGGGCGAAGCGGCATCGCCGGGCTGTGTGCCGACCAGCGGTGCGTCGGCTTCGTTGGGCGTGTCGCGCTCGCTCATGACGCGGGCCTCCCATCGGTGCGAACGATCCGTACCGTCTGCTGGCGCTCGCCACTGCCGAGACGGAGCTCGGCGGCGCCGAACAGGCGGTCGACGATCAGGATGTTCTGGTGGATCCGGCTGTTGGCGATCTGCGGTTCGCCATCTGCGCCGATGACGAAGAGCGGGGGCATCTCGCCCTGAACGATCCCGCGCGGGAACTCGACATAGACGCGGCGCCCGTCGTCGTAGACCGAGATTGGCCGCCACGGCGGCGTGTCGCCGGTAAGACCATAGCGATAGTTCCGTGCCGCAACGGCCGGGAGCACTGGCGTAGCGGGCACTGCCTGTCTCTGCGAGGCGGGCGGCTGCGGATAGGCCCAAGCGACGGCCGGCATATAAGGGCGTTCGCCCGAGCGCAGCTCGATCATGTAGATGCGACGGTCGGTGGTGATGACCAGATTGGTCGTGATGTCTGGCCGTGTCGGCTTCACGAGAACATGGACGCGGCGAGTGATCCCCGAGCCGCTCTCGGTGTCGCCGATGATCCAGCGCGCTGTGTCGCCCGCAGCGATCGGGCCGGCGCCAGTCAGGCTTTCGCCTGGTTCCAGCGAGATGTTGGTGATCTGCCCGGGCGCGGCATAGATTTGATAGAGCGCGCCCTCGCTCCAGGGATAGATCTGGATCGAGTTGTAGTAGCCCTCGCGTCGAGGCTCGACGCGCGCGGCGGCATTGGCATTCTCCACGCGGCCCGCCGGCGTCCCTGCGGCAGCGCCACCGCGCGCGGGTGTCCAGGCGGGCGGTGCGTGAAGCGGCCTAGGTGGCGCCTCCGTGACGGCAGCCGGCACAGGGGGAAGCGGCGGCACATCGGCGTCATAGCTGATCTGTGGCGGTCGGTTGGTCGCGCAGCCGGCCAGCGCCAATCCGGAGATCAGCAAAAGCGCAGAGCCGGATAGGCGGAAGCCGCGGCTCGCGGGTCGGCGGAGATGATTTCTCATTGCCCCATCTCCCGAGACCAGTTGATGGCGTTGACGTAGATCCCAAGCGGATTGGCCCGCAGCCGCTCTGCGTCGCGCGGGGGTTGGATCACAATGGTCAGGATGGCTGTCCAGCGCTGTGTCGTGGAGAGCTGGCCGTTCTCGTACTGGCGTTCGGTCCAGGCAACGCGGAAACTGTCAGGCGACGCGCGGATCACGCTCGACACTTCGACCGACACCTGCTGCTTTCCGACGCGGGTGAACGGATCGTTGGCGCGGGCGAAGTCGTTGAGGGCCGCCGCGCCGCGATCGGTCGTGAACTCGTAGGCGCGCAGCCAATTCTGCCGCACGACGATGGCGTCGGCCGGGATCGAGCGGACCTGCTCGATGAACCGCGCCAGATGCCAGGCCACCTGCGGGTCGGTGGGGCGGTAGTCGGCCTGCGCTGGCGCGACCGCCTGCGCCTGGCCGAGATTGTCGACCTGCACCACCCACGGGACGATGGTCCCGCGCGCCGACTGCCAGACCAGCGCGGCGGCGAAGCCGGCGGAGAGGATCAGGCAGCCAAAGGCCATGAGCCGCCAGTTTCGGGCCTGGACACGCGCTGAGCCGATCCGATCGTCCCAGATCTGCGCCGCGCGCTGATATGGCGTCTCGGGCTCGGGCGTCTTTCCATAGTGGGTTGCGGGTCGCTTGAAGAAGCTCATGTGCGGTCGCCTCCGGAGAGATTGATGGAAGAGCCGCCGCCATGGCTGTCGCCCGATCGGATCGCGTGTGCCGCGAGTGTGACGCCGTGGCTCATGGTCTGCCCACGCCGCATGCGCTGCGCCCAAGCCGGCGGGTTGGCGGCAGAGCCTGTCGCAGCCGGTGCGGCCGAACCGGCATCATTCGCGACCGTTCCCATGCTCGAGGAGCCGCCGGTGCCGCCGAAGCCGCTTTTGACGCCGTCGGCGAAGCTCGTACGAACGCTTTGCGCGGCCCGGCGCAGCGGAGAGGCTGCCGCGCCGCCGGCCGCTCGTGCGACGCCGCCAAGGCCCGACGCGACGCCGGCAGCGCCCGACTGGCCGAGGGAACCGAGACTGTAGGCGGCGGAGGCGGCTCCCGCCGCAGTGGCTCCACCGCGCACGGCGGCGGCGCCGCCGGAAATGGCGCTCGCGCCACCGCGCAGGGCGAGCCCGGCCGCGCCGCCGGCAGCCATGGCTGCGCCGCCCGCGACGAGGCCGGTGCCGATGGCGGAGCCTGCGCCGAGTTGCGGGCCGCCGGAAACGATGCCGTTGGCGATACCCGGACCAAAGATGCCGAGACCGAGAAGCGACAGCGCCGCCAATACGACGGCCATCGCGTCGTCGATGGTCGGTGGCTGACCGCCGAAGCCTGCCGTGAACTGACTGAACAGAGTCGAGCCGATGCCGATGATGACGGCGAGCACCAGCACCTTGATCCCAGACGAGATGACGTTGCCCAGCACGCGCTCGGCCATGAAGGCGGTCTTCCCGAACAGGCCGAACGGGATCAGGACAAAGCCAGCCAACGTGGTCAGCTTGAATTCGATCAGCGTGATGAAGAGCTGGATGGCGAGGATGAAGAAGGCGAGCAGCACCAGCGCCCAGGCGAAGAGCAGGCAGGCGATCTGGATGAAGTTTTCGAAGAAGGCGATCCAGCCCATCAGGTTTGAGATGGATTCGAGCAGCGGCCTCGCCGCATCGAGACCCGTCTGCGCGACCCGGCCCGGGCGCATCAGGTCCTGGATGGAAAAGCCCGTGCCAGACGCCTGAAGTCCGAGGCCGGCGAAGCTTTCGAAGACGATCCGCGCCAGGTTGTTCCAGTTGCCGATGATGTAGGCGAAGACGCCCACAAACAGCGTCTTCTTCACAAGGCGTGCGATGATGTCGTCGTCCGCGCCCCAGCTCCAGAACAGGGCGGCCAGCGTGACGTCGATGACGATCAGCGTCGTCGCGATGAACGCCACCTCGCCGCCGAGCAGGCCGAACCCGCTGTCGATGTAGGAGGTGAAGACCCCGAGGAAATTGTCGATGACGCCGCTGCCGCCCATGACTCACCGCCCTTCGTCGGCGCGTCGCGGCACGGTGCGGGTGCCAAGGAAACGGTCGCGGGTTTCGGCCCAGATGCGCAGACACTCGCCATCCCTGGCGGCGGCTTCCCCCATCTGCTGGCACCGACGCTGGCCCTCGCGCAGCGGGTCCGGCGCCTCCTCAAGCACGGGCGTCGGCCGAGCCGCTGGCCTTTCCTCTTTCCGGGTCATCTCGATCGCCGTTGCCGTGATCGCGACGGAGACGAAGATGATTGCGCCCACGCGGGCCAGCGTCTTGCCGTCCATCCTGCTGTCCTCAGTTGCCGTTCGGGAACATCCGGGCGTTGCCGGGCTGATAGCCGGAGCCGGGCGTCAGGAACCGGCGGCGCTGTTCACGGCCTTGTTCGGCGGCGGCGGCCCGCTCGGCATCGACAAGCGCCTGCGCTCGGCCGTTGGCAGCGACCACAGCGACCAGGTCTGCGAGTTGCTGCGCCTGCAATGCGAGCAACTGGTTGCCGGCTTGGGTTGCCTGAAGCGCGCCGGTCGCACCCTGGCTCTGCCCGACCAGACCCGCCATCTCGGCGCGGTTGGTGTCGATATTGCCGACGACACCGGCCTGCACGCGCAGCGCGTCCTGAAGGCCGCCGACCGTGTTCTGCCAGCGCGATCGTGCATCGGCGACGAGACGCTGATCCGAAGTCGACAGCGAGATGTTGCCGTACTGGCTCTGAAAGGCTTGGTCGATCTGCTGCACGTCGAAGGCGATACGCTGTGCCTGACCCAGAAGCGCTTGCGTGCGCTGCACCGATTGCTGGAGCTGCTGAAGCGAGGAATAGGGCAGGCTCGCGAGATTGCGGGCCTGGTTGATCAGCATCTGCGCTTCGTTCTGGAGGCTCTGGATCTGGTTGTTGATCTGCTCGAGCGCCCGCGCGGCCGATAGGACATTCTGGACGTAGTTGGTCGGATCATAAACGACCCACTGCGCCGCTGCCGGGGTGACGAACACGGGCGAGAAGGCGACGGGCAGCGACAGGATGGTTGCGGCGAACAGCGCTGCGCGAGAGCGTCGGATCATCATGGCTTGGGCTCCAGGTTGGTGAGATCGGTGATGAGGTCGGCGGCCCATCCGACATCGCGGGCGCGCAGCCAGGCGGACAGGAAGCCGTCGCGGCCATGCTCGGCGAGGATCGCCTCGATGGCGGCCTGATCAGTTTTCGAGGATGCCGCGCAGAGCGCGAGGGCGACTTCGGAGAGCCCCAGCTCGAACAGCCGGTTGCCGCGCCGCGACTGGCAGTAATAGTCGCGTTTGGGTGTGGCCCGGCTGAGGATCTCGATCTGGCGGTCGTTCAAGCCGAAGCGCCGGTAGATCGTGGTGATCTGGGGTTCGATCGCGCGTTCGTTCGGCAGCAAAAGGCGCGTCTGGCAGCTTTCGATGATGGCCGGAGCGATCGCGCTTCCATCAATGTCGGCCAGCGATTGCGTGGCGAAGACGACCGACGCGTTCTTCTTGCGCAGCGTCTTCAGCCATTCGCGCAGTTGCGCCGCGAAGCCTTCATCGTCGAGCGCGAGCCAGCCTTCGTCGACGATCAGGAGCGTGGGCCGTCCATCCAGACGGTCGCCGATCCGATGGAAGAGATAGGCGAGGACCGCCGGCGCCGCGCCGCCGCCGATCAGCCCCTCGGTTTCAAAGGCCTGGACCGCAGCTTCCCCTAGCTGCTCGCCTTCGGCGTCCAGCAGCCGTCCGTAGGCACCGCCCACGCAAAAGGGTCGCAGCGCCTGTTTGAGATCATTCGACTGGAGGAGGACGGCGAGGCCCGTCAGCGTGCGCTCAGGGATCGGCGCGGACGCCAGCGAGGTCAGCGCCGTCCAGAGATGTTCTTTCACCTCCGGCGTGATCGTGACGCCCTCGCGGGCAAGGATGGCGGCAATCCAGTCGGCTGCCCAGGCACGCTCATGGGTCTCGTGAACACGTGCGAGTGGCTGGAGGGAGACCGACGACGCGGCGCCGTCCGTCAGGCTGCCACCGAGGTCGTGCCAATCGCCTCCCATGGCGAGCGCGGCTGCGCGGATCGAGCCGCCAAAATCGAAGGCGAAGACTTGGCTTCCCGGATAGCGCCGGAACTGAAGCGCGATAAGCGCGAGCAGGACGGACTTGCCCGCGCCGGTCGGTCCGACGACAAGAGTGTGGCCGACGTCGCCGACATGCAGCGAAAAGCGAAACGGCGTGCTGCCTTCGGTCTTGCCATAAAGCAGGGGCGGCGCACCAAAATGCTCGTCCCGTTCCGGCCCTGCCCAGACCGCGGAGAGCGGAATCATGTGGGCGAGGTTCAGGGTGGAGATCGGTGGCTGTCGGACGTTGGCGTAGACGTGGCCGGGCAGCGACCCGAGCCAAGCATCGACAGCGTTGATGGTTTCGGGCATCGCGGTGAAGTCGCGGCCCTGGATCACCTTTTCCACAAGGCGCAGCTTCTCGTCGGCGGTGCGCGGATCGGCATCCCAAACAGTGACGGTGGCGGTCACATAGGCCTGACCGGCATAGTCGGCGCCAAGCTCCTGCAAGGCCATGTCGGCATCGGCCGCCTTGTTCGCAGCGTCCGTATCGACAAGCGCGGAGGCTTCGTTGGTCATTACCTCCTTCAGGATTGCGGCGATCGACTTGCGCTTGGCGAACCACTGCCGCCGGATGCGCGTCAGCAGTTTCGTGGCGTCCGTCTTGTCGAGGAGGATCGCCCGCGTGGACCAGCGATAGGGAAAGGCGAGCCGGTTGAGATCGTCGAGAATCCCTGGCGTCGTCGCCGTCGGAAAGCCGTTGATCGTCAGCACGCGCAGATGAGCGGCGCCGAGGCGACTGGCGACGGCCACCAGTTCAGCGGCCACAGCTGAGTCGAGATCGGGACCACGAAAACGCGCGGTGCGCTGGAAGCTGCCATCCTTGTTGAGCACGACCCCTTCGCCGACCAGCGCCGCCCAGGGCAGGAAATCAGCGAGACGGGTCGCGGTACGGCGATATTCGGCGAGGTTCATCATGGCCACGCCTCAGACCGTGAGATGGCCCGGAATGCGCAGATGCCGGCGGCCTACTTCGACAAAGAGCGGATCGCGCTTTGCTGCCCAAACGGCGGCGAAATGGCCGATCGCCCAGATGAGGAGACCAACCAGCCATAGCCGCAATCCGAGACCGACAGCGCCGGCGAGTGTGCCGTTCATGATGGCGATGCTGCGCGGTGCGCCGCCCAGCAGGATATGCTCGGTCAGCGCGCGGTGGACCGGAACCGAGAAGCCCGCGACTTCATCGGGATGATGCAGGAGGCCCGCCATCAGACGAGCGCCCCGCCGCCGAACGAGAAGAACGACAGGAAGAAGCTGGACGCCGCGAAGGCGATCGACAGGCCGAAGACGATCTGGATGAGGCGCCGAAATCCTCCGCTCGTGTCGCCGAACGCCAGCGTCAAGCCGGTGACGATGATGATGATCACCGCGATGATCTTGGCGACCGGCCCCTCGATCGACTGCAGGATGGACTGCAGCGGCGCTTCCCAGGGCATGGAGGAGCCGGATGCATGGGCGGCGGGCGCCAGAAGAAAGCTCAGGGTCAGCGCCGTGGCGGCGGTTGCGAGGCGCTGATGGCCGCGCGCGATATGTCGGATCATGCGGGTTCTCCTTTTGGGTCGGGAGGCTGGGTTGCGGGGGAAAGGCGGTAGTCGGTGTCCGTCCCGAGCCCTTCGACGCGGGCGAGTTCGGCGAGACGCCGCGCAGCGCCGCGGCCGGAGAGCACGGCCACCAGATCGATGGTCTCGGCGATCAGCGCCCGGGGGACGGTGACGACAGCTTCCTGGATGAGCTGCTCGAGGCGGCGCAGCGCGCCGAGCGCGGTGCCCGCGTGGATCGTGCCGATCCCGCCGGGATGGCCGGTGCCCCAGGCCTTCAGGAGATCGAGCGCCTCAGCCCCACGCACCTCGCCGATCGGGATCCGATCCGGCCGCAGCCGCAGCGAGGAGCGCACTAGGTCGGACAGGGTCGCGACGCCGTCCTTGGTGCGCATGGCGATGATGTTCTGCGCCCGGCATTGCAGCTCGCGGGTGTCTTCGATGACGATGACGCGGTCGGTTGTCTTCGCGACCTCGGCCAGCAGGGCATTGGTCAGCGTGGTCTTGCCGGTGCTGGTTCCGCCGGCGACGAGGATGTTGGCGCGCGCTGCGACCGCCTGCCGGAGGATGGCGGCCTGGTCGGCCGTCATGATGCCCGCGGCGACATAGTCGTCGAGCGTGAAGACGGCGACGGCAGGCTTGCGAATCGCAAAGACCGGAGCCGTCACGACCGGCGGCAGCAGGCCTTCGAAGCGCTCGCCGGTTTCGGGAAGCTCGGCCGAGACGCGCGGGCGACGGTCATGCACCTCGGCGCCGACATGATGGGCGACGAGGCGGACGATGCGTTCGCCATCGGCCGCCGAAAGCCGTTCCCCCGTATCGGACAGGCCGTCAGAAAGCCGGTCGACCCAGAGCCGTCCATCGGGGTTGAGCATGACCTCGACGATCGCGGGATCTTCCAGGAATCGGGCGACCGCAGGCCCCAGCGCGGTGCGCAACATGCGTGCGCCGCGTGAAGCTGCTTCCGATTGCTGATGGTTGACCGCCACGTCGTCCCCGTTCGCTTGCGGGCCTGCGCGATGCGCGGCCCTGGATCGGGGATGAGTAAGAAAGGCAGGAATTGGGGCGTTGCAACAACGCTCAGGGGGTCATCGTACTGTGGCGAAGAAAGACAGGTGATCGGCGGACCCGCGTCGAGCCGCGGCAGCATCTGAGGCTGCCGATCGGCGCGTTTTCCCGAGCGGGAATAATTCAGGCCCGGGAGCTACTCCGAGGCGCAAGCTTTCCCGAGCGGGAAATTCTTATAGACATTCTTCCGAAATTCATGATACTTTCCCGTTCGGTAAATATCATGGCCAGACGCAACCTCACCACCGCCGAGATCGGCGACATCGTGCGAACCACCCGCAAGGCCGCCGGCCTGCGGCAGGACGAGCTTGCCGGCGCAGCTGGCGTCGGCCTGCGCTTCATCGTCGATCTCGAAGCGGGCAAGCCGACCGCACAGATCGGCAAGACGCTTCAGGTCCTGTCTGCGCTGGGCTGTTCGCTCGATATCACACCGCCGCCCGACGCCAAAGGAGCGCGGACAGCATGACGCGCACCCTCGATATCTGGTGGGACGGGCGCCTGGTGGGACAGTTGACGCAGGACAAGCACGGTGAACTCGGCTTCGCTTATGCGCGGGCTTGGCTCGACGACGAGGCGGCGCAGCCATTGTCAGCCTCACTGCCAAAGCGGACGGAGCCGTTCAGTCGTCGCGAGTGCCGCCCATTTTTCGGCGGTCTCTTGCCGGAGGAAAGCCAGCGCGACGCTGCGGCTCAGGCACTCGGCGTGTCGCGCGCCAATGATTTCGCCCTTCTTGATCGCCTCGGCGGCGATGTGGCGGGCGCGCTCCAGCTTCTGCCGCCCGGCGAAGGTCCGACCGCTCCTGCCCCCGATCAACGGCCAATCCCGCTTGACGATGAGGGCCTGATCCGGGTGCTGGACGCGCTGCCCGTCCGCCCACTGCTCGCGGGCGAGGAAGGCTTGCGGCTCTCTCTCGCTGGCGCCCAATCGAAGGTGCCGGTGGTTCTGGTGGATGGCGTGGTGGCGTTGCCTGCGCCGGGCCAGCCGACGACGCATATTCTGAAACCGCCGATATCGCGGTTCGCGGCGACGACCGAGAACGAGGCGTTCGTGATGCGCCTTGCCGCCGCGATCGGTCTCGATGTCGCGCCGGTAGAAGCGCGCATCGTGCAGGATCGGACGTTTCTGCTGGTCCAGCGCTATGACCGCGTCATTGGCGACGATGGCTTTGTGCGCCGCATCCATCAGGAGGATTTCTGCCAGGCGCTCGGCGTGCCACCGGAGACCAAATACGCGAGCGAGGGCGGCCCGACCTTCAGGGATTGCTTCGCGCTGCTCCGCCGCGTCGCCGAAAGGCCCGCGGTCGATGTGCTGAAGCTTCTCGATGCGGTGATCTTCAATGTGATCGCCGGGAACGCCGACGCACACGGCAAGAATTTTTCGATCCTCTACGGCGACGAAGGCCCACGCCTAGCCCCGCTGTATGATTTGCTTGCGACCATTGCCTATCCCGATCTCTCGCCGAAATTTGCCATGAAGATCGGGAAACGAGCGACGCTTGCCGAACTGGATGCGAAGGGGTGGGCAGCGTTCGCGGCGGAAGCGGGTGTCGGCCTGCCGCTGATACGCAGGCGGGTCGCGGAGATCAGCAAAGGCGTGATTGCGCGAACAGGCGAGGTTACCGCCGAGTTGGTGCGCCCCGGCTTCGATCTGGCGGCGATCGAAAGCCTCGCCGTGATGGTCCGCGAACGAGCGGAGCGCTGCGCACTGACAGTAGTGGAACCCGGCCGCTCGGCCAGCCAACTGCGCGATGGAGCGAATGTCGAAGGGACCAATGGCCAATGACATTTCTCTACTTCGCTTATGGCTCCAACATGTTGCCGGCACGTCTGCTTGGCCGTTGCCCGTCGGCGAAGGTCGTCAGGACGGGAGTTGCACGCGCCTGGAGTCTTGCGTTTTCGAAGGCGAGTAAGGACGGTTCAGGAAAGGCGACCCTGGTTATCGTCCCGAATTCCGCCGTTCCCGGGGTCATTTTCGAGATTGATCTGGCCGAACGAGAGCAGTTGGACCGGCACGAGGGAGCAGGCTCTGGCTACCGGCGCGAGGACACTTTCGCCATCGAGGGAAGCACCGTTCCGGCGAGCAGCTATCTGGGCACCTCGTTGGACCACACATTACGGCCTTTCGATTGGTACCTCGCGACCGTCATTGCCGGCGCCGAATATCATGGGCTGGACACAGCTCATGTCGCCGCGCTGAGGGGCACGCGCTTCGTCGAGGATGCCGAATTGGGTCGAAGGACCCGCGTCGAAGCCATCAAGGCGATGCGAGAGCATGGCATCCAAGATTACCGAACGTTACTTGAAGGTCTGGGATAGGCGTGCCGATCACTCTCAATCTTATGTCGGCGCTCCCCCAATGCGAGGGAGAACAATGGAGCGTCGATGCCCCTGACGATCTCGCGCAGCTTGTCGCGCTGGTGTTGGTCGGTCAGGCATTCCACGCGGCACTGATCCTTGTGGGCACGCAATTAGCGCCGCCGAAAATCACGGCAGGGCTGAAAGATACGCTCGACAAAGATCTGCATCCTACGACGGAAAAGGGTATCGAACATCGCGATGGTCTTTTATTCGAGATTATTTGCTGGGTCGCTGCCCGAAAGGGCAAGACGGGCGATGAAAAGATCGACAATTCGCACCTTAAGGCGACCAACCAGGGCACTGATGGCGTCAAGATTACGGTCGATCCAGCGACGAAGACGCTGACGAAGGCGACCGTCTACGAGTACAAATGCACGATCCATGCCCGGCAAAAATTCCAGAGCCAGGTGCTGAAGTCGTTTCGTGAGTATATTTCTGGCAAGCGCGATAATCAGCTGGCTCAAGCCGTTCTCGCCTTGCTGGAAAGCTACGGCTTCAATGGATACGAGCTCAAGACGGCATATGACACGCTGATTCAAACACGCCCGCTGGCGTTTGAAGCATCGCTGACTGTTTCGCCATCGCAGTTTCCAGCGGCCAAATGCGTCGCGTTGTTCAAGGACTATGATTCTCTTCAGGTGGCTTTGGACAAGCGCGGCGGTAACACGCTCCCGCTAGACGACGTTCGGGCCTGGTTTGCTGATTTCGCGGATCGCGTCTGGGCGCGGATTTCGACGTTCGATGTTTGACGCGCAAACCGCAGCCTTGATCCGGAGCGCGCCGGCTCTTGAGGGCGTCGACCCGTCGATGCTGCCGCAAGAACTGACCGGTATCTATGCCGAACTGGCCGGCCTCAGGCTGCGTGCGGCATCGCTAGCCGAGCAGCCCGACTACCTCGCCCAACTCGCGCGTATCGAGCGGATCGCGACTATCTACGAAGCGCTCGTCGACCGCGGTGCAGAAGATCACGAACGCCGGGCCGCCGCCTTCGTCGCAGCGACCGCTTATCAGCTTCTGGCCCGTATCCGCCCGGATCTCGAGGAGCGCGATGAACTCCTGACCACGCGGGCCATTGATCCGCGCGTATCGGCACCACTTCTGTTCCTGATTGCTGAACAGAGCCCTGACGCGCGTGAAGCCGCTCGCGAGCTCGCAGGCCCCCGTCTTGAAGATATTCATCGCGGCGCTTTGGTAGAAAGCGTCGAAGACCTTGCCTTGGAACGATTTGAAGCGATCCTCGAGCGTGCCAACCGTTTGGCAGGATTGCGGCCTGGGGCCGATGCGCCGTTTGATGAACGAGCGACGCAGGCGTTGTACGGATTGTGCTGGAGCGGTCTGGTGCAAATGGTAGCACGCTTGCTCGATCGTCCTCGTGTCGAGCTCGCCTATCAATCGTTCGAAACCCCTCAGCATGCCTTCGCCCGAGTGGTGGAACTCGCAACCCGTCCGCTGAATCTTCCGGACACTGGCCTCAACATTACCTCCAGCTATGCGGGACCGCGTCATCTGGCGCGGTTGCTTATGCACGTCGCAGACGGACTTGAGGACGTTGGCGTCACTCGAATCCCACCGCCCGCGGGTGCGGAAGAGAATTCTTGGAAGCTGTGGGTTCGCCATCGCGCGTCGAGCAAACCGGTGCTTTGGCCGAATCACCGCGCCGCTCTGGCTACGCATTTTCTGGATGTTGGAAAGTCAGCGGTGCTGGTACTGCCCACCGGCGCGGGCAAAACCACGCTTTCAGAGTTGAAGATCGCCTCGACCTTGTCGGCCGGCAAGAAGGTCATCTTCCTCGTCCCGACCTTGGCTCTGGTCGATCAGCTTCGTGATGATCTTGCCGAGAGCTTTCCAGAGAGTCTGATAGACAGCGTCGTGTCGGCCGATGGCGATCTCACCGCGCTGATCCGCGGACCAGAGCTCGAATCGATCGAAGTGATGACTCCCGAGCGATGCCTTGCGCTGCTGAGCTTCACCGACACCGACATGAGCGATCTTGGCCTGTTGGTCTTCGATGAATGCCATCTGTTGAGCCCCGATGGCGGCGGGTCCCGTAGCGACGAGACGCTCGCCAGGAGGGGTGTTCGCGAGGAGATCGCCATCGCGGAAGACCTGACGAGACAACTTCAGGATCCCAACTTCATCATTCCATTGAAGATTCGTGCCTTCCAAAAGCTCTTCGGCATCGGCGGCCTGCAGTATGTCGACTTCGAGAGCGGATGGGCGACGGGGCTTGCAAGCTTGCTCAAATCGCTCGAAAGGCAGCATGTGCCCAAGGCTGGCGGCGGCATCATTCAGCCCGAATGGTCCGCTCATCTGCGTCGGCGCGCAGTCGAGATCGAGGCGGTTCCCGAGGTCCTGACGTCCAATTGGCTCCGGATATTGAGGATGCCGGACAAGCTCAATCAACTGGTGCCTAACAATCGTGCCAATGAGACGTTGCTGCGTAAGCTCGGCGCGTCCTTCGAATACCCGATGGCGGAATTCGGCGACGGTTTCCTGACCTTCGCCAGCCCAATGGACCTGGCGGAACATTTCGAGCGGGTGGGGCCGTTTCACGCCGAGCGTGACTTCGACGTTCTCGATCTACTCGAGAACGGGTCATCGGACGCGGGGATCGACAGCCGCGATGCCCGGTCGATCATGATGAATCTCTTGCGCCAGGCATGGGAGAAGCATTGCGCCCGCCAAGGGCTTCTTGCGCATTCGTTCTCAAGCGGACTGTCCTTCCACGTTGGCGACAAAAGACTGGGCCTCAAGAAGCGCGTCTCATGGGGGCGCCAGGGTCAGAGCCGCAATTCAATGCTACGCGGTGTCGCCCGCAAGAAGATCTGGGAATACGGTGTAAGCGTAATTCCCAGCCTCTTCCCTTACCCTCATATGCGGCTCAAGGGCCGTGTGCTGTTTTCTGACATCGGCGAGCACAACAAGCCGATCGCTATTCCAGACCCCAAAACTCAGTTTCGCCTTCGGCGTTCGATCTGTTCAGCTTGGCGGAATAAGGCTTGGCATGGGCGTGTGATGGCGTTCATGGAGCTGTTGGCTGGCGACAGTCCGTATGTCGACCTTGCCGTCGGCTCGGGCGGCAGCATTACTCTCGATGCGATGCCTATCCAGTTCACAGCGCCTGTAACCGCGCGCCAGACCAACAGACTGGGCGAGGACGCGGAAGAAGCCGATCCCACAACGCTAGGCGGCCACTTCGAGGAGGCGGACGCTTGATCGAATTTTCCGAGAAATCCGTTCCGGTTCTCTACATTCCGGAACCACCACTGGGTTTTGGGCACGGGCAGGCTTCGGATCATCCGAAGGACGGCCTTACGCTTTACGGGCCTGCGTCAAAGCCTGATCGTCCGCAGATTACGATAGGTGCGGTTGGTACAAAACATGGCCTAGACCTCCTGTGCCGCTGGCTCGATGCAATCAGCAATCCCGTCGCAATTCCGCCTCGGGGTCAGCGCGACAAAGAGTTCCGGCTTCATCTGTCTGATTTTCCCGGTCTCGAGGAGGCCTTCGGCATCCGCGCCGATCCCGGCGGTATGATTAAATGCGAGATTGATCCTGCGGATATCCGTGCTGCGATTGCGATCGAGAACCATCACGAGGCGGTGGCCACAACAACAAAGCTGTTCATCGACCCGATTGAACGCCACGCGAAAAATGAGGAGCGGACGGTAGACGTTTGGATCTTTGTTGTGCCGGAAATCGTCTTCGAAACCTGCCGCCCAGTTGCGGGTCAGCGCCGCAAGGTCGAGCTTCTCAAGGGGGAATTGTCCCGGCGCCAGAAGGGGCGCGTCGACCTTCCGCTACTGGCCGGTGTTATTGATGACACGCTTGAAGCAGTGTTCGATGACATTCCCGACTTCCACCGGCAGGTCAAAGCGAAGCTTTTGAAGCTGGGCATGACATCTCAGCTTGTTCGCGAGACAACCCTTGCTCCTGAAGAGTTCGTGAACAAGGCAGGATATCCGAAACGTGGCACTCAGGATTCCGCCACCGTCGCTTGGAATTTGGCCACAGGCCTGTTCTACAAAACGCAGGCGGAACCCCCGTGGAAGATCGCCCGTATGCGGCCAGGCGTCTGCTACGTCGGCTTGGTGTTTAAGCTCCTTCCAAATCACGCTGACAATCACGCCTGCTGTGCGGCGCAGATGTTCCTAAGCGAAGGAGACGGTGTCGTCTTTCGCGGAGCGAACGGGCCGTGGCAGACTGAAAACAGAGAGTTTCACCTCAGCGATCTGGCGGCCGAAAACCTGATCAAGACGGTTCTGGATACCTACAAGCAACGCTTCGGAACTTATCCAAAAGAGCTGTTCATTCACGGCCGAACCAAGTTCAACGACGCGGAATGGGAGGCCTTTAGCAAAGCCGCGCCCGACGGCACCAATATCGTAGGCGTGCGTATCCAATCGACGCACGGCGAGACCAAGCTCTTCCGCGATGGCGATTATCCGTGCCTGCGCGGCACGGCGATCCAGCTCGGAGACAAAGATGCTTATCTGTGGACCACGGGGTATGCGCCACGTATCGATACCTATATCGGTCCCGAGACGCCGAACCCGTTGTTCGTGACCGTGCTCCGCGCGAGCGGTGACTATCCCTACATCGAGACGGTGCTGGCAGACATACTGGGTCTCACGAAAATCAATTACAACGCCTGCAATTTCAGCGACGGGTTGCCGGTCACCATTCGTTTCGCGGACAAGGTCGGCGAAGTGCTAACTATGGGCAGCGCTACGGGAGCAGAGCGACAGCCGTTCAAGTTCTACGTTTAGGGGCGTCGGACGTGCGCTGGCCACCTTTGCTGTTCCCGGGCTACTCGATCCGAAGACTGAGTCCTGTTATGGAGGACTGACGGTACTTTCAGGCGGCCGCCGGAGTTGCGCTGGGCAGGCAAAAAACGGGTCTGAGGGGCGATTGACCTCGATAGATGCCGGAACCGCGAAAATATTTTTTCTGGCAGTTTTTTCAATGAAATCAAAAGCGTAGCATTTTGACGGCCTCACAGTCGGAGAATGACCGTCAGACCGGGTACTTACCATCGAGTTTTCAAACACTTATGCGAGATTCAGACAATCGAATGGGAATGATCCGCTTCGCATGCCTGACCGTGCCGATGCTGCTCGCAGCGTGTGGGGAGACATCTCTGCCCAACATGGCGGCCCCGAATGAAACGGCAACGGCAGCCGCACTCGTCAACGAAGGCGAGGAAGTGACCGAGAATATGGCGGC
>NZ_LSJM01000036.1 GCF_001557215.1 Sphingomonas sp. CCH9-E2 | reverse complement strand
CCCCCGGCCCCTCCCGCAAGCGGGAGGGGAGTGCTGACGCCGAGGGCTTCCTGCCAGCTTTCCGCGAAGGCAATATTCGTGATGCCGTGATCCTTGAGCAGCCCGGCGAGGCGGTCGCGCGAGCCGTTGGAGTAGCTGACCAAGACCGGCTTTTTGGACGCGATGCGTAAGCCCGACAGGTGCGCGGCGACGGCGTCGTAGATGTTGGTCTGGGCCGCGCGTTCGGGGGCGAAGTCGCGTGGGCCGTCGACGTTGAAGTCGAGGACGGTGGCGCTTTCGGGCTCGTGGAACGGGGTGGCGAGGTGGGCGCGGGCGGATTTGAGGCGCGTCTCCCACTCGGCGGGGAGGAGGTAGAGCTGATCGGTGCCGAGCGGGCGGTAGCTGCCGGCGTCGGTCGACTGGGCGCGGACGCGGTTGGCCTGATAGTCGGCGATGGCTTCGAAGCGCGATTCCGCGGCGCCCGCCTCGCCCGAATCGCGGACGATGACGGCGCCGTCGGGGAGGTGGTCGAACAGCGTTTCCATCCGCTCTTCGAACAGGGGCAACCAATGCTCCATGCCGGCGAGGCGGCGGCCCTCGCTGATCGCCTGATACAGCGGGTCGCCGGTGGCGGTGGCGCCGAACTTCTCGCGGTAACGGGTGCGGAAGCGCTTGATCGTGTCTTCGTCGAGCAGCGCTTCGCTGGCGGGGAGGAGGGTGAAGCCGTCGACGCGGCCGGTGGTGCGCTGATCGGCGGGGTCGAAGGTGCGGACGCTTTCGATCTCGTCGCCGAAGAAATCGAGGCGGAGCGCCTGTTCCGCGCCCGAGGGGAAGAGGTCGACCAGCCCGCCGCGCACGGCGAACTCGCCGCTGTCGTGGACGGTGTCGGTGCGGACATAGCCGTTGGACGAGAGGAGGGTGGCAAGCTTGTCGAGCGAGATGCGCTCGCCGGGTGCGAGGCGCGCGGTCATCTGGCGGATGCGGAAGGGGGTGAGGGTGCGCTGGGTTGCGGCGTTGACGGTGGTGAGGATCAGGCGCGGGCCGGTCGGCTTTGCCTGAAGCGCGGCGAGGGCGGCCATGCGTTCGGCCATGACGCGCAGCGTGGGGCTGGCGCGGTCATAGGGGAGGCAGTCCCAGGCGGGGAACTGGATGACCTCAAGCTCCGGCGCGAAGAAGGGCGCGGTGCCGGCGACGGCGCGCATCGCGGATTCGTCGGGCGCGATATAGACCGCACCTGCCGTACTGGCGCGCGCGAGATCGGCGAGCAGCCAGGGGAGGAAGCCCGTGGGGACGCCGGCGAGGGTCAGCGGAGTCTTGGCGGAGAGGATGCGGTTGAGGTCGGGCATTGGTTTCTTCTTTAGCCCTCTCCCCTTCAGGGGAGAGGGTTGGGAG
>NZ_LSJM01000356.1 GCF_001557215.1 Sphingomonas sp. CCH9-E2 | reverse complement strand
CCTTCGCCGCCCTCGATCCGCTCGAGCCGGGTCGCGAGCGTTGCGGTCAATTCGGCGAGGTCGTCGGGCTGGACGCGGTGCTTGCGGGCGAGGCCGCGCAGTTCGAACAGTCGGGCCTCGTCCGCCTCCAGCGCGGCGGGGTCGAAGGCGAGCGCCTCGGCGGCGGTGTCGATCCCTTCCTGTGCGGTGCCGGCTTCGACGAGTGCGCGGTCGAGCGCGGCGAGGGCTTCGGTGAGGGCGGGGTGGTCCTCGGCGATCCGCTCCAGGATGCGCGCGGCCTGGCGCAGCCGGGTGAGCGCGCCGTCCGATCCGTCGATGAGTTCGGCGATCGCCTGCAACTCGCCCGCGATCTTCTCGCCGCGCTGCATCGTCGCGCGGCGTTCGGCGAGCACGGCTTCCTCGCCCGGTTCGGGAGCGAGTTTGGTGAGTTCGGCGACGGCGTGTTCGAGCCATTCGCGGTCGCGCGCGGCGCTTTCCTGTTCGGCATGCGCGGCGGCGAGCGCGTCTTCGGCGTCGCGCAGCGCGCGATGGGCCGTGGCGACGGCAGCGGTGTCGGCGCGCGCGAAGCTGTCGAGCAAGGCGCGATGGCCGCGCGGATTGAGCAGGCCGCGATCGTCATGCTGGCCGTGGATCTCGACCAGCAGTGCGCCCAGTTCGCGCAGCAACCCGGCGGAGGCGGGCTGATCGTTGACATAAGCGCGGCTGCCGCCATCGGCCTTGACCAGGCGGCGGATCGTCAGCGGTTCGGACGGGTCGTGGTCGAGGCCGCTGTCGCCGAGCAGCGCGGCGATCGGGGCGGGGTCGGCGGGTTCGAAGCTGGCGGTCACCACCGCCTGCGCCGCGCCCTGTCGCACCAGGCCGCTATCGGCGCGTGCACCGAGCGCGAGGCCGAGCGAGTCGAGCAGGATCGACTTGCCCGCCCCGGTTTCGCCGGTGAGCACGCCGAGGCCGGCGCCGAAATCGAGGTCGAGCGCCTCGATCAGCACCACGTCGCGAATGGAAAGCGCGGTCAGCATGCGCCCGCATTACCCCTTTTTGTTCCGCTATGGGAGAGGGGATTGGTCAGGAGCGTCGCGCGCTTAGTTGGTGGCGGGCGCTGGGCTGGGCGTTTCGTCGCGCGCCGGCGGACCGGCGGGGGCAACGAGCGCGGGCACCGGGACCGGCGCGCCATGCTTTTCGACCAGCTCATAGGCGCGCTGATACCATTCGGTACCGGGATAGTTGGCGCCGAGCACGGCCGCGGCCTTCTTCGCCTCGTCCTTCACGCCGAGCGCCAGATAGCTTTCGGTCAGGCGCATTAGCGCTTCGGGCGTGTGGGTGGTGGTCTGATATTGATCGACCACGGTGCGGAAGCGGATCACGGCGGCGAGCCACTGGCCGCGCACCTGATAGTAACGCCCGACCTCCATCTCCTTGCCTGCGAGGTGATCGCGCACGAGGTCGATCTTGAGCCGCGCATCGGCGGCATAGCGGGTGTTGGGATAGCGGCGGTTGAGTTCGCCGAGCGAATCGAGCGCCTGCTGCGTGATCTTCTGATCGCGCGTCACGTCGCTGATCTGCTCATAATAGCTGAGCGCGATCAGATAATAGGCATAGGGCGCATCGCGGTTGCCGGGATGGACGGCCAGGAAGCGCTGCGCCGACTGGATCGACTGGGTGTAGTTCTTGTCCAGATAATAGGAGAAGGCGCCCATCAGCTGTGCGCGGCGCGCCCAGACGGAATAGGGGTGCTGACGCTCCACCTCGTCGAACAACGCCGCGGCAAGCTTGTACTGGCCGCGGTCGAGCCGGTCCTTGGCCGTGGTGTACAGCGTGCCGACGTCGCGCGCGACATAGGGCAGGTCGGCACGCTTACCCGCGCCACTGGCGCAGCCGGCGAGCGGAAGGGCGATGGCAACAGCGACGAGCGCGAGCGAGCGGGTGGAAAGCATACGCATCGCGCCGGTTCTTAGCCGAGCCTTGCGGTCTGGCGAAATGTTTTTTCGGGGTGGTTGCGGCGAACGGGATCGCGGGCCAGAATCCGGCGTTGTCGCGAGACCGTGATGTGCCCAACCCTGGAGTATCGATGCCCGCGCAACTGCTCGCCATGCACCGAGTCGAAAAGCCCTGGGGCCGCCATCGGCTGTGGCCAGGCTTTGACGATCCGGCTCCTGACGGCGAACCGGTGGGCGAGGTGTGGTTCCAATCGCCCGGCGATGCCGCACCCGACCTGCTGATCAAATATCTGTTCACCAGCGAGAAGCTGTCGGTTCAGGTGCATCCGGATGACGCGGCGGCGCAGGCGCGGGGGTTGCCGCGCGGCAAGGATGAGTGCTGGCTGATCCTCGACGCCGAACCCGACTCGACGATCGCAATTGGGCCGCGCGGGCCGATCGACGCCGAAATGCTGCGGGCGGCGGCGCGGGACGGGTCGATCGTCGACCTGCTCGACTGGAAGCCGGTGCGCGCCGGCGATTTCTTCTACGCGCCCTCGGGGACGGTGCATGCGATCGGCGCGGGGATCACGCTGATCGAGGTGCAGCAGAATAGCGAAACCACCTATCGTCTGTACGATTATGGGCGCCCGCGCGCGCTGCATCTCGACGACGGGGTCGATGTCGCGGTGCTGGAGCCATGGGTGCCGCTGGCAAGCCCCGGCATCGTCGAGCATGGGCGCACGATCCTGGTCGAAGGGCCGAAATTCGTGCTCGAGCGGTGGATCGGCGGAGACCGGATGATCCGGCTGCCGCACGGCGCGACGGGCTGGCTGGTGCCGGTGCGGGGCAGCGGCGATGTCGATGGAGTGGCGTGGCGGGCAGGCGACTGTGTGAGTGTCAGCGGCAGCGCGGTGCTGACCGCGTCGAGCGATGCCGACCTGCTGTTCGCCTATCCCGGCGACACGCGCATCTGAAGCTGGCCGATTGATGAACGCGGGGTAGTTTCTCGTTCACGCAACCTCATTGCAGGCAGAGCCGTTTAGCTCCGCACAGAAGATGCAGGAGAAGTTGCATGCGTACCCCCCTTATCGCCGCGATCATGGCGTCGGTTGCCCTGGCACCGGTCCCGGCTATGGCGCAGCAGTCGCCGCGCGAGACCAACCGCGAATATCGCGAAGAAGTGCGCGACGCGCAGCGTGACTATCGCCGCGATCTGCGCCGCGCCGACACCCCCGCCGAGCGCCGTGCTGCCGAGCGCGAATATCGCCGCGATGTGCGCGACGCGCGGCAGGATCGCCGACAGGAGCTGCGCGACTGGCGTCAGTATCGCAACTATGACTGGAACCGCCCGGCGCGCGGTCAGCGCTATTACTACGCCGACGACTATTATCGCGACGGGCGCTATTATCAGGAGCGTCGCCTGACGCGGCAGGACCGCATCTATCGCGGGCGCGACGGGCGTTACTATTGCCGCCGCAACGACGGCACGACCGGCCTGATCGTCGGCGGCATCGCCGGCGGCTTCCTGGGCAATGCGTTGTCGAATGGCCGCTCGAACGTGCTCGGCACGCTGCTGGGTGCAGCCGGTGGCGCGGCGCTGGGCGCGTCGATCGATCGCGGCAACGTGCGCTGCCGCTAAGCCAAGTGATGGAGCGCCCCGGCTGTCATGGCCGGGGCGCGTCCGTCAGATCAGATCAGGCCGCCGGTCAGAAACAGGCGCAGCCCGCTGATCACGAGCACGACGATGTTGAGGTTCCGCCCGGCCGTGCCGCTCGACAACAGTCCGAACACCAGACCGACGACTGCAATCGGGAAGGCGATCCAGTTGACCAGCGGTAGCAGCGGGATGGGCAGAATGCCGATCAGCGCGATGAGGAGCGCAACGGCACCGGTGATGAGCGAGAGAATGTTCAGCATAACGGCAACATGGCTCCTTCGAGGTGTTTTGGCAAGATAGCACACTTGGTCCGGTTAACCAATATGAACGGACCCGTCGCCGGTGCGACACGCCGCGACACAATAACGACAATCCCGCCAAATCGCTGCGACATACCGGCACCATAACGGACACAGCCGCCGATGCGGCGACGAATTTGAAGAGGAGACGTTCGATGAAGAAGTTCACACTGATGATTGCCGGTCTCGGCATCGCCGCCGCCACGGTTCCCGCCGCCACTGCGCAGGCGGGCTGGCAGAATATCAACCAGCGCCAGGCGCAGCTCGATCAGCGGATCGACCAGGGTGTGCGTACCGGCCAGCTCAACCGGAACGAGGCGGCGCGCCTCCGGGCGGAGTTTCGCGGCATCGCGGACCTCGAAATCCGCTATCGCCGTTCGGCGCCGGGCCTGACGGTTGCCGAGCGTCGTGACCTCGACCGTCGTTTCGACGCGCTGTCGCGCAAGATCCGCTGGGAGCGTCAGGACAATCAGGGTGCGGGCAATGGCTGGTGGAACATCAACCAGCGTCAGGCGCAGCTTGATCGCCGGATCGATCAGGGCGTGCGTAGCGGCCAGCTGACCCGTGCCGAGGCGGTTCGCCTGCGGGCCGAGTTCCGTGGGCTCGTGGCGCTCGAGGCGCGCTATCGCCGGACTGCTCCTGGCCTGACCGTCGCTGAGCGGGCTGATCTCGACCGGCGCTTTGACGCTCTGGCACGCAAAATCCGCTGGGAGCGCCGCGACTGGCAGAACCGCCGCTAAGCCTCAGCGATAACCTCAGATGATGACGGCCTCCGCAGCCCGGTGCGGGGGCCGTTTCGCGTCAGCGGATCGGCTTGCCGCTGTCCTTCCAGCGATCGAGCACCTGCGACTCCGCCGGCTCGGCATAGCGGGGGAGGACATCGCCGCTCTCTGCTTCCGCCCTGCGCGGGGCGGGGCGCTCGGTGCGCGGCATCGGGACCGAGGGCGTGGGGCGGAGCAGGGGGTTGCCCGGGCGCTGGACTGCGCCGACCGCCGCGACCGGGGTCGGCTGTGGCGCGGGTTTGGCGGCATCCGGGGCGGGCGTGGCCGTCGCGACCTGAACCTTGGGGCCGGGGACCGGCTCGCCGCCGCGATAGTGTTGCGTGAAGGCAGCGCCAGTGCCCCAATAGCCCTTCCAGCGATGGAAGAAATGCGCGCCGAACACGCCGGTCATCACCAGCGAGGTGTTCCAGCGCGGGGTGACGGCGTGGGTGTGGTAATGCGTTGCCATGCCGACCGGCGCGAACACCTCGCCCGCGAGCGCCGCCGACGCGACGCGCGCCGCGCGGTCCCAATATTGGCGCGACGGCTTGCGCGCCATCGACCCGTCACAGGCAAAGCTGAACTGGCAACCGGCGCGTTCCGACCCCTGATAGACCACGCCACAGATGGTGGCGGGGAAGGTGGGGTGGCGCGCGCGGTTGAGGATCACCTGCGCCACCGCACGCTGGCCGTCATCGGGTTCGGTCGCGGCCTCGTAATAGATGGCCGTGGTAAGGCACTGCAGCGCGCGGGCCTTGTCCTGCGCCGATCCCCGCAGCTCGAACGGCGGTGCGGGGCGGATGGTCGGATCGATCACCGCGCCGTCGGGAACGGGCGCGTCGGGCAGGTCGACGGTGCCGGTCGCGCCCTGGGCCGAAGGGACGGCGGCATCGTCATCGGCCAGCTGGTAGAAGGCCGCACCGGGGAAGTGATCGTCGGCCTCATAGCCGGTCGGCTTCGGCCCGGCACGCTGCGCGCCCTGTTCGGACGCGTGCAGCGCGGTCAGCCCGGCATGCGCGGAAAAGCCGGCACCGATCAGCGACGCGATCAGCGCCGCCGCAAGGCCCCTCAGCTGTACCCGTGTCATCCGCCGCAGCATGCTCGTCCCGCCGGGAGAATCCCGAGCCTGCGCCATAGCGTGGCGGAGGTTTAAATTCTGCTGCGGATTTGGGCGCGTCCCGGGGTGAAACGGTTGATAGTTAAGGTAATATTAGGGGTGTTGGGACTAGGTGAAGCCACACTCATAATAGTCTCTCCACACCGGCCGACACCAGACCAGGTCTCCGCCGAACAGTCTGGTCACGCGATCCGGCGCGCGGAATTTTCCCGTGATTGGATCAAAGCCATCGGCCTGAATCATTTCGCCGGTCGGGTCGTAGATCAGTGCGGTCCAGTTATCGAGCAACCCCTCTGGAAAGAAAGCAACACGCACCGGTGGTCCGGGATCGGTCCAGTAGGACACTCCCTTGAACTCGCCTTGACCATCGGCGGATGGGGCGACCTTTTCCTTGGCGATGATTTCCTCAAACCGCTCATGATAGATGGCAATCTGCGCGACGTGACCGACGCGCCCGCCTGCCTGCCCGAGCGGAAAGAAGGCAAGGATCGCAGGTGCGAGCATCAGTGGCGGAATCAGGATCCCGCCGACGCGACGCAGCGGCGGGTCGCCCAAAGGCGTCGTGCGCCATGCGGCGATGGACCACCGAACGGTAACCGCTATCGCGATCAGATAGACGGCTGACAAGCCGACTAGCATCAGCAAGCTCAGGACGAATGGGAGCCAAACTGCCAGAAGGCCAAAGCAGAACGGGACCATGGCGAGCGCAGCATACCACTTTAGCCAGCGCTTCAGCTGTTCGATGCCCTCATCGGTCATGTGCCCCTCCAGATGTCCGCCTAACGGGTAGGCGGCACATTGGAGAGTGTCATGAGGTAAATCTGAGCTTTTGGTGGGACGTGCCTCCAAGACCGATGGCCTGCGCGGATAAGGCCCCACCCCAACCCCTCCCCTGAAGGGGAGGGGCTTAAAGGCATCACTTCAACGTCGCGCTGTCCAGGTTGAGCGCGGTGGCCGGGATGACCTCAAGCTGCGGGTAGGTCTTGCGCAGTTCGTCGACGAACGTCTTGGCGTCGCCGACCACGACGATGCTCGCGCTGGCGGGATCGAGCACCTTCTTGGCTGCGGCCTGCACCGCCGCCGGATCGACGCTCTGGATCGACGGTATGTAGCTTTGCAGCGTGCCGAGCGGGACGCCGTCGGCGACATAGTCGGCGAGCGCGCCGGCGATGCCGTCGGTGCGTTCGATGCGGCGGCCGAAGCCGCCGATCAGCACCGCCTTGCGCGAATCGAGTTCGGCGGCGGGCACCGGCGCGGTGCCGAGCTTCGCCATCTCCTCCGCGATCAGCTTGACCACTTCGGGCGCGGACGGGTTCTTGGTTTGGGTCGAGGCGGTGACGATGCCAGGTGACCGGCGTGCATCGACGCTGCTGCCCGCGCCATAGGCCAGGCCGCGTTTGATGCGGATTTCGCGGTTGAGGCGCGAGGTGAAGCCGACGCCGAGCGTGGCGTTGGCGACCTGTGCCGCGTAGAAATCCTTGTCGGTGCGCGCGATGCCCGGACGCGCGACGACGACGCCGGCCTGGCCCGCTTCGGGCAGATCGACGACGATGACGCGCGGCTTGGGCGCCGCAGTGACCGGTGCGGCAACGTAGGTGACGTTCCCCGGCTTCCAGTCGCCGAACAGCTTCTGCGCCAGCGCGGTTGCATCCTTGGCAGCGATGTCGCCGACGACGACCAGCGCCGACTGGTCGGGGCTCCAAGCGCGGGCATAGGCGCTGGCCACGTCATCGCGGGTGATGCGCGGCAGCGAGGTGGGGGTGCCCGACAGCATGTTGCCATAAGCGCGGCTGCCGAACACCGCGCGGCTGGCGGCAATGCCGGCGAGCGCGGCGGGATCCTTGAGCTGAACCGTCACGCCGTCGACCGTCTGCTTGCGCGCACGGTCGAGTTCTTCCTGCGCAAAGGCCGGGTTGCGCGCGACATCAGCGAGGACGGTGAGCGCGGGTTCGACCTGATCGGCCTTCACCGTCACGGTGGCGAAGGCCGCGTCCCAGTCGGCGCCGGCACCGATCGACCCGCCGAGCGATTCGATCTGCTGCGCAATCTGTTCGGCCGAGCGGGTGGTGGTGCCCTTGGTCAGCAGCGCTGCGGCGAGCGATGCGGTGCCGGCCTTGCCCGCAGGGTCGCGCGTACCGCCTGCGGGCGCGACGACGGTAGCGGTGACGATCGGCAGATCGCGCTTTTCGACCACGATCAGGCGCATGCCGTTGGCGAGCTTGCTTTCCGCCGCGGTGGGAATGGTCGGCGAAACCGGGGCGCCGGGCACGGGGACCGCGATGCGCGTTTCGGGGCTGGCCTGGGTGTGGATCACGATGTCCTTGGGCGCGACCAGTGCCGCCACCTTGACCGTGTCGGCGATGCCGACGCTGTCGCCCTTCGCATTCGGCGCTTCGGGCAGATAGGTGAGCGCAGCGGACTGGTTATCGCCGAGATACTGGCGCGCGACGCGCTGGACATCGGCGGCGGTGACGCGGGCGATGGCGGCAAGCTGCTGGTCCGCCGCCCTGGGATCGCGGCTGACGATGATCGACGCGGCAAGGGTGGATGCCTTGCCTTCCGCCGTCTCGCGGCTCTTGAGCGCGCTGGTCAGGATCTCGTTCTTCGCCTCGGCCAGTTCGGCGGCGCTGACCGGCGTGTCGCGCAGCTCGGCGATTTCGCGGCGCATGGCCTTTTCGCCGTCCTCCGCCGACTTCCCGCCAGCGAGGATCGCGTACATCGCATAAGCGCCGGTCGACTGGCGCGAATCGAGGAAGGTGTCGGCCTGCACCACCAGCTGATCGCGATAGACGAGGTTGCGGTAGAGGCGCGAATTCTCACCCCCCGACAAGATTCCGTCGAGCACGGCGAGCGCGGCCATGTCGGGATGGTTGTCGGGCGGCAGCTGATAGCTGAGCAGCACCGCAGGCAGCGGGGTGTTGGCCTCATAGACCGTCTTGCGCACCGCCGTGGTGCGCGGCGGCTCGGCAACGGTGACGCGCGGGATCGGGCGGTTGGGTTTCGCGATTGGCGCGAAATATTTGTCTACCCATTTGTCGAGCTGGGCCGGATCGAAATTGCCCGCCACGACCAGGACGGCATTGTCGGGCCGATAATAGGTTGCGTGGAAGGCGCGGATATCGTCGATCGTCGCGGCATCGAGATCCTCGATGCTGCCGATGCCGGGGCGGGCATAGGGGTGGACGCTGTAGGAGATGTTGGGGAAGTAGATGTAAAAGAGCTTGCCATAGGGCGAGGCAAGTACGCGGCTGCGCAGCTCTTCCTTCACGACATCGCGTTCGGAGGCGAACACCTTCTCATCGACCACCAGGCTCGCCATGCGGTCGGCTTCGGCGAACAGCAGGCGTTCGAGGTGGTTGGCGGGGACGACCTCGAAATAATTGGTGTAGTCCGAATTGGTGGAGGCGTTGTTGTACCCGCCGACATCCTCGGTCAGCCGGTCCATCTGTTCGTCGACCAGGTTCTTGGTGCCCTTGAACATCAGATGTTCGAACATGTGGGCAAAGCCCGACTTGCCCGCCGGATCGTCCTTGCTGCCGACATCGTACCACACCTGGACCGACACGTTGGCGGTGCTGGTGTCGCGGATCGCATAGACCTTGAGGCCATTGGGCAGGGTCCGCTCGGTAAAGTTGAGCGGGGCGACGGCGATCTGTGGCTGGGCGGCGGCGGCAGGGGCGGGCGCCGCCTGTTGCGCCTGCGCGGCGAAGGGAAGCAGGGCGGCGCTGAGATACAGCGCGGTGCGGGTGAGGCGCATCAGTTCGGTCTCCGGTCGGGAGGGGAGGGGGTCAGTCTTTCTTGCGGCTGCGCGCGGCGTAGATCACCGCGGCGGCGAGCGCGGCGGAGCCGATGCCGATGCCGATCTTGGCCAGGGGCCATTTCTTCGCGTCGCCGGGCTTGGGCGTCCCTTCTGCACGTTCGGCGACTTCGCGGGCCTGGCGCGCAGCGGCGGTGATTTCGTTGGCGATCTCTTCAGCGGCGTCGGTCTTGTCGGTCACTGGATACTCCTTGGTGGTACAGGAGTAGGGCAGCGATGGAGCGGGTGCAATCAGTCGCGGCCGCCATAATATGCTGCGCGGAACTCATTGGCGAAGGCGGTCAGCTGCCCCGCAGCAATCGCCGCGCGCAGCTCGGCCATCAGCCGCTGATAGAACCACAGATTATGTTCGGTCATCAGCATTGCGCCCAGAATCTCGCCCGAGCGGACGAGGTGGTGGAGATAGGCCTTGCTCCACCCGGCGACCGGCGAATCGGGATCGAGCGGGGTCTGATCCTCGGCGAATTTGGCGTTGCGGATGTTGATCGGGCCGTTGCGCGTGAACGCCTGGCCGGTGCGGCCCGAGCGGGTCGGGAGGACGCAGTCGAACATGTCGATCCCGCGCTCGACCGCGCCGACAATGTCGTCGGGCTTGCCGACCCCCATCAGGTAGCGCGGCTTGGTCGCGTCGAGCTGGCCGGGGGCATAGTCGAGGCAGCCGAACATCGCCTCCTGCCCCTCACCCACCGCGAGACCGCCCACGGCATAGCCGTCGAAGCCGATGTCGAGCAGCGCGTCGGCGCTGGCCTTGCGCAGCCCTTCGTCGAGCGCGCCCTGCTGAATGCCGAACAGCGCGTTGTTGGCGGCATGCTCGCCGCCTGCGTCGAACGCGTCGCGCGACCGCTTGGCCCAGCGCATCGAGCGTTCCATCGCCGCCGCCTGAACCTCCCGCGTCGAGGTGGTCGGGACCAGTTCGTCGAACGCCATGACGATGTTGGACCCCAGCAGCCGCTGAATCTCCATCGAGCGCTCGGGGCTGAGCATGTGGCGCGTCCCGTCGAGATGCGACTTGAAGACGATCCCTTCCTCGCTGCGCTTGGTGAGGTCAGACAGGCTCATCACCTGATATCCGCCGCTGTCGGTGAGGATTGGGCGGTCCCAGCCCATAAAGCCGTGCAGGCCGCCGAGCCGGTCGATCCGCTCGGCACTTGGGCGCAGCATCAGGTGATAGGTGTTGCCAAGGATGATGTCGGCGCCAGATGCGCGCACATCCTGCGGCTTCATCGCCTTGACCGTGGCGGCGGTGCCGACCGGCATGAAGGCGGGGGTGCGGATTTCGCCGCGCTGCATCGCAATCGTGCCGGTGCGCGCCTTGCCGTCGGTGGCGTGGATGGTGAAGGTGAAACGGGACATAGGCGTCCGATGCTGCGTTGAGGGGATAATGGCAAGCGAAGCTGACGATGCATTGCGCGAATCGGCGCGCCACCGGGGCCTGAAGCTGGTCAAATCGCGGCGGCGCAAACCGGGCGGCGATTTCGGAAAGTTCGGGCTGACCGACGCTGCGGGCAAGCAGCTGTTCGGGTTCGGTGCCGATGGGCTGACCGCGAGCGCGGAGGATATCCAGACCTATCTGCGCGGCGCGATGCGCAGCGACTGGCAGGAGGCGGCGAAAGGGTTGCCCAAGCGCAAGGCCCCGCCGCCGCCCAAGCCAGCGCCCAAACCGCGCCTGCGCAAGCTGAAGCTCGACAACCTGTTCGCGCGCCTGCCCTCGGCGAAGCGCGGGGAGGTGTTCACCGATCTGCTCGCGCGGCCCAAGGTGCGGATCGAGCGGATCGTGTCGCTGGGGCAGGCGACGCCGGAAGATGCGCCGATGGTGCAGGACGCGGACGAGTGGGTGATCCTGCTCAAGGGCAGCTCCGCGATCCGGTTCGAAGATAGTGCCGAAACGCCGTTGGCGCCGGGCGACTATCTGCTGATCCCGGGCGGGACGCGGCACTGGGTGACGCGCACCGATCCGCATGGGCCGACGCTATGGCTGGCGGTGCATGTCGGCTGACGTGCGGACGAACGCCACGACCTGATCGGGGGTGGAAAAGGCCAGATCGGGGTTGAGGTGCGCGAACGCCTCGGGCTCGGCATAGCCCCATAGCACCGCGCCAGCGCGAATGCCCACGGCGCGGGCGGCGTCGATGTCGCGGGTTTCGTCGCCGAGTGAGATGATCCGTTCGGGCGCGATGCCGCTCTGGCGCAGCACCTGGCGGAATTTGGGTGCCTTGCCGAACAGTGACGCGCCGCACGCCCACCAGCTGAACCGCGCGGCATTTTCGGGGCCGAGCACCGCGCGGGCATTCGCTTCACTGTTCGATGTGACGAGCGCGAGCGGGATGCCCATGGCTTCGATCGCGGCCAGCATCTCGGTGACCCCGGCGAACAGATGCACCTTGTCGGTGTTGCGCCCGAACAGCTTGCGGACATAGCGGGCGATGAACGGCAGTTTCCAGCGCGGGATGCGCAGATGGCTGATCACGTCGCGCGAGGTCATTTTGCGCAGCGGCTCGATCTCGTCGGGTGCGACCTTGCGGAAGCCGTACCGGTCGGAGAGGTGATCGACGATCGACAGGAACCAGTTGCCGCTGTCGGACAGGGTGCCGTCGAAATCGAAGATGACGAGGCGCAGCGGCTGAACGGGTTCAGTCATGTCCGGCTCCATGGCCGCCATGCAGCCGGCACGGGTCGCTGTCGCCGATCTCGATCTGCAGCGTCATGTGGTGAATGCCGAACTCATGCTCCAGCCGGTGCTGGACATCGTGCAGGAACGCGTCACCGGGGTGACCGTCGGCCATCTGGAGGTGCGCGGTCAGCGCAACCCGGGTCGTGCTCATCGGCCAGATATGCAGGTCATGGACGCGCGCGACGCCGGGCAGGGCGGTGAGCGCGTGCTCCACCTTCTCCGCATCGATCCCGGGCGGGACGGCGTGGAGCGCCATCACCACCGAATCGCGCAGCAGGCCCCAGGTGCTCCACAGGATCACCGCGACGATCAACAGGCTGAGCGCCGGGTCGATCCACGCCTTGCCGGTGAACAGGATCAGCGCGCCGCCAACCACGACGGCGGCCGAGACCGCGGCATCGGCGGCCATGTGCAGATAGGCGCCGCGGATGTTGAGATCATGCTTGCTCCCGCGCATGAACAGCAGCGCGGTCGCGGTGTTGATGACGATGCCGATGCCCGCGACGATCATCACCGTCGCGCCGGGAACCGGGGCGGGGGAACCGAGCCGCTGCACCGCCTCCAGCGCGATCGCGCCGACCGCGAACAGCAGCAGCACGGCATTGGCGAGCGCGCCGAGGATGGTCGAGCTGCTCAGCCCATAGGTGAACCGCCGGGAAGCCGGGCGCTTGGCGAGCGATGCGCCGCCCCAGGCGATCAGCAGGCCGAGGACATCGGACAGATTGTGCCCGGCATCGGCGAGCAGCGCCATCGATCCGGTGGCAATACCCGCCAGCCCCTCGACCAGCACGAAGCCGAGGTTGAGCACGGTGCCGATCGCGAAGGCGCGGCCGAAATCGGCGGGTGCATGGGAGTGGCCATGGCCCGAATGGCTATGCCCGGCGGGGCCGTGATGATGGTGAGAGCCGTGCATCGCGCCAACCTTAGCCGCAGTGCGGCAGGAGATGCTAGGGTGTGTACTCGACCCCATGCTGGTCGAGTACAGACCCTAGGGCATCAGTTCAGCGGTCGCGCTTGCGACGATCAGGCTGCTGGCCGGGCGTGGGCAATGTGCGCACCGTGAGCAATTCGCTGCGACGCAGCGACCCGTCCTTGTCGGCGTCGAAGCGGGTGAAGAACAGATCGAACCGCGCCTGAAGCTCGGTCAGCGTGATGCGATTGTCGCCGTCGGCATCGACCTCAAACGGGCTGGGCAGGGCGTTGCGGTTGCCGAGCCAGCGCTCTGCCCAGTCGCCGAACGCGATATAGCCGAGCGCAGGCTGGCCCTTGGCGCTGAGCTCGAAGCTGCGGCGCAGCCCGGCATCGAACTCGGCGCGGGTGACGATGCCGTCCTGATCACTGTCGAACGTCGCAATGGCCATGGCCACCGGCTCGGCGATCATCAGCGGGATCGGGGCGGGGGCGGCGCCCGGCTGTTGCCCGCCGCGCAGATCGACGGTGACCGGCATCCGCGCACGGTTCGGCATGTCCTCCGGCGATTGCTGGAGCGCGGCGAGCAGGGCGAGGGCAGCGATCATGCGCGGGTCTCCGGGAGCAACAGGCTCGAATCGCCATAGCTGTAAAAGCGATAGCCGGTGGCGATGGCATGCGCATAGGCGGCCTGCATCCGCTCCAGCCCCATCAAGGCGCTGACGAGCATGAACAGGGTCGAACGCGGCAGGTGGAAGTTGGTGATCAGGCCGTCGATCCCCTTGAAGCGGTAGCCGGGGGTGATGAAGATCGACGTGTCGCCTTCGAACGGGCTGATCACATTGTCTTCGCCCGCCGCGCTTTCGATCAGGCGCAGGCTGGTGGTGCCGACGGCGATGACCCGGCCGCCGGCGGCGCGGACGGCGTTGAGCCGGTCGGCGGTGGCGGCGTCGATACGGCCCCATTCGGCGTGCATCTTGTGGTCGTCGGTATCGTCGGCCTTGACCGGCAGGAAGGTGCCCGCGCCGACATGCAGCGTCAGCGTGGTGTGGCCGATCCCGGCGGCATCGAGCGCGGCCATCAGCCCCGGCGTGAAGTGCAAAGCGGCGGTGGGGGCAGCGACGGCACCGGGTTCGTCGGCGAACATCGTCTGGTAATCGTCGGCGTCGCGTTCGTCGGTTGGACGCTTGGCGGCGATATAGGGCGGGAGCGGCATGCGCCCGGCGCGCTCCAGCAGCAGCTCGACCGGTTCGTCGCCGGGGAAGAACAGGGTGAAGCTGCCATCGTCATGCCGCGCTTCGGCGGTTGCGGTGACTTCGTTGCCGAAATCGATGGTATCGCCGACCTTCAGCCGTTTGGCGTTGCGGATGAAGGCGATCCAGTGGCGCGGGCCTTCGCGCTTGTGCAGCGTCGCGCCGATCCTGGCCCCAGACGCGCCTTGCGCGTCGTCTTCTCGGGCGCCCCGCGTCCCTTCGAGCTGGGCGGGGATGACGCGGGTGTCGTTGAATACCAGCATGTCCCCGGCGCGGAGCAGGGCGGGGAGGTCGGTGACGATGCGGTCGTCGGTCTTGTCGCCGTCGAGCAGGAGGAGGCGGGCCGAATCGCGGGGGCTGGCCGGGCGCAGAGCGATCCGCTCCGGCGGCAGCTCGAAATCGAACAGGTCGACGTTCATTGCGTCTGTCTCATTCCTCCCCCGCATCGCAGGGGAGGATTGGAGTCACTTGCCCGGGCCAGCCGGAAGTGCCGCCGGTTCCGTGACCGGGGTTGCCGGCGCCGCGGTGAAGGGCGGGGGATTGTCGGCGGCGATATAGGCACGGACGATCCGGGCCGGGTCCGCCGGCGGCTCGCCGCGCGGGATCGCGTCGACCCACTGCATGCCGTCGAGCACGCGGCCGAACACGGTGTATTTCTGGTCGAGCTGAAGCCGCGGGGCCAGCATGATGAAGAACTGGCTGTTCGCGCTATTTTCATCCTCCGCGCGCGCCGCGGCGACCGCGCCGCGCACATGGGGGAGGTAGTTGAACTCCTTGGGCAGGTCGGGCAGGTCGCTGCCGCCGGTGCCGTCGCCCTTGGGATCGCCGCCTTGTGCCATGAAGCCGTCGATCACGCGGTGAAAGAGCAGGCCGTCATAGAATTTGCGGCGGGTCAGTTCCTTGATCCGCTCGACCGCCTTGGGCGCGACATCGGGGCGCAGCCAGATGGTGACGCGGCCGCCGGTCGACAGGTCGAGAATCCACAGATTCTCTTTGTCCGTGGTCGCGGGAGGCGCAGCGCGGCCGGCCGGGCCGGGGACATATTGAGCTGCGGCCGGCATCGCGAACAGCGACGTCAGCAGGGCAAGAAACAGGGCAACAAGACGCATCGACATCCCCACCGGACTTATAAAACTGGAGCGGCTTAGAGCAAATCGCCGCTTGCGGCAAAGTGAATGCGGCGGGCACCTGCACCGGCGATTGCGACCGCGCCGAAAGCTGACAAAGTTACGGGCAACGCGCTTTATTCTGTCAGCTTCCGGCCACGGATGTGCCGCGTGCGGCCATCGTGATTCGAGGCTATGCCGGTTGGGGGTTTGTAGGAAAGCGGTTTTTGCGGCTCGTCTCTATCCTGCCCCGCCCGGGGGAGGTGGCACGCGAAGCGTCACGGGGGGGAGGAAGGGTTGTCGCATGAAGGCGGGGGACACAGCCGTCCTCCCCCTCCGTCGCTTGCAGCGACACCTCCCCCTGGCGGGGGAGGATTAGGGAGGCGGTCAGCTGCCCTTGCGGCCGATCTTCTCTACCCGCGCGACCACCTCGTCGCGGACGGTGGGGGGGACGAACTTGGCGATCTCGCCGCCGAACAGCGCGATTTCCTTGACCAGGCGGCTGGCGATCGGCTGGAGCGAGACGTCGGCCATCAGGAAGACGGTTTCGATCCGGCCGTTGAGCTGCTGGTTCATCCCCGCCATCTGATATTCGTACTCAAAGTCTGCGACCGCGCGCAGGCCGCGCACGATCATGCTCGCGCCCTCACGCTCGGCAAAGTCCATCAGCAGCGAATCGAAGCTGACGACGTGAATCTCGCCGTCGAGGTCCGCGACCTCGCGCCGGACCATGTCCATCCGCTCCTCGACCGTGAACATCGGGTTCTTCGACGGGTTGGTGGTCACGCCGATGACGAGCCGGTCGACCAGCTTTGCGCCGCGCCGGATGATGTCCATATGGCCGAGCGTGATCGGATCGAAGGTGCCGGGATAGACGCCGGTGCGGGTGGTCATGGGTTCGGCTCCCTATCGGGTGAGCGGGCGGGTCAGCGGTCGCGTTCCAGCACGAAGCGGGCGATGGCGCGGAGGAGGTCGGCTTCGGGGCCGTAGCTGTGAAGGTGGGCGATCGCCTGATCGACGAGCAGCTGGGCCTGTTCGCGGGCGCGGTCGATGCCGAGAAGGGAGAGGAAGGTTTCCTTGCCCGCCGCTTCGTCCTTGCGCAGCTGTTTGCCGACCGCGTCCTGATCGCCCTCGACGTCGAGAATGTCGTCGGCGATCTGGAAGGCGAGGCCGATGTCGCGGGCATAGCCGCGCAGGCCCGTGCGCCCCTCCGGCGGAAGGCGGCCGAGGATCGCGCCGGCCTCGACCGAGCAGGCGATCAGCGCGCCGGTCTTGAGCGCCTGGCAGCGGGTGACGGTGGCGAGGTCGAAGCTGGTATTCTCCGCAACCAGATCCATCATCTGGCCACCCGCCATGCCCGAGGGGCCGGATGCCTGTGCCAGATCGGCGATCAGTTCGGCGCGGACGAACGGGTCGGCATGGGTGTCGGGATCGGCGAGGATTTCGAAGGCGAGCGCGTGGAGGCAGTCGCCGGCGAGGATCGCGGTCGCCTCATCAAATGCCTTGTGCACCGTCGGCTTGCCGCGGCGCATATCGTCATCGTCCATCGCGGGCAGATCGTCATGGATCAGCGAATAGACATGGATCGCCTCGATCGCCGTCGCCACGCGCGCGGTGCAGCGGCGGTCGACCGCGAACAGCTGTGCCGTGGCGAAGGTGAGCAGCGGGCGCAGCCGTTTGCCGCCGCCGATCGCGGCGTGGCGCATCGCTTCATAGAGGCGCGCGCGCGGGTCGGCGGGGACCGCGAGGAAGTGATCGAACTGACGGTCGATCTCTGCCGCGACATCGCGCAGCGCGGTTTCGAGGGTCTGGCTGGCGTCGGCCACGTCCGCGCTCATCCTGCGGCGAAGGGGGTGGTGCCGGTGACGATGCCGCTGGCGTCGGCGCGCACCTGTTCGATCCGCGCCTGAGCCGCGTCGAGGCGGGCCTGACACTGGCGGCGCAGCGCGTCGCCGCGCTCGTACAGGGTAATCGCCTGATCGAGCGGCACATCGCCGGTTTCGAGCTGTCCGACGATCCGCTCAAGTTCGCGAAGGGCGTCTTCAAAGGACAGGGCGGCGATGTCGATCTGGTCGGTCATGGCGATGCTATGCGATGGCGGCGGAACCAATTCAACCTCCCGCGATTGGCGGAGCGTTCCCATATGGCCTGCAAAGGAGTGCGCGCATGTTTACCAGCATCAATCCGGCGACGGGCGAACCGGGTGAGCGCTTTGCCGAACTGGACGGCGATGGCGTCGAGGCGGCTTTGGTGCGCGCGGATGCGGCGTTTGCGTCGTGGCGGGTCAGTCCGGTGGAACAGCGGGTGGCGTTGCTGAACGCGATTGCCGACCGGTTCGAGGCCGGGAAGCAGCACCTTGCCGAGACGGCGACGCGCGAGATGGGCAAGACGCTGGCGTCGGCGGTGGCCGAGGTGGAGAAATGCGTCGTGGGCTTCCGCTATTATGCCGAGCATGGGCCGGACTTTCTGAAGGGTGAAGAAGTCGCACTGCCGAACGGGCGGGTGGTGACGCACTGGCTGCCGCTCGGGCCGATCCTGGCGATCATGCCGTGGAATTTTCCCTATTGGCAGGTGGTGCGCTGGCTCGCGCCGACGATTTTGGCGGGGAATGTCGGGTTACTCAAGCACGCCTCGCTGACGCAGGGGTGCGCGGCGCTGATCCAGCAGATGGTCAGCGCGGCGGGCGCGCCGGACGGGCTGTTCCAGAATTTGGCCGTGAAGTCGGACAAGGTGTCGCGGATCATCGCCGACAAGCGCGTGGTCGCGGTGACGCTGACCGGGTGCGAGGGGGCGGGGGCCAAGGTGGCCGAAGCCGCCGGGCGCGCGCTCAAGAAGGTGGTGCTGGAACTGGGCGGGTCGGACCCGTTCGTCGTCATGCCCTCGGCCGATCTCGATGCGGCGGTGAAGACGGCGGTGAAGGCGCGCATCCAGAATGCCGGGCAAAGCTGCATCTGTGCCAAGCGGATGATCGTGCATGCCGATGTCTATGACGCGTTCGCGGAGAAGTTCGTGGCGGCGATGGACGCGGTGAAGATCGGCGATCCGATGGAAGACGGCGTCGAGATGGGGCCGCTGTCGAGCGTTGAGCAGCGCGACACGGTGCTGGAGCAGCTGGAGCATGCGGTGGCGGCGGGGGCGACGTTGCATGGCGGGGAGAAGAT
>NZ_LSJM01000355.1 GCF_001557215.1 Sphingomonas sp. CCH9-E2 | reverse complement strand
CATCTCATAGCCCGGCAGCGTCGAGTTGCGATAGCCGTCGGCATAATCGTCCGAGTTGCGCGCGTCCGGCGGGGCCTTGCCACCCTGCATCGAGCCCATGTCCATCGTGGCGCCGTTACCGGACGCCTTCGTGTCGGTCATATCCATGCCCGGCATGTCCATGCCCGCATGGTCCTGAGAGCCTTGCGCGGAAGGGGTGTGCTGAGCGGGAGTGGCCGTTTGGGCAGGGGTGGCGGCGGGCGACGGGGGCGAGGCATCCTGCGCGAGGGCGGGAGCCGTGATCGCCGGCGCCAGGAAGAGGGCAGCGCCAAGAGCGATGCCGCGCGAGGGGAAAATCCGGATCATGCGACCACCACCTCCCGGAACATGCCGGCCGCCATGTGATAGAGCAGATGGCAATGGAAGGCCCATCGGCCCATGGCGTCGGCGGTGACGCGGAAGCTCACCCGTTGGGCGGGCTGGACCACCACCGTATGCTTGCGGACCTGGAAGGCGCCGTCCGGGCCTTCGACATCGCTCCACATGCCGTGCAGATGCATCGGATGCGCCATCATCGTGTCGTTGACGAAGGTGACGCGCAGCCGCTCGTTCGGCCTGAAATGAAGCGGCCTGGAATCGTTGAGCTTGATGCCGTCGAGCGACCAGATGAACCGTTCCATATTGCCCGTCAGATGCAGCTCGATGTCGCGCTCGGGCTCGCGCGGGTCCGGATCGCCGCCCGGCGTGCGCAAATCGGCCAGCGTCAGCACGCGCCAGCCGCGCCGGCGCAGCCCGGCGCCGGGATCGTCCAGATTGGTGCGCGGATAGTCGACGCGCATGTCGGTATTGGCGCCATATTCGGTGCGGGCGTGCCGTGCCCTGGCCGGCATCTCGGTCATGCCGTGCCCGGCATGCGCGTCGCCTCCCATTGCGCCCATCGTCGCCATCGCGCCCATCATGTCGACCGGCTCGAGCCAGGTCCGGGCATCGAGCGGCGGCACGGCTGCCGCCATGCCCGGGGCCGGTGCGATCGTGCCACGCGCATAGCCGCTCCGATCGATCGCCTGCGCGAAGATGGTGCGGGCGCCGCCCTCGGGCATGGTGAACTCGACGTCGTAGGTCTCGCCCGGGCCGATCCGGAATTCCTCGACCGTGACCGGCTCGACCGGCTGCCCGTCGGTCGATACGACCGTCAGCTCGACCCCGGGGATCCGCACGTCGAAGAACGTCGCCGTCCCCGCGCCGACGAAGCGCAGGCGCACGCGCTCGCCGGGCGCGGCGATACCGGTCCAGTTGCCGGCGGGCGGCGCGCCGTTCATCAGATAGGTGTAGGTCGCGGCAGAGACATCGCTGTAGTCGGTCGGGTTCATCCGCGAGCTGTTCCACATCCGCCGCCGCTCGAGCGCCTTGCCCAAGCCCATGGTGCCGACATCCTTGAGGAAATCGCCGGCGGTCGGCTGCGCAAAATTATAGTAGCTGCTCTGCTTCTTGAGATTGAGGAAGATCTGCAACGGCGGCTCGTCCGACCAGTCGCTGAGCACGATGCAATAGTCGCGATCGGGCGCCCGCGCCGTCGGCACCTGTTTTGGCTCCACGATGATCGCTCCATAGAGTCCCGTCTGCTCGGCGAGCGTGTGAGCGTGATACCAGTAGGTTCCGCTCTGGCGGACCTCGAAGCGATAGGTGAAGGTCTCGCCCGGCGCGATGCCGGCAAAGCTGATGCCGGGCACGCCGTCCATCTCCGCCGGCACGATGATGCCGTGCCAATGGATGCTCGACATCTCCTTGAGGCCGTTGCGTACGCGCAGCGTGACCGTGTCGCCTTCGCGCAGGCGCAGGACCGGCGCGGGCACGCTGCCGTTCACGGCGGTCGCGATACGGCGTTTGCCGGTGAAGTTGACCGGCAGCTCGGCGATCTCGAGGTCGAACTCGGTCCCGCTCAGCTCAGCGGGCAAGGTTGGTGCGGATCGCGCGAGAAGCGCCGGGGCGAAACCGGCGACCGCGCCGCCGATCGCCAGCCCCTGGACGAAACGGCGCCGCGCGATCGGCCGGATATGTAAGGGAGACATGAACTGTACTTTCGCGAAGTCGGCTTCAGGCGAGGTCGAGGACGATCCGGCCCTCGATGTCGCCATGATGCATGCGGGAGAAGACGTCGTTGATGTTCTCGAGCCTGTCCGCATGGACCGTGGCCTTGACCTTGCCCTCGCCGGCGAACGCCAGTGCCTCGAGCAGATCGAGCCGCGTGCCAACGATCGAGCCGCGCACGGTAATGCCGTTCAGCACGGTGTCGAAGATCGACAACGGGAAGTCGCCCGGCGGCAGGCCGTTGAGCGCGACCGTGCCGCCGCGCCGGACCATGCCGAGCGCCTGCTGGAACGCCTTGGGCGAAACGGCGGTCACCAGCGCCCCGTGCGCGCCGCCAATGGCTTTCTTGAGCGCTGCCGAAGGGTCCTCGTTGCGCGCGTTGACCGTCAGTGTGGCGCCAAGGCGTGTAGCGAGGTCGAGCTTGCTATCGTCGATGTCGACCGCGGCCACATTGAGACCCATGGCTCGGGCATATTGCACCGCCATGTGGCCGAGCCCGCCAATGCCGGAGACGACCACCCACTCGCCGGGTCGGGCCTCGGTGGCCTTCAATCCCTTGTAGACGGTGACGCCCGCGCAGAGGATCGGCGCAATGTCGAGGAAGTCGACATTGTCGGGAAGGTGACCAACATAGTTGGGATCGGCGAGGACATATTCGGCAAAGCTGCCATTGACCGAATAGCCGGTGTTCTGCTGTTCGTGGCAAAGCGTCTCCCAGCCACCCAGGCAATGCACGCAGTGCCCGCAGGCGGTGTAGAGCCAGGGCACACCGACCCGGTCGCCTTCCTTCACATGGGTGACGCCTGCACCGACGGCGGCGACATGCCCGACGCCTTCATGGCCAGGAATGAAGGGCGGGTTGGGCTTGACCGGCCAGTCTCCTTCTGCCGCGTGCAGGTCGGTATGGCACACGCCGGTTGCCGCAATCTTGACCAGGATCTGCCCGGGGCCGACCGCCGGGATCGGCGCCTCCTCGATGACCAGGGGCTTGCCGAATTCGCGGACGACCGCCGCCTTCATGGTTTTCGCCATGTCCGCTTCTCCTTTGAGCGAGGGGTCAGAACAGGCCGAGCGCGTGCTCGTCATAGGAGACGAGCAGGTTCTTGGTCTGCTGATAATGGTCGAGCATCATCCGGTGATTTTCACGCCCGAAGCCCGACGCCTTGTATCCGCCGAAGGCGGCATGGGCGGGGTACTGATGATAGCAGTTGGTCCAGACCCGCCCGGCCTCGATCGCGCGGCCGAGCCGGTAGGCGGTGTTGCCGCTCCGGGTCCAGACGCCCGCGCCAAGACCGTAGGCGGTGTCGTTGGCAAGTGCGATCGCCTCCTCGACCGTCTTGAAGGTGGTGACCGACAGGACGGGACCGAAGATCTCCTCCTGGAAGATGCGCATGTGGTTCTGACCCACGAACACCGTCGGCTGCACGAAATAGCCCTGGTCGAGCGCACCGCCCGGCAGCGCCCTGGCGCCACCGACCAGACACTGCGCGCCCTCGGCCTTGCCGATATCGATATAGCCCAGGATCTTGTGGAGCTGGTCCTCCGACGCCTGCGCGCCGACCTGGACCGAGGGGTCGAGCGGATCGCCCTGGCGGATCGCGGCGACGCGCGCCACGGCGCGCTCGATGAAGCGGTCGAAGATCGACTCATGGATCAGCGCACGCGACGGGCAGGTGCAGACCTCGCCCTTGTTGAACGCGAACAAAGTAAAGCCTTCGAGCGCCTTGTTGAAGAAGGCATCGTCGTCGTCGAGCACGTCCGCCATGAAGATGTTCGGCGACTTGCCGCCAAGCTCCATAGTCTGGGGGATCAGATGGTCGGCGGCCGCATGCATGATCTGCTTGCCGGTGACGGTCTCGCCGGTGAACGAGACCTTGGCGATGCGCGGATTGGCGGCGATCGCCTGGCCGACGGTCCGTCCCGGGCCGGTAACGACATTGAGCACGCCGGGCGGCAGGATGTCGGCGGTGAGCTCGGCGAACATCAGCAAGGTGAGCGGCGTCTGGGATGCGGGTTTGATGACGGTGCAGTTGCCCGCCGCCAGCGCCGGGGCGATCTTCCACGCCGCCATCAGCAGCGGGAAGTTCCACGGGATGATCTGGCCGACGACGCCGAGCGGCTCGCGGAAATGATAGGCGATGGTGTCCGCATCGATCGTCGAGATGCCGCCTTCCTCCGCCCGGATGCAGCCGGCGAAGTAGCGGAAATGGTCGATCGCGAGCGGCACGTCGGCAGCGCGCGTCTCGCGGATCGGCTTGCCATTGTCGATCGTCTCGGCAAGTGCCAGCAACTCCAGATTGTCTTCGAGCCGGTCGGCGACGCGATTGAGAATCCTGGCGCGTTCGGCGGGCGCGATCCTTGCCCATTGATCCTTGGCGGCGTGCGCCGCATCGAGCGCGCGCTCGACATCTTCCGGCGTCGACAGCGCGAACTCGGCGATCTGGGCGCCATTGATCGGGCTCGTGTCCGCGAAATACTCGCCGCTCGCAGGAGCGCTCCATCGACCACCGATGAAATTATCATAGCGGTGTCGGAAGGAGGCCGCCGCGTTAATGGTCCCGATCGCCTTCTCGAACATAACCTGACTCCATCTCTATCGATGGCCTGACGGAGTAATCTCTTTGCCCGGGCGGCCTATAAGTAAGTTCCGCAGAAGTTAGTCTGGCATCGGTGTCGCGGGCTTTGAGTGTCAGACACGCCAACGGAGCCGATGAGTATTCATCGACTCCCGAACCTATTCGCGCACGCATGATCGGAATTATGCCGAGACACGCTACTCGGCTGATTCTTCTTTTGGGGAGGGCGGCGCTTGGCATTCCAATTCTGGCGTTACGCCCGGAAGCGCTTTAGGCTCACCCAATCGCCTTTCTGAAGCGTCCCGTCCCTCACGCGGAAATGAGCGTAATGGTCGTCGAAAATCTGGTCGACTTCGACATGACCGACAAGGCGGCGGTGGCGCGGCGTTGCGTGATAGACTTCGAGTATCTGCCCGATGTGCGCGCCATCGGCTTTGCCCAGGCAGGCCACTGTGCCGCCCGCATCCGTACGGACGATCTTGCCGCGCATGAACAAGCTATGGCCGATACCCTGTGCGAGGAGCGGCGTGCTGCCAAAGAGCAGAAAGCCAACAGCAGCACCGACGCCAAGATGTTTTCGCATCACTGTTTCCTCTCTCACGTCAGTTGCTCGGTCCCGGCTTTGAAAGTTGGGAGCACGGGGCGACGCTGGGCATCGTCAAAGAACTGGCCCGCCGCGGGGGCGGCGGCGGGCCCTCAGCCCCGGGGGGTGTTTTATCGGGGCTGGAAACTTCACATGTCGCTCATCGGCTTGTCGGCCATGGGCTTGGCGGTCTTCTTCGCGGCCGGCTTGGCCTTCTTCATCGGCATCTTGCAGCAGCCACTCTTCGCCTTACCGGCCATGCCCGAGCCGTTCGATGCAGGCGACCCGCCGGACATGCCGGCCATCCCCGACATGCCCTGTTGATCCTGCTGGGCCGGTTGCCGCTGCTGCTTCTGCGCGCCGGCCTGATGATCCTTCATCATCTGATCGTGCATCTGCTGCCCGCCATGATCCATGCCCTGCTGGTGGGCATGGGCCGGCGCAGTCTGCGCGGGCGCGGGCGTCGACTGGGCGAGAGCGGTGCCGGCGGCGAAGGTTAGCGTCGCGAAGAGGCTGATGGTCGCCGCGCGAAATGTCGTCTGTCGCATTGAGGGTCTCCGAGTGTTCGTCCTGTTGCCCGGTCGACGTTCCGATCCCGGCAATTCCGAAGCTTCAATGCTGCTAGCGAGACGCAGTCTGTATACGTAACTTACGAATCCGCTTTGGATCGCGACAAGCATGAGCGGGATCGTGCGGGGTGGACCATGGCCCAAGTTCAAGCGAATTCATGATCCCGCTTGATGGCGGCCGGCAGCGAAGTGCAAAAGCCAATTGGCCCGCCGTGGGAGAACGGCGGGCCAAAGCTGCGGTTGAACTAGGCCACGGTCGTTGGCCGCCCAGCCTCGTGGTCGGAGCTGGCTTAATGCAGGGTCAGCAACCGCCCCGCGACCTATGCAACATGCGGGAGGCTCCGTCCTGGGTTCCCATCTCCCGCATAGCGATCCGATGGTCCTGCATCATCTCACCGTGCATCCGTACTTCGCGGTGTCGCATTCCTTGCATCTGGGCCGTGTCGGACCGAGCCGGCGCCGGCTTCGCCTTGAGCGTCTGTTCAAGGTCGGGCATGCCCGGCGGCATCCCATCGGCGAGAACTGGCCCGGCGCCGACGGCAAGGACGCCAAAGGCTGCGAGCGAAGCGATAATCGCTGCTTTCTTGCGCAAATATGATTCCTTCAAGTCTGAGTTTCAGTTCGACCGGACACATGCCCGGTCGATTCTCGCTCCCCAGGGAGCTTGCCGTTGAGATGGTATCGGCCTGGAGGTGGCAGTATACGTAATTTGCGAAGCTGGCGGTCAGCCTGCAATGTCCGCTTTAGTTCGGCTACTAGCAAAAGCTGGGCGCGGATGGCCGAAGACGGCGGCCATCAAAGCCTCCGCCTAGCCCGAGCACTGCAAAGCGACGCCGCCTGCTGCAGTTGGCGAACAGCGAAACGTAAATCGCACGCCGCTTTTGCTTCGGCGCGATCGTGGCAAGGCCCACCGCCGAACCAGCCACTCGGACTGGCCCAGGCTAAATTGTCGGAATAGACGCTCACTCGGATCGGTGCCGCAGTGATTGAACGCTCGCCTGGCTGATTATTGATCAACTTGAACCGCCCCGGGTTTGTCGGAGGCCTCGGGGTTTAAGTATGGACGCGTATCTATGCCGATCTGTTCACCGGCGACGAAAGCCAGCGCATCCGCGAAGCACTAACCAAGACGGTCGAGCAGGCGGGCTATGCAAACGAGAACATCTGGGGCGAGCAGATCGAGGATCGCGGCAGCCAGATCACATTCTCCGCGCTCGGTCAGCAAGCGCCGCTCGAGGCCAAGGACACGTGGGATCCCGATCACGCCAAGCGCAAGAGATTGCAGGCCCTGCTCCAGCCGTTGCTGCCAGGCTTTGGCATCAATATCGGCGGGGCGACATCGATCGACATCACGCGCGAAGGGATAGACAAGGCCTATGGCCTCAAGCGCCTTTCCGAGCAGACCGGCGTCGCACTCGACAAGATGATCTTCTTCGGTGACGCGATCTTCCCGGGCGGAAATGATTATCCGGCCAAGCACCTCGGGCTGGATACCGTGCAAGTCCGCGACGTTGCCGAAACCAAGTCGGTGGTTGGCGCGATCGCTGCCTGGCTAGTCTAAAAGCGCTACCGCCGATACCTAACCAGTCCCGCTTTCGCGCCCGTACGACCCAGCTTCGCAGCGGTCCCACATTGTGGAGCCGACGGATCGCTTCAATCGTGCCGGAGCTGCTTGACCCCACTACGCCTGGGCGCGTTCTAGGACACTCAGCTGGCCATGTCCGCCATCATCCGACAGCTGGCGGCGCAATCCTTGCAGGTAGCCGAGCAACGCTTGATCCGCTCGCCCACGACGTGGCTCAGGCATTCCCGCGCACATCGTTCGCAGCCGTCAGCGCAGGCGCGACACAGGATGGTATGGAGGGAGGATTCGCGCAGCATCGAGTTGGCGGTCGCCTGGCACAGTTCCGCACAGTCGTTCAGCATGGCGATCAGCGACGCCGTGGCTGACGCGCCGCCTTGCTTGGTCAGCCAGGCGGCGGTCTCCAGGCACATGCGGTGAGAAGCCACGCAATCGTCGATGCAGTCCGTCATCGACATCGCCATCCCGTCCATTCGATGCTGCTGCCCCGCCGCCGGCACAGCCAGCGTTCCAGCGGCGGCGAGGCCGGCGCCGGCCATCAGCAATTCGCGTCTCTCGATCATCATGCACCTCCCATCTGCTATCCCTTGAGCGCTGCGCCGCGTCCGGCGGCCTCAGCCGTCATAGGCGACCCATCCAACGCCGCAGCACGCGCCTTCTCCCGCGCCATCCGGGTTTCCTCCCAAGGCCAGTGGCCGTTGATCTCGACCCCAAGCGAGATGCTCAGGAAGGTCCGCACCAGCACAAGCCCGGCCAGCACGATGAGATCGTCGAGCGTCGGGTTGATCACCAGCGACTTGACGATGTCGCCGGCGACCAGAAATTCCAAACCGAGCAGGATGCTGCGGCCGAGCGCCGAGCGGAACGCGCTATAGGCCTCGGTCCGGTCGCCCGCCCTCGCCCGCCGCGCAAACAGAAAGGTTGCGAGCCCCGCGCCGACGAGGATGGTCAGCGTGCCCGCCAGTTCCAGGCCGATCACCGCAAGCCGGAAGAAGGCGCTCAGCCAGTCGGCCTCAATGGTGATCATACCAGCCTCGCTTGCGGATATTGTTGAAGCTGTCGGTGGCGTGACAGGCATAGCATTGGTCGACGCGCGCTTTCGATCCGGCTGCGCGCTGCGAGACCATGCTGAAATGCTCCATGAAGTGACTGGGTGGCGCCTTGTGGCACTCGGCGCACTGCGTCGAATTGACCGATGGATGGCGATAATTGACGATCTTCCAGCTGTCGGTCTTGTGGCAGCTCGCGCAGTCGGTGCCGAACAGGGCCTGGTGCGGATCGCGGAACGCATGGCAGCTCGCGCAATTGAGCGCGGTCTCGGGAGTCAGGCTTCTAGTGTTTGTCGACATGCCCGCCGAAGGCTGCCGCCACTTTGCCATGTCGAGCAAGGCGGCGTGATCCATGCGGATGATGCCGCGCTCTCCCTCATGTTCGACGTGGCAGGAGGTGCATTGCGTCGCTTTCGCGTGGAACTGAGTCGACTGCTTCGTCCCGAAATCCGTGCCTGCATGGCAGGTGAGACAGGTTCGGGTTTCGACGCCCTTGCCCGGCGTGTGGCAGGCCGTGCATTGGCCGGCGAAGGACTGGTGCGCGCTCGAGAGCGGGCCGGGCGAGACGAGCTGCGCCACCAGGCCGGCATCCCTCGGCGCGTCCGATCGCATCCGGATCGCGACCGCGGCGACCATCACCAGCAGGGCTGCGATGAAGACGGCGTAGGAAAGACGCTGCCAGCTCATAGCCAGCGCAGCCCGTAATAGATCGCCGCGCCGACGTGGAGCGCGAGCAGCGCGAAGATGAGACAGCCGAGCAGGATGTGCAGGAACCGCCACCGCGCGAACAGGGTGTTGGTCGCCTCTTCGGCGCGGATCGCGAATTCGGTATCGGCCAGCGCCGCAGCGATCCCCGCCTTGTCCTGGGGGTGCTGGCCCGCGGGCGCATCCCCGGCGACGAACAGATAGCGCCTCCAGCCCGACAGCGGCGGGGCTGCGGTATCGGCCTGCGCCGGCGCCGCCGGCTCCTCAAGGAAGGCGGCGCGAAGCGAGGCCAGTTCCGACCTGCGTCCGCGCAGCGCCCGACCAAGCTGGGCAAGCAGGTAGCGGCCGATGAAGCCGGTGATGACCGTCATCAGCAGGAGGACGGTCAGAAGCAGCCCGACCGGGCTTTCGAGCTTGTGCGCAGCGTGGACCAGACCCAGGATCGGCGCCAGCACGCCGGCATAGATGTGGATGGCGAGCAGGGTCGGCTTGCTGACGACCCGGGAGAGCGCCTTGTCGACCCAGGCGATGTGCTTGGCCGCGACATAAGGAAGCGTCAGCAGCATCAGCACGAGCGCTGCGATCCCGATGATCCCGCCGGCCAGGCTACCCGGAAAGCGGGGCGACACATGCACCAGATAGCCGAACGGGAACAGCAGCAGGAACGCGACCAGCAGGCCCACGGCAATGTCGCTGCGTTCGCGCATCAGGCTTCGACCACGAGCGGCGTGCCCGTCCCCTTCGCCTGGCACGCGAGCACATAGCCTTGCGCCTTGTCGGCGGGCGCGAGGCCGGACTCGACCTCCATCGTCACCTCGCCCTGCAGCAGCTTGACGACACAGGCGCCGCATGTGCCCGCACGGCAGGCATAGGGGATCTCGACGCCCGCGCCCTCGGCCGCCTCCAGCACGGTCTCGTCCGCGGGCAAGGCAGCCGACACCCCCGACACGGAGAAGGTCACCGTGCTCGGCGCCACCTCAGTGCTCGGGGCCGGCTTATCCGCTGGCGCGGGCGCGGGCTTGACCTCGAGATCCTCGGGGTCGGCAGGCAGCGAGGCCGGACCGAACGCCTCGGTGTGCAGCTGCGCTTCGGGGACGCCGAGCTCCGCCAGCACGCCGCGCATCGCCGCCATCATCGCCGGCGGGCCGCACATATGGATCCGCCGGCTCGCGATCTCCGGCACCGCAGCCAGGATCATCTCGCGGGTGATCGGCCCTTCGGGGCCCATCCAGACGGTGCCGGGCGCGCGCTGCATCGCGGCGACGACATGGAGGTTGGGAAAACGGCGTTCGAGCCGCTCGAGCTCGTCGCGGAACACGAATTCTTCGGTGGACCGTGCGCCGTAGAAGAAGAAGATATCGCCCTTCCACGCGGTGTCGGTGAGATAGCGCAGCACCGACATCATCGGTGTGATGCCTACCCCGCCCGCGATCAGCACGATGCTCTCGGCATCCGTTCCCGTGAAGGTGAAGGCGCCAAACGGTCCGCTGACCTTCAGCAGATCATCTGCGACGATCTTGTCGTGCAGGTGCCGCGAGACCACGCCCTGCTCCTCGCGCTTGACCGTCAGCTCGACATAGGCCCGCTGGGTCGGGGAGGAGGCGATCGTGTACGAGCGACGCGCGGTCTTGCCCGGCTCGGGCACCACCTCGACCTGCAGGAACTGTCCCGGCAGGAAGTCGAACGGCAGCCGATCGGCAGCCGGGTCCGCGAGCCGGAAGGTCAGCACGGTCGGCGTTTCTCGCACGATCTGTACCACACGCAGCTGCCCCGCCCAGCTTTTGGGCTTGCGCAGCGAAGCCCCCGCGGGCGCGGCCGCATTGCTCGGCGCGAGCCCAGCGCTATCGGCAACGGGTGCAGGCGCGGGCGCGGGCGCAACCCTGGTAGCGGGAGGGGCAGCCTTCGGCTCCGGCTTTGCCAATGCCTTGACGGTGGCGACACCGCCGGCGATCGCCGCGATACGCCGCAGGCGGAAGATCTGCAGCGCGATCAGCGTGGCGCTCACCAGCCCCAGGAACAGCATGAGAAGGAGGTGCGAAGGCGAGATGCCGAACCAGTGATCGGCATGGCCGGGCGCGGCCTGGTCGATGTCGAGCTGATCGCGCAGCCAGGCAAGCCCGACCTCCCGGGGCGGCTGCAAGCCTCCGATCGCGCCCTGCGCGGCGGTGCCGGACCGGAACAGGTCGGTTCCCTCGCGCAGGCGGCGCGCCGCATCGAGCCGGGCCGAGACCGTGGTCGCACGCGCGCCGTCGGCCGAGGCGGCGTTGATCATCGCCAAGCCCATGCTTACCCGTTCCCCGGCCTGCGCAGCGACCCGCTGCCGGGCCGCTTCGTCGAGCGCGGGAAAGGCGAGCAACTGCGAAAAAAATGCGGTGCGGCGGGAATCGTGCCCATGTTCATTCTCGCCTTCGCCGTTGATCATGCGCTCCATCATGGAGTTCATCATCGAGGCCATATCGGAGGTGCCGACCTCGGGCTTTGCGGACATTGCGCCATCGGCCATCCCCGCACCGCCCGAAGTATCCCCATGATGTGCCGAATGGTCTCCGCCCTCCTGAGCGTGCACGCTCGCAGAGGGAAGGCTGAAAGCGAGCAACAACCCCAGACCCGAAAGGCGAAGGCTGGTCCAAACGCACATGTCGACCCCCTTCGCGCCCTTACATGTCCTTCATCGGCATCGCCGAATCCGCAGGCGCAGGCTCGGTCTTCGGAGCGCTGCTGTTCACGCCTCCCTGGCGCATCGCATCATGGTCCATGGCCTGCTGGTGATGCCGCTCCATCTCCTGTTCATTGGCCATGGCGTCCGAATGATCCATGCCGGCGGGATTTACGCTATCAGCGCCAGCCGCGGGTGCGGCGCTGTTGGCCGCAGCCGGCACCGTCTGATCGGTCTTGCGCTCACAGCCCGAAAGCGCCGCCATCGAGAGCAGGCTAACGCTGATTAACGACAGTATGGCTTTTCGATTTCCGACCATTGCTTCTTCCTTTCGTACTGGAGGAATCTCCGGGTGGCCGTGAGCCACCCGGAGCAGAAATCATTGGGCTTGGCGAAGAATCTTGCGGCACTGATCGTGCGACAGGTTCATGGGATTACGACCCTGCTGTTTCATCTCGCCATGGTCATGACGTGTCTGGAGACCCATATCGCCCTCCATGGCCCTACAGCTTTCGACCTGTGCGGAGGTAGGCGGCGTCGTCGCACAGGCGCCCAGAAGCAATGCTGGAACAATCCCAGCCACTATATGTATTCGTGTCATGATAAATCCCCTTTTAATAATGGTGTTTGTTCTTCCTGCGAGGTTTGCTCTTATATCTTTCGGTGATCAGTTCTCCGCCTTTCCGTGAGGAACGTGAGAATAGGGCAATCGGAAACAGGAACTTCGCCCGGGCACTCATCGGCAAGCAATCGAAGCATGTCGCGAATATCGGACAGGCGCTTGAGCCGGACTTCGGCGTCCGTAATCTTGGCGAGCGTGATATCGAGCACGGCCTGCGCATGCGCGGTGTCCGATGCCCTGAGCGCCAGCAGCTGCCGGGCCTGATCGAGGGTGAAGCCAAGCTCCTGCGCCGAGCGGATGAAGTTGACGCGCTCGAGGTCGGTCGCGTCGTAGAGCCTGTAGCCCGCTGCCGTGCGCGCGGGCTCGCGCAGCAGGCCCATTCGCTCATAATAGCGGATCGTATCCCGCCCCACGCCTGCGGCCGCGGCCAGTTCGCCGATCTTGAAATTGCCCATGTCATCCGCTCGATCATGCCGGTTGGACCATGGTCCAGGGTCAAGCGGTTTCGCTTTGACCCCGAACGGTCTCCTCGTCGCCGGCGGCCCGCTGCCCCGACGCGTCGCATCAGGGCAGCCCGTGCCGCCGGGCCACCGGCTTGTCAGTTCTTGCGAAGCTCGACGATGTCGTGCTTGGCAGGCGTGCCGTCGGCGACGGACACGTGCGCGAAGTGATCGTCAAAGATATGGTCGATCGTTACATGGCCGACGAGCTGGCGGTGATAGGTCGGCGCCACGCCCTTGGACGGACCCGGATGGGTCACGACGCGATAGACCTCGAGCTTCTGGCCGACCTCGGCGCCATCGGCCTTTCCGATGCAGACGACCGTGCCGTTGCTGCCCGTGTCGACGATCGAGCCGCGCATGAAGAAGGTATGTCCGATACCCTGAGCGAATGAAGGGACCGCTGCGAGCATCGAGATGCCGGCGAGCGCAACCATGATGGATTTCTTGATCATCTTGGACTCCTCTGAGAAGTGTTGAACACCGCCGCTCGATCTCTCGAGGGGAAGACTTTGTTTCTTCGCCGTCAGGAGTATGGTCCCGGGTCCAAGCTCGGTATACGTATTGTTCGCAGCGACTGTCGGTTTGAGTAGATCCGCCTGGGACCGTCGTTGATTTGTCCGTACCTCGCCAAACGGATGGCGGCCTGATGACGCTCGCGATCTCGATCCAGGGCTTCCTCGGCGGAACATTCATGCATGGCGGGATAAACCACTTGGCGTTCTGAGAGGGGCCAGCTCAGTAGACGGTCGAGTATTGGCGCCTTGACGGATACGTGCAAATGCCGTTCTCGGCTCATCCGTCGCCGTTGTTTCATGTTTCCATCCGAAAGCGCAACCGTGAAGAGAGCCGCCGCGTCCAGGCGCTCGTTGCATCGCCCATGGTTCGTGCTACGTCGGCGGTACGCTCCGAGGGGGACACAGCCCGGCGATGGCGGATGATAATCCGCTGTCGCGGTCGCGCAACAGGTTATGAATTGCGGTCGCAGCGACCGCTGCTTGTCCGGTTGCAACGCTGATCTGATCGAGCCCTTCCACCACGTCGCCGACTGCGTAGAGGCCATCAACCGAGGTTTGTTGGTGGGCATCGGTCAGAACGCACCCTGATCCGCTGAGCTGCGCGCCCAGAAAAGAGGCAAGCCGCGTCCGAGGCGATGAGCCGAGTGCGGGGTATAGCGTGTCGAATTGTAGCTCCAGGCCATTGGCCAGCCTCACCTCGACACAGTCGCCAAGACGCAGCTGCTCCACAGGCGAGGAAGCAACATCGACCTCCTGCTGGTTCAGCTTGGCAAGTTCGGTCGGCCCGAGATCGAGAGACCGTTGAGCGAGAAGCGTGACCTTGGCCCCATAAGCCCTCAGGAATTCGGCTTCTTCAGCACCAT
>NZ_LSJM01000354.1 GCF_001557215.1 Sphingomonas sp. CCH9-E2 | reverse complement strand
GTTCAGGACGATGCGCCCCGGCTGTCCTGCCGCAGCGCCATGCTTCCCGTAAAGCGCCGGGTTTCCTATCGCCTGGTCGATGAGGGCGAGCCGCCGTTCGCACCGGCTGCGGTCTTCGCACGCATCGCCGATCCGCAGGACGCTTGGATCGATTGGCGAGCGGTGACGCGCATTGTGCGTGAAGACCGGGTCGTGCGTGTGCTTGCGCCGCTCAACGCCTACCGAGTCAATTTCACCTTCGCGAAGACCGCCGATGCCGCGCGCGCGGCCGAGCAGTTCGAGGCGCTGCGAACGGCCTGCGCCGATCCCGAAGCGCCGGTCACCGATTTGCTGCAGGCCTATCGTGTGTCGCTGAGGACGCTTCAAGAAAGTGCGACCGGGCTCCGCGTCAAGCTCCCGCGCGACACGGTTCCGGACACGGCACGGTCGAACGTTACCATTGCCTATCTCCGCGGCGGCATGTGCGAAAGCGGCAGTCTCGGCGGGTTCAGTGACGGCAAGCGTTTCACCATCGCATTTCCCGACCTACGAAACGGGTCGGTAGTTTCGCGAGAGGCGGATATCGTCCGGATCGATGCCGCAGTCGCGGGCTATGTGGTGGAGTTCGACCTGAAGACCGAACAAAGCGCCGCTACGCTGGCCGATGCGGTGGGATTCATCGCCAACTGGTGCAGGACCCAGTACGCGCCCACCAAAATCTATCCCCGCATGTGGTGAACGGTCCTCGTCACAGTCAATCGATAGCGCGCCGGGGCATGGCAACGCGATGGCGGCGCGCCTATTTCCCGGGAACAGGAGATTCCCATGACCGATCTGTCCGCCTTCCCGATCACCCGCCGCTGGCCCGCGCAGCATCCCGACCGCATTCAGCTCTATTCGCTCAACACCCCCAATGGGGTGAAGGCGGGGATCATGCTCGAGGAGACCGGCCTGCCCTATGAGGCGCATCTGATCGATATCGGCGCGGACGACCAGAAGACGCCCGAATTCCTCAGCCTCAATCCCAATGGCAAGATTCCCGCGATTCTCGACCCCGATGGCCCGAACGGCCGTCCGCTCGCGCTGTTCGAAAGCGGCGCGATCCTGCTCTACCTCGCCGACAAGACGGGCCAGTTCCTCGACCCGGCCCAGCGCTACGAAACGATCGGCTGGGTGATGTGGCAGATGGGCGGGCTCGGCCCGATGTTCGGCCAGCTCGGCTATTTCCACAAATTCGCGGGGCGCGAAATCGCGGACAAGCGCCCGCTCGACCGCTACGTCGCGGAATCGAAGCGCCTGCTCGGCGTCCTCGATGCGCAGCTTGCGGGCCGCGACTGGATCATGGGTGATTACTCCATCGCCGACATCGCCTCACTCGGCTGGGTCCGCAACCTGATCGGCTTTTACGAAGCGCGCGATCTCGTCGGGTTCGACGACTTCACCAACGTTGCTGGATGGCTAGAGCGCGGCCTTGCCCGTCCGGCAGTGCAGCGCGGGCTGATGGTCACGGCGAAGGGATAACGATCCTCCCCCGCCAGGGGGAGGTGGCGCCGAAGGCGACGGAGGGGGAGGACGGC
>NZ_LSJM01000353.1 GCF_001557215.1 Sphingomonas sp. CCH9-E2 | reverse complement strand
GGCGATGCCATATTCGAGCAGCAGGAGCACGCCCATCACCCAGGCAATGAACTCGCCCAGCGTGGTGTAGCCATAGGTATAGGCCGAGCCCGACACGGGCAGGGTCGAGGAGAGTTCGGCATAGCACAGGCCGGCGAAGGCGCAGACGATGCCCGCAACGACGAACGACAGCAGCACCGCCGGGCCCGCATGCAGCGCGGCGGCGCTGCCGGTGCGCACGAAGATGCCCGCACCGATGATGCAGCCGATGCCGAGCAGAAGCAGGTTCCACTTGCCGAGCGTGCGCTTCAGCTCGCTATTTGCCGTCTCGCGCTGAACTTGCGCGATCGATTTGCGCGCAAACATGCGCGCCACGATTCCCCGATTGGGTGCTGTTGCCATGAAATATCCCCCGCGCCCTGAACGCGATTAACTTGGTTTACGGATGCGCAGCGAGCCTAACCGCAAATCGGTCGCACGCAATCCCCGAATTGCAGCTTTGTTACAGATGTTACCGGGCCGACTCAGCCGATCGACGCACCACGCGCGATCATCGCGTCGACCGTTGCCGCATCGACCAGCATCGGCCCCAGCTTGCGCCCGGCGAAGAGGTGGACGTGCAGATGCCCGACCGTCTGATGCGCATCGGCCCCGGCATTGGCGAGCAGGCGAAAGCCCGGTGCAACGAGTCCGGCATCGCGCGCCACCTTGCCCACCGCGCGGACGAATCCGGCAATCTCCGCATCGCTCGCCCGCGCGCTGAAATCGTCCCAGCTGACATAGGCGCCCTTGGGGATCACCAGGATATGGGTCGGCGCGACCGGGGCGATATCGGGGAAGGCGATGGCAAACTCGTCTTCATAGATTCGCTTGGCCGGAATCTCGCCACGCAGGATCTTCGCGAAGACGTTGCTGGGGTCATAAGGCTGGGTGGCGTCGACGGGCATCTCAACTCTCCTTGCGGCTCGCCTTTTCGTCGATCCCCGACACACCCTCGCGCCGCGTCAGTTCGGCGCGGACGTCATCGAGGCTGAGGTCCATGTCGGCGAGCAGGACGAGCAAATGGAAGATCAGGTCCGCCGCCTCGCCGGTTAGCCCTTCGCGGTCGTCCTGCACCGCGGCGATGGCGGCCTCGACCGCTTCCTCGCCCAGCTTCTGTGCGATCTTGGCGCGACCTTTCGCGGTCAGCTTGGCGACATAGGAGGACGCCGGATCGCCCGAACGGCGTTCGCGGATCACGGTTTCGAGCGTGGCGAGGATATCGTCGGCCATGGCTGCGCAGTCGGTCAGCCGCGCGCCGGTGTCAATCCTGTGAACCGTCCTCACGGCGCGCACGCGCCCTGCGGCGCATCGCCCGCTGGGCGAGCCACAGCCCGCCCGCGGCTATCGCAGCGAGCGCGAGGTCGGACAATTCGGGCATCGTGCGCCGGCTGATCTCCCCGCTATGCGCGGCAAGGGCAGGCGCGGTGGTCAGCAACAGGATCGCGATGGTGCGCATGGCGTGGGTTTAGCCCGCAACCGTTATGCGAAGGGTTAATGCGTGCGCCGCACCGGAATGCCTGCGCCCGCCAGCGCGGCATGCGCGTCGGCAATGCTCGCCTGCCCGAAATGGAAGATCGAGGCGGCGAGGACGGCACTCGCGTGCCCCTCGACGATGCCCGCGACCAGATCGGCGAGCCCGCCGACGCCGCCCGATGCCACCACCGGCACGCGCACCTGATCGGCAATGGTGCGAATCAGCGGCAGGTCGTATCCGTCGCGCGTCCCGTCGCGGTCCATCGAGGTGACGAGCAGTTCGCCCGCGCCCAGCCGGGCAAGGTTCAGCGCGTGTTCGACTGCATCGATGCCGGTCGGCTTGCGCCCGCCATGGGTGAAGACTTCCCAGCGCCCAGGCTCCACCTGACGCGCATCGACCGAGGCGACGACGCACTGGCTGCCCATTTTCTCGGCGATGTCGGCGACCAGCTCGGGCCGCGCGACCGCCGCGCTGTTGACCGCGACCTTGTCCGCCCCGGCGAGCAGCAGCGCGCGCGCATCCTCGACGCTGCGCACCCCGCCGCCCACCGTCAGCGGCATGAAACAGACTTCGGCGGTACGGCGTACGACGTCGAGGATCGTCCCGCGCGCCTCATGGCTGGCGGTGATGTCGAGGAAGCACAGCTCGTCCGCCCCAGCGGCGTCATAGGCGCGCGCCTGCTCGACCGGATCGCCGGCATCGACCAGATCGACGAAGTTCACGCCCTTGACGACGCGGCCCCCGGCGACGTCGAGGCAGGGAATGACGCGCGCGCGGACGGTCATGCGGCCGCCCTGATTGCCTCGGCCAGGTCGAGCCGCCCGTCATACAGCGCCCGCCCGGTGATCACGCCCTCGATGCCGGGCTTGCCGACCAGCGCATGGATGTCCGCGATCCCCGCGACCCCGCCGCTGGCGATCACCGGAATCGATACCTCTGCCGCCAGCGCCACCGTCGCCTCGACATTGCAGCCCTTGAGCAGCCCGTCGCGGCCGACATCGGTGAACAGCAGCGCCGCCACACCGACATCCTCGAAGCGATGGCCGAGTTCGGCGATCGACACGGTCGACACATCCGCCCAGCCCTTGGTCGCGACGAAGCCGTCGCGCGCGTCCACCGCCACGACGACGCGGCCCGGATGCGCCTTGGCGCTCTCGCGTACGAAATCGGGGTCTTCCAGCGCCGCAGTGCCGATCACCACGCGGGTGACACCAAGATCGAGCCAGCGTTCGACCGACGCGCGGTTGCGGATGCCGCCGCCCAGCTGGACCTTGCCCGGAAAGCGATCGACGATCGCCGCGACCGCGACACCGTTGATCGACTCACCGGCGAACGCGCCATCGAGATCGACGACGTGCAGCCACTCGGCGCCCGCCTGCGCAAACAACCCGGCCTGCGCGGCGGGGTCGTCGCCATAGATGGTGGCGCGCGCCATATCCCCTTCGGCAAGGCGGACGACCTGCCCGGATTTGAGGTCGATGGCAGGAAAAACGATCACGGCTTCCACCCTAGAAAACGCTGGAGCAGCGCCAGCCCGTAATGCTGGCTCTTTTCGGGGTGGAACTGCACCCCGAGGATATTGTCGCGGCCGATCGCCGCAGTGACGGGGCCGCCATGGTCGGTGATCGCCAGCACGCCGCTGCCCGAATAGGCAAAGCTGTGCAGGAAATAGGCTTCACCCGGCTCGATCAGCGCGTGCGACGATAGCGGGGTCACGTCGTTCCAGCCCATATGCGGGACATGCACCTGCGTCGCCGGCAGTTCGCGTACCACGCCGTCCATCCAGCCCAGGCCATCATGGCTGCCATGTTCCTCGCCGCGCGTCGCGAGCAGCTGCATGCCGACGCACACGCCCAGGAACGGCGCGCCCTGCTCCAGCACGCGGCGCTCCATCGCCGCGACCATGCCGGGAATCGCGCGCAGCCCCGCCGCGCACGCGCCGAACGCGCCGACACCGGGCAGGACGACGCGATCGGCCCGCGCCACCACGTCGGGATCGGCCGTAACGGCGACGCCCACCGCCCCGGCGGCCTTCAGCGCATTGTGGACCGAATGAAGATTGCCCGCGCCGTAATCGATCAGCGCGATGGTCATGACAGCAAGGGCGCCAGCGCGTCGGCGGCGAAGCTCGCCGCCAATTCGGTCACGCTCGCGGTCGCAACGCCGGCTGTGACGAACGGATCGGTGGCGGCAAAGGCCTCCACCTCGGCGCGATGGCCGCGGCACAGGATGACGCCGCCGGTACGCGGCACCTGACGGCCCGCAATCAGCAGCAGTCCTTCCTCGAACCCGGCTTCCAGCCAGGCGACATGCGCCGCCAGCTGCGCATCGACCGCTTCGATCGGCGAGACATAGGTGAGGGTGATGACGCAGACCGGTGCAGCGTCCAGCCGCGCCATTACAGCGTCCCCTTGGTGCTCGGGATCGTGTCCGCCTTGCGCGGGTCGATCTCCACCGCTTCGCGCAGCGCGCGGGCCAGGCCCTTGAACGCGGCTTCGGCGATATGGTGGTTGTTGCTGCCGTAGAGCGTCTCGACGTGCAGCGTCAGGCCGGCGGTCTGGGCGAAGCTGTGGAACCAGTGTTCAAACATCTCGGTGTCCATCTCGCCGAGGCGCTTCTGGCTGAACTCGGTCTTCCACACGAGGAAGGGTCGCCCCGAAATGTCGAGCGCGACGCGGGTCAGCGTTTCGTCCATGGGCGAGAGGGCATCGGCGTAGCGGCGGATGCCGCGCTTGTCGCCCAGCGCCTTGGCCACCGCCTCGCCGATCGCAAGGCCGGTGTCCTCGACCGTGTGGTGCTGGTCGATATGCAGGTCGCCGACCGTCCTTACGTCGAGGTCGATCAGCGAATGGCGCGACAGCTGCTCGAGCATATGGTCGAAAAAGCCGATCCCGGTGGAGATCGCATAGCTGCCGGTGCCATCGAGGTTCACGGTCACATCGACCGAAGTCTCGCTGGTCTTGCGGCTGATCGTGGCGGTACGCATGGCCGTCCCCATAGCGGTTGCGCGGGCAGGTGCAATCATCCCTGCGCTTTGGGGAGTGGCAAGAAATCTTGACCGCTCCGCTGGCGTCGCTAGGTCAGGGCATATGACCGGCAACGTACCCGACAGTTTGATTCCCTATGACGAGATCGTGCAGGAGGCCCTGCGCGCGGTCGTCGGCCGGGTGCTGGATCAGGTCGCCGCGACCGGTGCGCTGCCCGGCGCGCACCATTTCTACATCACGTTCAAGACGCGTGCGCCCGGCGTGGACATCCCCGACCGGCTGATCGAACGTTTCCCGGACGAGATGACGATCGTGCTTCAGCACCGTTTCTGGGACCTCAAGGTCGACGACAACCGCTTTTCGGTCGGCCTCAGCTTCAACCAGATCCCGTCGATCCTGACGATCCCGTTCGCCGCGATCACCGGTTTTCACGATCCCGCGGTCAATTTCGAGCTGCGCTTTCAGGCCGCCGAAGACCCCGACGGTCCCGATCCGCACGACGAAGCGGAAAATGACGAGCCGCCGGTCGCAACCCCGGTCGAGGACGGGTCAAACGTCGTCGCTGTGGACTTCAAGCGCAAGAAGTAAGGCTTGCGTTTGCGGCCACGCATCCCAGCTTGGACGGGGATGATGGAGGCTGCATGACCGATACCCGCACCGAAAACGACTCGATCGGCGCGATTGAGGTGCCCGCCACCGCCTATTGGGGCGCGCAGACTCAGCGCAGCATCGAGAATTTCCCGTTCGGCCTGACCGAGCGGATGCCGATGGGCATCGTGCGCGCGCAGGCGATCGTCAAACAGGCGGCGGCGCGGGTGAATGCGAAGCACGGCCTCGCGCCAGAGATCGTCGCGGCGATCGAGGATGCCGCGGGCGCGATCGTCGCGGGGCAACTCGACGACCAGTTTCCGCTGGTAATCTGGCAGACCGGCAGCGGCACCCAGACCAACATGAACGTCAATGAGGTGATCGCCGGCTATGCCAATGAAAGGCTGGCGGGCGCGCGCGGCGGCAAGGCGCCGGTGCACCCCAACGACCATGTGAACATGAGCCAGTCGTCCAACGACAGCTTCCCCACCGCGCTGCACGTCGCGGCGGTGCTGGCGACGCGCGACGCGCTGCTTCCTGCGCTGGGCCGGCTGACCACCGCGCTGGTCGCCAAGGCGGAGGCCTGGGGGCATATCGTCAAAATCGGCCGCACCCATACGCAGGACGCGACTCCGCTGACGCTGGGGCAGGAGTTTTCGGGCTACGCCGCGCAGCTGATCAGCTGCAAAGCGCGGATCGAGGGGGCGCTGAACGGCAATCTGCGCAAGCTCGCCATCGGCGGCACCGCGGTCGGTACCGGGCTGAATGCGCCGGCGGGCTGGGCCGAGGATATGGCCGCCGCCATTTCCGACATCACCGGCACGCCGTTCGAAAGCGCGCCCAACAAGTTCGAACAACTCGCCGCCAAGGACGGCCTCGTCTTCTTCTCCGGCGCGCTCAACACGCTCGCGGTCGCGCTGACCAAGATCGCCAACGACATCCGCTTCCTCGGCTCCGGCCCGCGTTCGGGCCTTGGCGAGCTGTCGCTCCCCGCGAACGAGCCGGGCAGCTCGATCATGCCGGGCAAGGTCAACCCCACCCAGTGCGAATCGTTGACGATGGTCGCGGCGCAGGTGATCGGCAATCATCAGGCGGTGACCGTCGGGGGGATGCAGGGGCATTTCGAGCTCAACGTGTTCATGCCGCTGATCGGCGCGAACGTCCTGCGCTCGATCCACCTGCTCAGCGTGGGCATGGAGAGCTTCGCCGAACGCTGCATTGACGGCATGACCGCGAACGAGGACCGCATCGCCGAACTGGTCGAACGCTCGCTGATGCTGGTCACCGCGCTCGCGCCGGAGATCGGCTACGACAATGCCGCCAAGATCGCCAAGACCGCGCATGAACAGGGGACGACGCTAAGGGAGGCCGGGCTCGCACTCGGCTTGGTCGATGCCGCGACGTTCGACCGCCTGGTCCGCCCCGAAATGATGGTCTGAGCACGCACTTTAGACGCTTCCATAATCCTCCCCCGTTAGGGAGAGGATCGGCTCTTCGCGCCACGCTGCGGAACCCATTGCGGTTTCGCGCTTTTCCTCCTGCGAACGGAGGGTTGGTTAATGGACGCATCGGTCATCGGCATGTTGCTCGGCGGAGTCGCGGTCGCATTTGCGGGTGCGGCATTCTGGACCGGCCTGCGCGGCATGGGTGAGGTGTTCGACCTGGCTACCGGTAGCAAGGAGTTTGGACAATGATCGGCGACCTGGTGGCAGGCTATATCGGTAAGCGCGTCGATGAGAGCGATGGCGAAGGCGGCACGCTCGGCACCATCGCCGGCATTGCGGCGTGGCGCGTCGGCAAGACGGTGATCCCGGCCGCGATCGTGCTGGGCGCAGCTGCGCTCGGCGCGCGTTATGTCCGCCGCCGGTGGCAGGCGCGCTCGGCATGATCCGCACGATCTTCGCCATGTTGGTCGGTCGCGCAATCGATCGCCGCGACGGACGTGGCGGGATGAAGGGTGCGATTATCGGCGCAGTCGGTCAGCGCGCGCTGACCCGAATGGGTCCGTTCGGCTGGGTGATCGGCGGCTTGATCCTGCTCTGGTCGCTCCTGACCGGGCGCAAGCGGCGCTATTAACCCCGTCCCACGCTTGACGAGAGCGCTCCCTCCGCGCCAATGGCGCGCATGGCGCATCGCGATTCCAAATTTGAGTTCGACCGCAGGGGCGTTCTCTTTGTCCTGTCCTCTCCCTCCGGCGCAGGCAAGTCGACGATCGCGCGCAAGCTGCTCGAACGCGAACCCGGCATGGGCGTCTCGGTCTCCGCGACCACCCGTCCGATCCGCGCGGGCGAGCAGGATGGCCGCGAATATCACTTCCTCAGCACCGACGAGTTCAAGGCGCGCGCCGCACGGCACGAATTCCTCGAATGGGCGCATGTCTTCAACTATCGCTACGGCACCCCGCGTGAGCCGGTAAAGCGGATGCTCGCCGCCGGGCAGGACGTGCTGTTCGACGTGGATTGGCAGGGCGCGCAGCAGCTGTTCCAGCTGGAGGGCGGCGATGTCGTCCGCATCTTCATCGTACCGCCCTCGCTCACCGAACTCGAAAAGCGCCTGCGCGCGCGCGCGACCGACAGCGAGGATGTGATCCAGTATCGCATGAAGCGCGCCGAGCGTGAGCTGAGCCACTGGGACGGCTATGACTATGTCGTGGTCAACGACGATCTCGACGCCTGTTTCGAGAAGGTCCACACCATCCTGAAGGCCGAGCGCGAGAAGCGCTCGCGCAAGCCCGGCCTGATCGGTTTCATCCGCGAACGCGCCGAAGAAGCGATCGAAATGGGCTTGGCCACGCGCTGAACTTTCCTGTCCTCAGATTGTTACGGCTGCACTAAACTGCGGCCAAACAACGGGGAGAGCGCAAATGCCAAGAGTCTTGCTGGGCGGCCTGCTGGGCGGGGTCGCGATGTGGATCGTCGGGTTCATCTTCTGGGGCACGCCGCTGTCGATGCTGGCGACCAGCAACGCGGGCGACAGCGCCAGCGTCGCGGTTCAGGCCGCGCTGGCCCAGCATCTCGGCCCCAACGGCAGCGGCGCCTATCCGATTCCCTGGCCCGGCACGCCCCTGGGCACGCAGGCTTATGGCGAGGGACCGACGGCTTTGGTGCTGTTCAACACCAACGGTTTCGCGCTGCCCGATACCGCCGCACTGGTCGGCGGGCTGATCCTCGGCATCCTCTGCGCGCTGCTGCTGGCCTTCGCGCTGGCGCGGCTCACGATCGGCATGAGCTTCGCCCAGCGGCTGACCGCCGTCGCACTGTTTGCAGTGGCCTTCACCGCCTACAGCCAGCTGGGACAGCCGGTGTTCAATCACGCCCCCTGGGGCTATTTCATCTATCTGTGGATCAGCGAAGTCGCGGGCTGGCTCGCCGCAGGGGCGGTGATCGCCTGGCTGCTGCCCAAGCCTGCCGCACCGGTGGTCTAGCGTTTAGGCCGGGCGCGGAGCGATGGCGGCACCACGCGCGTCGCCATCCTCGCCGCGCAGCGCGTCCAGTTCGCCGCTCGCCCGCGCGCGCTTGCCATAAACCGCTTCGAACAGCGGGCCAGCCATCATCGTCGTGACGATCGCCATCAGCACCATCATCGAAAACAGCGTCGGCCCGATAATGCCCTTTTGCAGGCCGATGTTGATGATGATCAACTCCATCAGCCCGCGCGAGTTCATCAGCGCGCCGATGCCGAGCGCGGTGCGATTGTCCTCGCCCGACAGCCGCGCTGCTGCCCAGCATGCGCCGAGCTTCGCCAGGATCGAAACCGCCAGAATGCCCAGCGCGATGGCGAGCAAAGGCAGGCTGTTGACCATGTCCATCCGGGTGTTGAGCCCCGAATAGGTGAAGAACATCGGCAGCAGCATGACCACCGCCAGCGGCTCGACCTTGCGCTTCAGTTCCTCGACGAACAGCCCGCGCGGCATGCACACACCCAGCAGGAAACCGCCGAACACGGCGTGAATGCCGATCGCGTCCATCACGAAGGCGGACAGGCAGAACAGGATCAGCGTAATCGCGAGCACCAGGTTGGTCATCTCGCCCCGCGCCTCGACCGCGCGGCCCAGTGGGGCGAGCAGGCGCTTGCCGAAGAGCAGCATGAACAGCGTGAAGGCGATGCCGCCGACGATGGCGATCACCGCGATGCCGGGACCGCCGCCAAAAGTCGCGAGCACGATCGCCAGCACGCACCACGACACCGCGTCGTCGAACGCCCCCGCCGTCAGCGACAGCGTGCCGAGTGAGGTCTTGGCAAGGCCGCGTTCGTTGATGATCCGCGCCAGCATCGGAAAGGCGGTCAGCGCGATGCACGCGCCCATGAACAGCGTCGCGCTCCACTGGCTGATGCCGTCCGCAAACAGCCCCGGCATGCTCAGCAGCCACGGCGTCAGCAACACCGCGCACAGGAACGGCGTGGCGATGCCGGCAACCGATACGGTGGCGGCGCTCTTCGCCTTGGTCTTGAAATGGTCGAGATGGAGTGTGCAGCCGACGAGGAACATGTAGAGGCCAACGCCGAACTGCGCGCCGACATACAGGATGTTCTTGGTTTCCTTGGGGAAGATCGCCCCCTGCAGCTCGGGAAAGAACAGGCCGAACAGCGACGGGCCGAGCACGACGCCCGCGATCATCTCGCCCACCACCTGCGGCTGGCCGAGGAATTTCTGCCCCATCCATCCGACCACGCGCGCGGCGAGAATGATCAGCGCGAGCTGCAGGAAGAAATGGATGCTGTGGTCATTAGGGGTGAAGCTCGCGGCGGCATTCACCGCCGGGCCATGGGCACCCATGACGTCGCCCAATGCACGCAATGTATCGGCGAACAATTCCTCAAACACGCCCATCCCCTTTTTGCGCGACCTCCTGGCCGGTCTATCGCGATGATATCGCTACCATCCTACTCATTCAGAGCAAATGGAGAAACCGGACCGCAGCCGTATAATCGGCGCGGCGGGCGTCGCGCGCCTTGCGCGCGAGATCATCCTCGCCCCAATGCTCGACCTGCCAATCCTCGTCCAGATTGGCGGCGGACCAGATATCCTCCGGGTCGGCGGCACGCTCGATCAGCGCCAGCGCCGCGACCAGCGACCCGGTGACCGTCACGATCGGCGACAGCCCGGCCAGCTCGAACGCCGACCGCGCCGCAACCGCCTCGGCCAGCGCAGCCACGGCCGCGGCGGGCTGGGCGACATGCACGATGCCGGTGGTCGCGATCAGTGCTGCGCCATAGCGCTGCCGCGCCCAGCCAAGCAGCGGGTCCCAGCTGGCCGCCTGCCGCAGCTGCAATTCGAGCGGATGGTCGGCGCGGTAGCAGAGCAGGTCGCTTTCGCCATATTTGGCAAGACCGGCGGCAAAGGCGGCGGGGTCGGGCGCGATCCGGTCGATCGCCGCATTGGCCAGGCCCGTGAGCGGCATCGCGCGCGGGTCGATCGTCTCTCCGACGCCGCGCCATTCCTCGGCCACCGCCTCGGCCAGCGCCGGATTGGGCAAGGTCAGTGGCGCGCGGCCCGGCGTGCGCACCGGCTTGCCGTCGAGATGCACGTCATGCCCGCCATCGGCCGCGACCAGCGCGACCTCCTTCCAGAAGCGTCGCATGATCCTATTCCGTCGGCGGGGTGCGCCAGCGCCGGGCGAGCGCGCGCGGCACCACGGCGATGCAATAGAGGCCCGACAACAGGATTGCCGCGCCCAGCAGGCGCATCACCATATCCTCGGCGCGGCCCATGATGATCAGGCCGAACACCGCGCCGGCGACTGCGATCATCTGCGCGAACACCATCGCGAAATAGCGGTTGCGGGCCGGATCCTCGGTCATAACGCCTCCAACAGCGCCGGCAGGTCGCGTGCATGGCTCGTCACATGATGCGCCCCGGCGGCGTGCAATTCATGCGCCTCGTGATAGCCCCACGCAACCCCGACCGCGTGCGTCCCAGCATTCACCGCCATCGCGATGTCATAGCTGGTATCGCCGATCATCGCGGTGCGCAGCGGATCGCCGCCCGCCTCGGCAATCGCCGCCTGAAGCATCGCCGGGTGCGGCTTGGATGGATGCCGGTCGGCGGTCTGCAGCGTCACGAAACGGTCGGTCAGCCCATGATGCTCCAGGATCAGCGCCAGCCCGCGATCCGACTTGCCGGTCGCCACGCCCAGCATCCACCCGGCATCGCGCAACGCCTCGATCGCCTCGGCCACGCCATCGAACAGCGGCTCGGGATCGAGCGCCGCGTCCATCCGCATCGCGTGGAACGCGCTCTTGTACGCCTCGGCCATCGCGACATGCATCGCCGGCTCGGCCTGGGGCAGCAGTTGTGCGATCGCCGGGACAAGGCTCAGCCCCACGATGCGCCGGATATCCTCGCGCGTCGGCGGGTCGAGCCGATGCTGGACGAAGCACGCCTCCATCGCGCGACAGATATTGGCCTGCGAATCGACCAACGTCCCGTCGCAGTCGAACACCGCGAGGCGGGTCATCCCTTCTTCGCCGGCTTCCGCGCGGGCCTCTTCTTTGCGGTCGTGTCGCGGCGCCCTTGGCGCTCACCACGGCGCTCCTTGCGATAGGTCTTGGCGTGGGCCTTGGCCTTGGCCTTTTCCTGCTCCTTGGTGAACGGCACCTTCTCGTCGGGCGGCAGGTTATCGCCATCCTCGAGGTTGAAGCCCAGCTGTACCAGCGTCTCGGCGAAATGCGTCGGCAGGTCCGCCGTCACGTCCAGCTTGCCGCCATCGGGATGGTCGATGCGGATGCGCCGCGCATGCAGGTGCATCTTGCGGCTAATGCTGCCCGACAGGAACGCTTCGGCCATGCCGTATTTGCCGTCACCGACGATCGGGTGGCCGATCGCCGCCATATGCACGCGCAGCTGGTGCGTGCGCCCGGTATGCGGCTGCAGCTCGACCCAGGCGGCGCGGTTTCCGGCGCGGTCGATCACGCGATAGCGGGTGCGCGCGGGCTGGCCTTCCTTCTCGTCGACCTGCATCTTTTCGCCGCCGGTGCCCGGCTGCTTGCCCAGCGGGAGATCGATAAACCCGTCCTCGATGCTCGGCACGCCGACGATGATCGCCCAATAGGTCTTGCGTGCCGTCCGCCCCGAAAAGCTCTTCGAGAAATAGGCCGCGGCCCGCGCCGTGCGCGCCAGCACCAGCGCGCCCGACGTATCCTTGTCGAGCCGGTGGACCAGCTTGGGCCGCGTATCGAGGTCGAAATAGAGGCCGTCGAGCAGCTGATCGACATGATCATGCGTCTTGGTCCCGCCCTGCGTCGCGAGCCCCGGCGGCTTGTTGAGCACGATCGCCTGCGCGTCGCGATGGATCACCATGCTCTCGGCAAACTCGATCTGCTCTGGGCTGAGCTGAACGCGCGCCTTTTTCGGCCTGGCGGTCGCGACCGGAGTGGCGTCGGCCCGAGGCACGCGGATCACCTGGCCCGCCTGGATACGGTCGCCCGGCGTGGCCCGCGCGCCATCGACGCGCAGTTGCCCGGTGCGCGCCCAGCGCGACACGATGTTGAAACTGGTATCGGGCAGATGCCGCTTGAACCAGCGATCGAGCCGGATGCCGTCATCGTCGAGTGCGACGGTGAATTGGCGGACATTGGCGTCAGCGCTCATGCCGCCACCATCCGGCTGACCTGCAGCCCGGCGAACAGCGCGCCGATCGAGAGTGCGACCGAGGCGAGGATGTAGAACAGCGCGGTCGTCACTTCGCCGCGCTCGATCATCAGCACGGTCTCGAGCGAAAAGGCCGAAAAGGTGGTGAAGCCGCCAAGCACGCCGACGCCGAGCAGATAGCGCAGCGCCTCATCCCCGCTCGCCCGCGACGCGAGCCAGGCAGCGAGCAGGCCCATGGCAAAGGCGCCGATGACGTTGACCGCAAGGGTGCCGACCGGAAACCCCGGCCCCCACAGCGCAAGCGCCGCGCGCCCGACCAGATGCCGCGCGCCGGCGCCGACCGCGCCGCCCAGCATGACGAGAAACAGATGATGCATATTGCCGCCCTAGCGCGGAAAGCGCGCGCGGTCGATTCCTACCCTCGCGGCGGCACGGTCCAGTAATAGATCGTCCGCCCATCGATCGTCGCCTCCTTCTCCGGCTCCCAATCGCCCATGCGGAAGGCGTGGCTGACGATCCGTGTTCCGGGCTTCAGTTCGGCGAGCAATTTGGGGCGCAATTTCTCGTTCAACGTGTCGAGCAGATAGAGCGTGACGACGGTCGCATCGCTGAAGTCGCTGGTGAACAGATCGGCTTGCCTGAACGAAACCTCACCGGTCACCCCTGCCGCCTTGGCGTTGGCGTTCGCCTCCTTGATCCGCGTAGGATCGATGTCGATGCCGACCGCGCGCACCTGCTTGCGCTTGGCGGCGGCGATCGGGATGCGTCCGTCGCCCGAGCCGAGGTCGTACAGGACATCGCCGTCGCGCAGGTCGACCATGTCCAGCATCGCTTCGACCACGGTGGGCGGGGTGGGGACATAAATGACGTCGGGGGTCTGGCTCTGTGCGGCGGGCGGCGATGCGGCCGGCGGCGTGACGGCACTTCCGGCGACAAGTGCGGCAGCGGCAAGGATCAACAGCTTCATGGTTCAATCTCCGCTTCAGGGGTGACGACCAACAGCAGCAACGCGCCGACGCCGAGAATGGCTACGCCCGCAAGCGCGCCCCATCCGGTATAGGCGAGGCTCGACCATAGCAGATACGCCGTGGTGGCGCAGAAGATCCCGGGCAAAACGGGATAAAGCGGTACGCGGAACGGACGGGGCGTATCCGGCTCGGTCCAGCGCAGCACGAACAGCGAAAGTCCGGCGAGCAGCAGGAACAGCCAGAAGACGGGCGCGGTATATTCGACCGCGACGCGAAACCCGTCGCGGGCAAATCCGCCCAGCACGACCAGCAGCAGCGCGATCGCCCCCTGCGCGATCAGGCCGTTGCCCGGCGTGTCGCGGCGATGATCCCATTGGCCGAGCCAGCGCAGCGGCCGCACGCGTTGCCCCAAGGCACAGGCGGTGCGTCCCCCGACGATCGCGGTGGCATTGGCGCTCGTCAGTGCCGCCACCGCTACCGCTGCGCTGATCGCCGCCGCGCCCATCGGACCGAAGGCGCGGCGCATTACCTCGGCCGCCACCGCGTCATTGCCCGCCATCCCGGCGATGCCGAGGCCGTTGAGCAAGGCGAGGTTGACCAGCACATAGAGCGCGGTGACCAACGCCAGCGCCGCGCACAGGATCACGGCGATCCGGCGCGGCGGGTCCTTCATCTCCGCCGAGACATAGACCGCCTCGCTCCACCCTCCATAGGAGAGGAGAACGAACACCATCAGCAGCCCGAGCGCGCCGCCGCCCGGTGCGGGGGGGACTGCGTCCGGGGAAGCAAGCGAGAACCCGGCGACGATGATCGCAACGAGCCCGATCACCTCCGTCAGCGTCAGCCAGCGCTGCGCCTGCGTTCCCCAGCGCACCCCCAGCCAGTTGATCGCGGTAACCGCAACGACCGCGATCCCCGCCCAGATCGCCGGACCCGCCGGGCCGAGCGGCAACAGCACCTGCAGATAATCGCCTACGATGAACGACAACAGCGCCAGCGACCCCGTCTGGATCACCGCCAGCCGCGCCCAGGCGTAGAGGAACGCGATCCGCTGGCCGAAGGCGCGCCCGATATAATGGTAATCGCCGCCCATATGCGGCCAGGCCGCCGCCATCTCGGCATAGCAGAGTGCCCCGATGATCGAGAGCACGCCGCCGGCAACCCATGCCAGGATCATCGTCGTAGAATCGCCCGCCACCCCTGCGACCAGCGCCGGGGTGCGAAAGATGCCGGCGCCGATGACGATGCCGACGGTCAGCGCAAACACATCGACGGCGCGCAGCGTGCGGCGCGGGGCGGCAGCGGGGGTCACGAGATCGGCATCGGGCAGGGTTCCGGAGAGAAGCAGGCTGTCGATCGCAGATGCAACCGCGCGGCTTCCTTATGCGATCAGCTTGACCAATGCTTCAAGATAACTCGCAAATGCCTTGCGCCCGGCTGGCGTCATGCGCGCGCGGGTCAGCGGCTTGCGCCCGGAAAAACTCTTGTCGATCGCGATATATCCTGCCTCTTCCAGCTTGCGCAGATGGACCGACAAATTGCCCTGTGTCGCTTGAAGCAGCGCCTTCAATTCGTTGAAATCGGCGACTTCGGCATCGGCAAGATACGCCATGATCCCCAGCCGCATGCGGCCGTGAATCACGTCGTCAATCTGTCCGATGTCGAAATTCTTCATCGCCGTCAGCTATTGGCCGCGCCGCGCAACAGGATCCAGCCCGGCAGCGCCATCAGCAGCAGCAATGCCGCTCCGATCAACAGGATGAACAGGTCTATCCGTTCCAGCATCAGCGCGCCCAGTATGGCGGTCGCGAACCAGCCGACGGACACCAGCGCAAGCCAGCCCCGGCGACGGATGGCAAAGGCGATGTACCAGGCTGCCCCCTGCAGCACCGCGACCATCAGCGGGTGGAACAACCACACGCCCATGTCCTGCCGGCGCCAGGCCAGATAGCCGAAGATCGCTGCAGTGGTCAGGGTCGCGAGACCGGTGCTGCCAAACCCGGCGTTGAACGCGCGCATCGCCATGCCCTGCGGCGCGACCGCGCCGTTGCGCCGCACGATCCATATGATCAGCGCGACGAAGATCACGGTCGGCAGAAATCCGGCGGTGAGGTGGACGATCGGTGGCGCGGGCCAGCCGCTGACCATCAACGCCCATTGCACCAGGCACTGGAGGCCATAGCACAGGCCCCCGGCCAGCAGCGCCTCGCCGGCGGACGCCTGCACCTGGCCCCCCTCGCTCACCAGCGCACGGACAAAGGCGAGATCGTCGCGTGCGCTCTGGGACGGATCGGTCATATCGTCTGGGCCTCCATAGCACGCGGTTGCCGGCGCGGCATGCTCCGCCCGTTGAGCCACCGTCCCACAAAACTGTGCCGTACCAGCAGGTGATAGCTGGCAAGCAGGATAAGGGAAGCGCCCAGCACCACGATGGCGAATTTGACCAGGCCGGGCAGCGCCAGCGGAAACACCAGGATTTGTGCTGCCATCACGACGGGCAGATGGACCAGATAGATCCAGTAGGACGAGTCGGCCAGATAGCGGACCCAGCGCCGCTCGGCATCGAGGAAGCGCAGCGCCGCACCGAGCAGCCCCAGCGTCCACGTCCAGCTCGCGATCATATAGGCTCCGGCCAGCAGCACACGCTTGGTCGGGTCGGGCTCGGGCGCGAAGAAGGGCAGTCCGCCGCGATCCCAGAGCAGACAGCCGCTCAGCAGGATCGCGCCGATCAGATGCAGCGCCCAGCGCGCAGCGATCTGTCCCAGCAGGATCGGCCGGCGGTGCAGCATCCAGCCGAAGCCGAATGCGGTGGCATAGGCGGCCAGCGCGGCAGCATTGGGGATCAGCCCCATATCGGGCGTCGGGATGCCGGCTGCTGGCATCCAGACGGGCAGCTTCACAAGCGCGACAAATCCGGGAACCGCAAGCAGCACGCTCGCCGCGCCATAGCGGATCGCTGTGGCGATGATCGGATCGGCGATGCGCGCCGCGGCCATTCCCTTGCGATCGATCAGGCCAAAGACGCTGCGCATGGCCAGCGCCGCAAGATACAGGAGCGTAAGCACATACAGAAACCACAGATGCGTCAGCGGAAAGGTTGCGACGGTTGGTGGAGGGGGTGGGGGCTGGTTCGCGGGCGGCATGCCGCCGTTCATCACGACTGCGCCCCAGATGAACGCCGCGATGATCCCCGCCAGCACGAACGGCCAGAACAGGAACAGCGGCAGGACGATCCGCTTGCCGCGGTCGCGGACGAACCCTGCAACCCCCCGCCGCTCCAGCAGCATGCGGCCGAAGTATCCCGCGATGACGAAGAACAGGGTCATGCGGAACATGTGCGAGACGATGAAGAAGCTACCGATCAGCGGTTCGGCCGCGTCACGCACCATCCAGATTTTCGGCCCGGGCAGGAAGCTGAGGCTCGCGTGAAATGCCACCCCCAGCAACAGCGCGCCGCCGCGGACGGCATCCAGCGCGTGCAGTCGGACGGTCGGGGTACCGGAATCATCCATCGCAAGCCTCCTCGCAGAATCAAACTGAGCACCACGTACAAGAAAACCAGTTTATGTTACAAACTTATTTGTCGGGCCGGTATGAGGCGCTGCCACGCATCGCTTGCAATGTTGGATTTCCTCTGCTTGCCTCGGGAAATGGCTATGTTTGCTCCGGTTCATCCACGCGCACACCGTTCCGCACATGTCCCCGTACAGGGGCGCAAGAGTGTAAGCTTCGCTGTCCGCAGCGTAATCGCCGTAGCTGCCCTTGCCGCTGCGCTGGCCGCCAGCCCAGCCGTGGCCGGGCCCCAGGATGATTTCCGCGCCCTGCTCGACGAACATTTCGCGTGGGTGCTCAAGGAGAATCCTGGTTTTGCCCGATCGGTCGGCGTCGATATCGATCCAATCGCGGTCGGCGATGTCAGCCTCGCCGCCGAGGATCGTCGTGCTGCGGCGGAGGCGGTATTCCTGAAACGGCTTGATGCCATCCCCGATGCCGGACTGACCCCGGCGCAGCGCACCGACAAGGCGATCTTGCGCCGGTTGCTGGCGGAAAGTATTGAAAACAATGGCTTTGGCCAGCGCACGATCCTGTTCACCAGCTACTCCAACCCGTGGCAGGGCGCGGCGGGGCAGGGGGAGCGCACTGC
>NZ_LSJM01000352.1 GCF_001557215.1 Sphingomonas sp. CCH9-E2 | reverse complement strand
CCCGCCACTCGCGGCGGCGGAACCAGCGCCCGGCGCTTTGCAAGGAGGGCGTTCCCCACTCGAACAGCGCGTCGCCGCCGAAACCCATGAACAACAGCGGCGCGAATGCTACGGTCCGCTTGTTGACATCGTGCCAGCCCGGGGCGTCCGCAGGGCCTGGTTCCGACGGCACGGCGGGTGCCCCCCCGTTAGCAAACTGCGCCCCAACCTCCGGCCCCAGCCCCTCGATCGCGATACCGAGGTGATCCGCGACCAGCCGTGCCAGCACGAACTCCTGATCGTCGTAAAGCGTTTCATTGTGCATGGTATAGGCACGGAGCGCGAACTGCGGCTTATCCCGTGCGGCCAGCGTGGTGATGGTCGCGGCAATGCTGGTCGAATCCATTCCGCCGCTCAGCTGGATCCCGGCAGCATCGATATCGCGCACCCGGTCGGCAACCGCCGCGTCGAATAGCGTACGGAACCCGTCGGCCAGCGCAAGATGATCGCGCTCGCTGGACACTGGCGGCAGGGCGGCGGGCAGCCAATAGCGCCGATCGTGACGCATGCCATCGCGCAGCAGCACAGCGTGACCGGGCGCGATGCGTCGGATCGACCGGTACGGCGTCATGGCCGGATCGAGGAAATAGCCGAACAATGCACAGTCCTGGAGCGCCGTGTCGTCGAGGCTTTGATCCAATCCGTCGAGCTGCAGCGCGGCGTCCAGCGTGTTGGTCAGCACAGTGCCGTTCGCGGATTCCGCCACGAACAGCTGTGCCACGCCGAACGGATCGCGCGCCGCGAACAGCTGCTGTCGCGCTTCGTCCCAGACTACGAAGCTGAAATCCCCGATCAGATAATCGAGCAACCGCTCCTGCCACAGGTCATAGGCATGCGCGATGAGCGTGGTGTCAGGAAGCTGCGGATCGATCACGCGCCCGGCCATTGCCAGCCCATTAAGAAAGGCAACCCGATCATCGATCCGGATATCGCCGATGCAGCGGATCGCCGCGCGCGGACCATGACCGCTGGTCAGATCGGCATGCGCGCGATGGTCGCCGGTCTGGCACAAGGTGACGCGGTCGAGCGTGACGCTCTGGCGCCAGTTGGGACCGCGCGCATGCAGGATGTCGAGCATCGCGACGCCCTGTTCAGACGCCTGGTCATCGCGATGGCGCATCACAAGAGCGGCGAAACCGGACATGGTGTCGATCCTCGATCAGGAAGGCGCGCGGTGCAGCCCGCATGGCGGGCCAGCCGGCATCTGCGTTACCGCAGCCGCAATGGCATCCGCTGCTACCGCCGCGCCCGCCGCATTGAAATGCCCATCATGCGCCCAGTAATGGTCCCGGCGGAGCGCGGGCAGCAGATCGACCGGCGCGATACCGGCCCGCTTCAGTTCCGCGATATAGGCATTGGTGGCCGGACCATGGGCACGGCGCCGCACCTCGTCCAGCGTTGGTATGATGAACTGCTGAAAGGTCATCCCCTTGCCCTTTGCATGGCGCGCCATGCGATCGGTGAACGCGACTGCGCGCTGCACCGCCGCCGGTGGGGCATTCTCGCCATATAGCCCATTTGCAGCGTTGCGAGGCTCCGCCAGCCCGATCGTCCGGGCGGTCGCCGCGACCAATTGACGCAGGCGAGGCAATGACAGCGTGCGCAACGGCGGAACCCACCAGCGCGCATGTCGCGCATCGGCCTTGCGCGCTTCTTCAACCTGCCTGGCGATGGTGCGGCGGACGGTGCTCAACGGTTCCGGTTGTCCGTTGGGCAAGGTGCGTCTGAAGACGCGAAACCCGTCCACCACCGTTTGTGACAATGGTGGATCGAGATCGTTGGGGTAAAAGAGATAGACGACATGGCATGCCGTCACCGGACTGCGGTGAAGCGCCATCAGCAGATCGGGGAAGTTATAACCGCTGACCCCCAGATTATAGACGTCGAGGTCACGCCGCCGATGCTCAACCTGCCGGTCGATGCGGTCGCGCTGATCGACGAGTTCCCCATATGCGAACGAATCGCCGACCAGCAGCACGCGTGTGCGCTGGCTCTGCCGGGGCGGGTCGTCGCGCTGACCAAGCGCGTTCACTTTCACGGTCCACTGCGCATAGCCATCATCGAAGCGCGCGGAATAGCCGGGGTTGAGCACGATGCCGAGCGTCTGATCGGGCTTGTAGAGGTTGCGCTGGAACTCCGGGCGCAGGCGCGGAAAGCTGGTCGCCCACAGGAACGTCTCGCTCATCAGCAACGCCGCGTAGGTGGCACCGACGACCATCAACAAGGATCGCGCGCGGTGCAGTCCGCGCACCGCCCGGGCGGCATGGTCGCTAACGTCTGCCGCCTCCTCCACGCGCCGCTACCGACAGCTCAACCGACTTGCACTAGCTGATGCTCGACGAGTTGCTCGACGAGCGCCAGGATGTCGGCCCGACAGCTGGCTTCGTCAACATCATAACGCGCTACCACATCGGTGACGAGATCGCCCACCGACTTTGGCGCGTCGAGCTGGCGCCAGATGTCGCTCCCCACCGCATTGAGACCGAAATACAGGCCGGTGCTGATCGTCATCAGCACCGTCTGCCCATCCATTTCCGAGGAGATCTGATCGGGGTGCCGACGAATGATCGTGTCGAGCGTAACGGTCACGTCGTGGCCTCCAAGGCAGCAAGCCGCATTTTTACGGCGCTGCTAGCGCCAAAATCAATAGCGCCAGCGCGTGGCTGCGCGCTGGCGCAGTGGATTGCTTGGGGATGCAGGCTCGCTGGATCGACCAGCCCGTCTGCGCCCGGCTAGGCCCCGGCGACATAGTCCGATCGAATAACCTCCACATCCGACAGGAACAGCACGCCCGGACGCTCGGCGAACAGCGTACGCATCGCGGCGGCGGCGTCCTGAATCCGCTGACGGTCGCCGACCGCGACGAACATGACCAGCCCGGTTTCGTCATTGAAGATCGTCCGCCCCTGATGAAAGCCGCCATGGCCCATCCCGGCCACGTCGCGGATCATCGACCATCCGGCGATCCCCGCCGCGCGCAGATTGCGCTCGACCAGGCCATGGTCGGCGGCATGGACGATCACTTCGATCTTGCGCATCGGGTGCAGGGGCAATGCATCGGGTTCGGTCATTGATCATTCTCCAGTTTCGGGGCGGGACAGCCAGGCGTCCCGGCCAGTCAGTTCGGTGTTCGGGCGCCAGCGGCGCGGTTCGGACGTTGCGGGATCGATCGCGACCAGCTGGACCCAGCCATTGCCGAACAGCCGCTGCAGCACCGGATGCCCGGCGATCACCGCGTCGATCCGGTCGAGCGGCGCTTCGACGATGGTCAGCAGCCGCTGCGGGATATGCGCGGGCAGGCCGTCGTCATGGAACAGCGACTGGCGCGGCAGGCCGATGGCGAGGTCGCCACCATTGCCGCGCATCACCCCGATCCGCGCGACCGGGTTGTGGATCGCCTTGTCCCCGGCACCGTAACGGTCGTTATCGATGGTTGAGAACAGATACTGGCAGTTGATCCATTGCGCGACGACCATCGGCGCGGTCAGGATCGTCGCGAGCGCCTCACCCGTAGGATCGCAGCGCCAGTCGTAATCGTGCAGAAAGGCCCGCCCGTCGAGATCGACTGCACGCGTGCGATCGCGCGGCGCAACGATGAAGGCGGCGTTGCCGGTCAGACCCCATTCGGGCCGCACCTCGCCCCAATGCGCGGCACCGCGCACCAGATCGTCCGCCGTCCGGTCGAGCTTGCGCGCACGTGCCGCCCGCGCATTGGCCCCTGCCTGCTCCAGGTCGCGCATCAGCCGCGCGACCCGATCGCGATGCTGCGCCGGCACATTGGCGGTGCCGAACAGCGTCACCTCATCCGTTGTCGTATTATGCTCACCGGCGAGCGCGACGCCATCGGGCGGCATTTCGAGCGCCGCGCGCACTCTGGGATCGTTGAGGATCGCCGCCAGCGCGCGCGCATTGGGCGCGCCGCCATGCCCGGCACACGCCCCGCAGTCGAGCGACGCGGCAAAGGGATTGTTGACCGCCTCACCTCGATGCCCGACCAGCACGATCACCGGCGTTTGCGGGTCCAGTCCGGTCAGCGCGAACAGCGCGCGGGCATAACCGATCCGTTCGTTCAGCGTGAGGCCGCCGCAGCCGCCATGCGCATCGATCGCGGGGGCGAATGGCGTATCGCTGCCGCGCCATGCCTCCTGCCAGCGTCGCATCGCGCCGGGGAACAGGGTTTGTGCGAGCATGGCGAACCCGGCGAGCGGGCCGGTCACTTCGGCGGTGGCATAGGCAGTGGCGCTACCGCCCTTGAGCCAACCGAACATCGCGCTGCCCCAGCGCGCGCGCCGCTGTGCCTGCACGGCGCGCTCCGCCGCTGCCTCTTCCCCCGGGGCGGGGCGCATGACCAGGTCATGCTGCGGACCGACCAGTACCGGCAGCTGGCGCTGGCGATGCATCCCGTCGGCATGGATCGCGATCGGCAGCCCGAAAAAGCCGGCATAGCCCGCCGTGTCCCACGGCCCGACGGCCTCGATCGCCCGACGCATCGGTTCGGAGCGGACATCGATACAGAAGACCAGCGTCGCCTCCGCCGGACGGCGCACCGGCTGGGGCCCCGTGCGGCGCAGGTCGCGGACCAGCGTATCGCGATACTCCGCCTCCGCCGCCTGCTGAAAGATCAGCGCCAGATCGGTGACGCTCATGGCCACGACCTGTTCGGCAACTCCGCCCAGCGCCGGGTCGGGCAGGCCGAAATGCTGCGCCAGCGCCACGCGCGTGCCGGCCGGGTCGGCCGCCCGCTCCACCATTCGCGGCGGATCGACAAGATGGTCGGCGAGCATCAGCAGCGCGATCAGGTCGGCCATGGTCGCCGGCGCATCGGCGACGCGGTCCGGGTCGGCATGGTCGATGCGCCAGCGGATATGGCCCGCCCAGCCGGGCAAGCGGGCGACGGTGCAGCCGAGATATTCGTCCAGCGCCGCATCGCCGACGCCGCGCCGGTCGAGCATCGCGGCAATCGCGGCGAGCGGCTTGTCGGGCAGGTCATGGGGCATGCGCGACGGTGCAAACCCCGGCATGTGGGCCAGCACGTCGCGCGTTGCGGCAAACAAGCCCCCGTCGCGCCGTGGCAGCACGAGACCCGCCGGGCCGGGATCGAAGCACGTCGCGCACAGATCGGCGACCGCGACCGCCCCCGGATCCGCCGATGCGAGCACCTCCTCAGCCTCGGGGAGATCGAACAGTCGCGCCATCAGGCAGTCGAGCCGCGACACATTCGGGCCGAGCAGACGAAAGGCCTCGTTGATGCCGCCGAGCGCCGCAATCGCGCCATCGCGGACCGCCGCCCGCCCGGGCCGACCCGTCGCGCTCAGCCGCCGCCACAGCGCCAGCGGCAGGCCGGTCCGCGCACCGAACCGGGTCGATGCGACGCGGATCGCTTCGTCAAAGGGAAGGTCCTCGAACCCCGTCAGCGGGTTGACCGCGATCGCGCCGTCGAGCGGCCAGAGCGGCGCAACGCTCAGGCTGGCGAGATCGATCGCGACGCGCAGCCGCGCCTGATCGATCCGGCGCGGGGCGAGGTCCGCATGGGTACGGGTCATGACGTTCATGGTCGGCCTTTCGATCAGGCGTTGAGGAGGCGCGCATAGAGCGCGGCGGGGATCGGCATGCGCCGGTCGAGGATCAGCGTCTGGACCAGCCAGGCGGTCATGAAGACCGCAACGATCGCGACCGGCAGCAGCGGTCCGCCCAGCGCGGGCCCGTCCGGGTCAGCCAGAACCTGCGCGAACAGCTGCAGCCCGGCGGCGTAGGTCGCCGCAAGCACGGCTGCGATCAGCGACAGAACTGCATGGCGGCGAAGATGGATCAGCGTGGCCAGCGCCATCGCCGCAGCCAGGATCAGCGGCACCGCGCTAGGCATCGCACCGGCCAGCTGGCCCAGCACCGACGTGGCAGCGATTGCCAGCGCACCGATCGCGGCCACAGCGGCCGGGGCGAGCCGCATCGGCACCGCCTGTTCTGAAATCCCGATCGCCGATCCCGAGCGCAGGAACAACCACGCCTTGAACAACCCGTGTGCGACGATGTGCCACAGCGCGGCGGCATAGGCGCCCAGGCCGCAGGTCATCAGCATGAACCCCATTTGCGCGCTGGTCGATCCGGCCAGCGCGCGCTTCACATCGGGGCGCACCAGCATCATCGCGCTGCCGATCAGCGCGGCGACGATGCCCATGCCGATCACCAGTGCACGCGCCGCCGGCGCTGCCTCCAGCACCGGGGCGAAGCGGATCAGCAACAGGCCGCCGGCATTGACGAAGCCGGCATGCATCAGCGCCGACGCCGGGGTCGGTGCCGTCATCGACCGCGCCAGCCAGCGATGGAAGGGAAACAGGGCGCAGCGCACCGCAGCGGCCAGCACCAGCAGCAGCGCCGCGAGCGTCGCCGGCGTGTCTGTGATCGTACCGAGCGCGCTGGTCGAAAGGCTGCCGGTCTCGGCGGCAAGGATGGCAAAGGCTCCCACCAGTGCGACATCGCCGACGATGAACGTCGCGATCATCCGCCGCCGTGCCGCCCGCGCCTCCGTCCAGGTCGCGACATGCCCCACCAGCGCCGCCATCAGCCAGCCGGACGCGATCCAGCCCAACGCGATCAGCCACAATGCATCCGCGACCACGAACAGCATCACGGCAGCCACCAGCAACAATGCGGCAACTGCAAACCGCTTGGGATCGGCATCGGCGCGCAGGTAGCGGCGTGCGAAGGACAGCACGATTGCGCCGACAAATCCGGTTAGCAGCATGGCGATCAGCGCGAGTGGGTCCGCCTGTGTCCAGCCCGTGGCAGCGGCCAGGGTCAGCGCGACGGCGGCCCCAAACAAGGCCCAGGCGAGACGCGCAGCCATGGCGATCGCCCGAACCTGCGGCATGCACGCGCACAGCATCGCGGCGAGCAGCGCTAGCGGGACGACGGAAAGTGTAGCGTTCATTCGGCGGGCTCCTTTGCGGGGGCCCTCTGGCGAATGGCGATCAATGAGTAAAACGAGTAATTGACATATTATCCATGAGCTTTTCAAATGACACGCATGCCAAACCGTTCGCTTGACCTTGATTTGCTGCGCAGTTTTGTCGCGGTGGCCGATACCGGCAGCTTTACCCGCGCCGCGCCACTCGTCGGGCGGACCCAGTCGGCCGTCAGCCTGCAGATCAGGCGGCTGGAGGATCAGCTGGGCCGCCCCGTGTTCGTGCGCGGCGCGCGGCGCGTGGCACTGACCGTGGAGGGGGAACGACTGCTTGCGCATGCCCGCCACATGCTGCGGCTCAACGACGCCGCGATGGCCGAACTGACCGAGCCGGATGTCGCAGGGCTGGTGCGGCTGGGTGTTCCGGAAGACTTTGCCACCGCGCACCTGCCCGATGTGCTCGCGGCCTTCACGCAAGCGCATCCGCGCGTGGAACTCGAAGTAACCTGCGACCTGACGCTCAACCTTCAGCGCGGTTTCAGCGCGGGTGCGTTCGACCTGGTGCTGCTGAAGCGCGACCCCGGCGTCGCGATCGACGGCATCCGCGTGTGGCGCGAGCCGCTGGTGTGGGTGGCACGCGACGCGGGATCGATCCCGGAGGATGGCCCCTTGCCGTTGATCGTTTCTCCCCAGCCCTGTGTCTATCGCAAGCGCGCGGTGACCGCGCTCGATCGGGCGCGGAGGGCGTGGCGCTGCGCCTATACCTCGACCAGCCTGACCGGGACGCAGGCGGCGGTGCGCGCGGGCCTGGGCATCGCGGTGCTACCGCGCGAAATGTGCCCGCCCACCCTGACGCCGCTCGGTCGCGACAGCGGATTACCGCCACTCGACGACACCGAAATCGCGCTGATCGAAGCACCCGGCGCAACGCTCACCGCCCACCGCTTCGCCCAGCACATCGCCTCGGCACTGGAACGCTGAAGCGGTGCTCAGGTCGCGGGGTCTTTTCGGGACTGCAGCATGCAGCGCGCTGGCAACTGGCGGAGCGGGAGGAATCTAAGAGGCAAACCTAATTATCTGTTTCAACGGGATATTTTGAATCCGCAGTTACCGCTTCCCCACATTTTACCTCACACGTGAGATGGGATGTGGCGCGACACAGCTAATGGCAGCTTTGCGCCCCATATCAGTCAACCGGCCAGCCGTGGTCTTGTCCCGCAAGCAGCCATCGAGCACTCCCGGATAGGCCCCCCAGGGAATTTCGCCAAGCGCGTGCCAGCGCCCAACCGCATTCACTGCCGTCCGGTACCGATGAGATCAGAAGACAATCGGTGGGGCAAGCCTATCGGTGACGAGGCGTCGGCATCTGCACCGGCATCGCCAATCAAGCACACCAACGTTGACGTCGAGATGGGCCGCCGCCGACAACCGGCGGCGGCGCGCGGCAATCGAGGAACCTGGCGGCTTGTTCGTCGCTATAGCACATGCGCACAAGGACTTCGTGGGGGGAGGGGCGATGGTTAAAAGTCCGTGGTGGCAGAGCGCGGTCATCTACCAGATCTACCCGCGCTCCTTCCAGGACAGCGACGGGGACGGGATCGGCGATCTCGCGGGGATCGAGCACCGGCTCGACTATGTTGTCGCGCTCGGCATCGATGCGATCTGGCTGTCGCCGGTCTTTCCCTCGCCGATGAAGGATTTCGGCTATGACGTGGCGGATTATTGCGCGATCGAGCCGATGTTCGGCGACCTTGCGGCGTTCGATCGGCTGTTGACGGCGGTTCATGACAGGGGGTTGCGCCTCATCCTCGACTTCGTGCCGAACCACAGTTCCGACCAGCATCCCTGGTTTGTCGAAAGCCGCGCGTCGCGCAATAATCCCAAACGCGACTGGTATATCTGGCGTGATGCGAAACCCGACGGTTCGCCGCCCAACAACTGGATCAGCGACTTCGGCGGATCGGCATGGGAGTGGGACGCGGCGACCGGCCAATATTATTTGCACGCCTTCCTGAAGGAGCAGCCGGACCTCAACTGGCGCAACCCCGAGCTCAAACGGGCGATGTTCGATGTGATGCGCTTCTGGCTGGACCGTGGGGTCGACGGGTTCCGCATCGACGTGCTGTGGCACATTGTGAAGGCGGCGGACCTGCCCGACAATCCACCAAACCCAGACTGGACACCCGACCGAACCGAGCGCGACCGCGTCCTACAGCGCCACTCGACCGACCAGCCCGAGGCGCATGCCATCTCGGCGGAAATGCGCGAGATCGCCGATGACTATGGCGAGCGGCTGCTGATCGGCGAAATCTTCCTGCCCAATGCCCGGCATGCGCGCTGGTACGGCACATCGGAGCGGCCGCAGGTGCAGCTGCCTTTCAACTTCCAGCTGATCGAAACGGGCTGGGAAGCGGGGCAGCTGCGCACGCTGATTGCGGACTATGAGGCGTCTCTGCCCCCGCATGGCTGGCCCAATTGGGTGATCGGCAGCCACGACGCGCCGCGCATCGCCGGGCGGATCGGCGAAGCACAGGCGCGCGTCGCGGCAATGCTGCTGCTCACGCTGCGCGGCACGCCGACGCTGTATCAGGGCGACGAGCTCGGCATCGGGCGGGTCGATATCCCCGTCGATCGGGTCCGAGATCCGCAACATCTGCGCCAGCCGCAGCTCGACATCGGACGGGACCGATCGCGCACGCCCTTCCCGTGGGACGACAGCCCCAATGCGGGCTTCAGCACCGGCGAACCATGGCTGCCGCTCAACGCCGACTGGCGAACGCGCAACGTCGCGGCGCAGCAGCGCCAACCCGGGTCGATGCTCAGCCTCTATCGCGACCTGCTGGCGCTACGCCGGGCCCATGCGGCGCTTTCGGTCGGGGAAATCGCGCTGCTCGATACGGGCGGGGACCTGCTGGCCTATGAGCGTGTGCGCGGGAGCGAACGCCTGTTGATCGCACTCAACCTTGGCGGCGTACCGGTGCCGTTGCCCCGACCGAGCGACCGACGCCCGATGCGGTGCCTGCTGTCGACGCTCGGACCGCGCGCGATGGACGGCACGCTTCGGCCCGATGAAGGCGCGATCTTCGAATTGCAGGACGACAATTGATGCGCATCGCGATGCTGGCCCCGATCGCCTGGCGCACGCCGCCGCGCCACTACGGGCCGTGGGAGCTGGTCACCAGCCTGTTGACCGAGGCGCTGGTGGCGCGCGGAATCGACGTCACCCTGTTCGCCACGCGCGACAGCGTCACCGCTGCGACTCTCGATGGCGTGGTGCCGGCGTCGTACAACGAAGATCCGTCGATCGACGCGAAGGTGTGGGAATTCCGGCACTTAGCGCATGTCTTCGAGCGCGCCGACGCGTTCGACATCATCCACAATCAGGCGGATTTCCCGGCGCATGCCTTTGCCAACCTGACTCGCACGCCGATCGTCACCACGATTCACGGGTTCTCGTCGGATCGCATCCTGCCGATGTACGCGCCCTATCAAGATCGTGTGCATTATGTCGCGATCAGCGACGCCGACCGCCACCCCGACCTGCGCTATGCCGCGACGATCCATCACGGCATTCCGATGGACGCGTTTCCGCTGAATCCGGGGGGCGGCGCAGACCTGCTGTTCTTCGGGCGAATCCATCCGGACAAGGGCGCGGTCGAGGCGATCGCCGCGGCGCGCGCGTGCGGCATCCCGCTGCACATGTACGGCATCGTCCAGGATGAAGGCTATCACCGCGACATGGTGATGCCGCAGGTCGATGGCGCGGCGGTCCACTATCACGGCGCAGTCGGCGGGGCGCGGCGCGTGGCGGCGCTTGGCAATGCGCGCGCGCTGCTGCACCTGATCAACTTCGACGAACCCTTCGGGCTTTCGGTGATCGAGGCGATGGCGTGTGGCACGCCGGTGATCGCGATGTGCCGCGGATCCATGCCCGAATTGATTGAGGACGGCGTGACTGGCTTCATCGTCGATTCGGTCGACGATGCGGTCGCCGCGATCGCCCGCGTTGGCGATCTTGATCGCGCGACGGTGCGCGAACGCGTCCGGGGGCGTTTCTCCGTCGAGCGTATGGCTGATGAGTATATCCGGCTGTACCGGCGCATATTGGGACTGTCATGATCACCGTCGACCGCGATCCACCGACGCAGTGCTGTCAGTGCCTCGATGAGGAATTTTGCAACGGGTGCAATGAACCGCATAACATATTCTTGTAGGACGCCGTCCGAACGATCACGACCACCAAATCCCCGACGGCCAGCGAAGCAGTTCACGTCTGAACTGGGCTAATGTCCCCTTCCCTCGATCGAGCGTTGACAGCTGCCTGTCAGCTACCGGCCGAGGAGCTGCCGAGCCGTGTTGGCGGAACCGGCCAGTCGGGAATGCGCCCTCAATCCGCGATTCATCGATATGCAGCGACGCACAGAAAGCGGACATGGAGGCGTAAGAGATAAACGGTGGCGCGCCGGTTCGCTTCACTGCGGCACACTTCCCTGATCGAAATCGAAGCCCGGCTCATTGCGGCGGCGGTTGCTCTGGCCGAGCGTGTAGGTCACACCGAACAGTAAAATCCGGCCTGCGCCGCGCTGTTCGAACCGGTCGCGCAATGTCGGTGTCTCGATGAACGTCAGTTGCTTGGCTGAATCGAGCACATTCTGGGCCGTCAGCATCAGACTGAACCGGTCGTTTAGTTTGCGACGATAGCCAAGGTTGAGAACGCCGTCCGACCGGCGATAGCCCTGCGCCAACAGCTGGTCGCCCGACAAGAAGCCGCTGACTTGCACATAATCCTTCTGGGTCGGCTGCCAGGTCAGGTTCGCGCGCAACGTACCGCTGGTACCCGATCGTGGTGCCGCCAAACCGCCGATCCGCGCGTCGATCTCGTTCCACATAAATGTGGCGGACGCGTTGTAGCTGAGCGTCTTGGACAGCTTGCCATTGGCGATGAGTTCGACGCCCGCGCGCTCGCCGGTGGCCAGATTGGCGCGCGTCGTCAGGAACACGCCTCCCAGATCGGTGACGATATCGGTCACGCCGCCGCGCGAAGTGCGGTAGAAGGCGGTGACCGAATAAAATGCTCCGCCCTTGCGCAGATGCCAGCCCAGCTCGAACGAATCGGTCACTTCGGGCAGCAGATCCGGGTTGCCACGGCGCAGGTTCAGCGGGTCGATATAGAGGGTGTAGGGGTTCAGATCCTGACCCGAAGGGCGCTGGACCCGGCGACTGTAGCTCGCGCGCAGCTTCTGGCTTGCCGACAGTTCGTAGCCGAGATGCAACGTCGGATAGGCGCGGAAATAGTCGTTCTCGGCGCGCACCCCGTCGGTAATCTGATTGAGGTCCAGGTCGACCTGCTCGAGCCGCAGCCCCGGCTGGAGTTCCAGCTCGCCGGTGTCGATCTGAAAGGTCGCGAACAGCGCATGGACGCGCTGGCGCAGATCGAAGCGATTGGTCAGCCCGGCGACCGGCGTCAGCGTGTCGAAGCTCCCGCCGCGCGCGCCCGCAAAGTCGAAATCGGTCTCGCTGACCTCGCCCTGATAGCCGATATTGAGCGAGCGCCCTTCGCCCATCGGGCGTTTGTAATCGAGCTTGATGTTGAGGTCCGACCGGTCGCCCGCATTGCGGATGCGCTCGTACGCCGAACTGCCGCCAGCCGGGGTCGTGACCCCTTCGATCTCGCGGCGCATGCGGAACTGCTCCAGTTCGACATCTGCTGAAAGCTCATGGCCGGTTGCGATGGTCTTGCGCCACGATGCACGGCCGCCGATCGCGCGCATCCGCATGCTCATGTCCGATTCGCGATCATAGCCGCCGCCGGCGGCCGCGCCGACGACGCTGTCGTCGCGATCGCTTTCGACGCGGTTGTTGCGCCAGTTGAACTCGGCGCTCAGCCTGTTCTTCTTGTCGACGTCATAGTCCACGCCGAAACGCGCGCTCCGCGCCGACATCATGTTGTCCTGAAGGCTCTCCTGCCGACTGGTCAGCGTGTTGCTGCCATCGATCCGCACCCGGTCCTGGACGAGGCCGCTCTCGGTCGTGAAGCGCCGATAGTTGAGTTCGCCGGTCAGCGTGAGCGGCCCGCTGGAGTTCGCGACGCTCGCGCTGACGCCGCCGCGCCCTTCGCCACCGATATTGGCTCGGACGGTCACCGATCGGGTGTTGCTTCGTGTGCGCCGAGTCACGAGGTTGATGACCCCCGCCGACCCCTCCGGGCTGAACGCGGCTGAGGGGGTGCTGATGACCTCAACCCGCTCGATCTGCCCAGCAGGCATGGTCAGCAGCACATTGCCGCGCGATTCACCGCGCATCATTGCCGAGGGGCGGCCGTCGATCAGGATCGTGACGCCCTGATCGCCGCGCAGGCTGACGCGCCCTTCCACATCGACCTCGACCCCGGGGACATTGCGCAGCGCGTCGGCAACGGTCCCGGTCTGGACCTGCAGGTCCTTGCCGACATCGAAGCTCATCCGGTCGGTCGACACCGTCACCGCCTCGCGACCGCCGGTGATCGTCACCTCCTCGGGCTTGGCGGGCGCAGGCTTGGGTTCTTGCTGCTGCGTCGCCGATGGCGGGGTCTGTGCCGCTGCTGCAAACGGAACGACGGACGCAGTGGCGAGGAAGCTGGCGACAAGACGAGACACGAACATGGGATACGACCTTTCAGGTGAACAGGATGCGCGAAGGGCTATCGCGCACGCCGGGTGAGCGGCATGAGCGGGGCATGAGCCTTTCGTGAAAAGCAGAAGTCGTGGGGGCCTAGCGCTCCCAGTGGCGGCGGATCGCCAGGCCGAACAGCGCGAGCGCGACGGAGAACCAGGCGGCAGCGGCGACCGCCCAGCCACCGATCGCGGGCAGCGCCGTCCAGATCTGGACATAGCGCTTGCCGGTCCCGGGGCGCCAATAGGACAGGCTGTCCTCGCCGCCGCTCAGCAGAAAGTCGATCCCGATCGGCCCGTTGACGCTCCACTCCCACACTTGCGCGATCCCGCGCTCGAACCCGCCCGGGGGTCCAAGATTATTGGCAGCCGACAGGAGCAGGCCCGCCCCGACGCCCAGCCCGGCGATCCAACGCACCGGATAGCGAAGACCCAACACCGCGGCGCTGCCGATCAGATAGATGATCAGCGCCGCAACGAACGGGACCAGCCAGATCCAGGCGGGCGTGCGCCAGTCGTGGCGGGTCAGCGC
>NZ_LSJM01000351.1 GCF_001557215.1 Sphingomonas sp. CCH9-E2 | reverse complement strand
CCCCGCCGGTGGGCAAGCCGTCGGTGGATAGCCTGCAGGGTCCGTGACGCTGATCCTTTTGCGCGCTGGCGGGTTGAGGCGGCGTGGAACCGCTCATCCCCCTCGCATTCCTGGCACTGATCGCGGCCGGCCTCGCGCTGGTCGCGGTCGGCGTGCGCGATGCCCTTCGGCGCCGGCAACGGGAACCTAGTCCCCGGCCAATGGTTGCGCGGGCGATGACCCAGACA
>NZ_LSJM01000350.1 GCF_001557215.1 Sphingomonas sp. CCH9-E2 | reverse complement strand
CCGGTGGACCCCGGCACGGAGGCCGGGGTGACGAAAGGTTGGCGGGGACGGCTGGCGCCCTGCTTTGCGCCCCGCTAGAGCGGCGGGAATGGAGCGCAAGGGCATCAAGGGGATCGACCGGCGCACGCTGCTGATCGGCGGCGGGGCGGGGATCGGGCTGATCGTCGCATGGGCGGCGTGGCCGCGCACCTATCTGCCCAATCTGCCGGTGCGCGAGGGCGAAGCGGCGTTCGGTGCGTGGTTGAAGATCGCACCCGACGGGCAGGTTACGGTCGCGGTGCCGCAATGCGAATATGGGCAGGGCGTGTTCACGACGCTGCCGCAGATCGTGGCCGATGAACTGGGGGCGGACTGGCGCCGGGTCGGGGTCGAACAGGCGCCGCTGAACCCGCTTTATGCTAATGCGCTGGCGGCGGGGGAGTTGTTCCCCGGCGTGCTGCCCGAGCGGCTGCGCGCGACCCATGCGCAGCGCAATGCGCTGGTGCTGACCGGTGCGTCGACATCGATGCGCCAGTTTGCCGAGCCGCTGCGCGAAGCGGGGGCGGCGGCGCGGGCGATGCTGTGCCAGGCGGCGGCGCGGCGCTGGGGCGTGGACTGGACCGCGTGCGACACCGCGAACGGCTTTGTCGTGCATGACAAGCAGAAGATCGGGTTCGGCGAAATTGCGGTTGCGGCCGCCGACGAGGCGGTGCCGGCCGACCTGCCGCTGCGCGAGGGCGAGGGGGCGCGGCTGATGGGCGAGCCGGTGCCGCGGCTGGACGCGCCGGGCAAGGTGACTGGCAGCGCGAATTTCGCCGCCGACATCCGCCTGCCCGACATGGTGTTCGCCGCGATCCGGCAGGGGCCGGTCGGCACGGTGAAGCTGCATGCGCTGGACGAAGCGGCGGCGCGCAAGGTTCCGGGCATGCTGCACATCGTCAAGAATGAGCGTTGGGTCGCGGCGGTCGCCAATAACAGCTGGGCGGCGCAGCGCGCGCTCGACGCGATGAAGCCCAGGTTCGAGGTCGCGACCAACGTCGATAGTGCGTCGATTCAGGCCGCGCTTGACGCCGCGCTGAATGGCGATGGCAGCCGGATCGACTCGGAGGGCGACCTGTCGGCGACGTTCAAGGGCGCGCGCGTGGTCACCGCCGAATATCGCGTCGGCGTGGCGCTGCACGCGGCGATCGAGCCGATGGCGGCGACGGCGAGCTTTGCCGACGGACGCTGTCGCATCTGGATGGCGACGCAGGCACCCGGCCTCGCCCGCGCGGCGGTGGCGGATGTGCTGGGGATGAGCGCAAGCAATGTCGTGATCCATCCGGTGTTCGCCGGGGGATCGTTCGGACAGAATCTGGAACATGCGGTCGCGGAGCAGGTGGCACTGATCGCGCGCGAAGTGGGCAAGCCAGTGCAGCTGACCTGGTCGCGCGGCGAGACGTGCCTGCACGACCGCTATCGCGCACCGGCCGCGGCGCGGATGACCGCGCGGCTGGGCAGCAATGGCGCGGTAGCGGGCTGGCTCGCCAAGATTGCAGCTCCCGCGAGCGGGCATGAGCTGGCGAAGCGGCTGATGGCCGGGGACGGCGCGGTTGCGGCGGGGCTGAAGCTGGCGGGCAGCGGCGATCCGGCGGCGGTGGCGGGGGCGCGGCCGCCCTATCGCATCGCCAATCTGGCGGTCGATCATCACCCCGCCGATATCGGCATCCCGACCGGTTACTGGCGGTCAGGATCGCACGCGGCCACCGCCTTCTTCACCGAAAGCTTCATCGACGAACTGGCGCATGTCGCGCAGATCGAGGCGCATAGTTTCCGCATCGCGATGCTGGGCGGCGAGCCGCGGCTGGCGCGGTGCCTGTCGACCGTGGCGACATTGGGCGGGTGGCAGGGCGGACTTGCGGGCAGCGGGCAGGGGCTGGCGTGCCATGCCTTTCGCGGATCCTATATCGCGGTGATGGTCGAGGCGTCGGTCGGCGGGGATCAGCGGATCAAGGTCGATCGCATCGTCGCGGCGGTCGATTGCGGGCGCGTGGTCAATCCGGACGTCGTGCAGCAGCAGATCGAGGGCGGGCTGATCTTCGGCATGGCAGGGGCGCTGGGCGCGACGACCGGCTTTACCGGCAACATGGCGGAGGCGCGCGGCTTTGCCGATCTCGACCTGCCGCGCCTAGCCGACACCCCCGAGATCATGATCGAGCTGATCGCGAGCGAGGCCGAACCGGGCGGGGTGAGCGAGCTGGCGGTGCCGCCGGTCGCGCCCGCCATCGCCAACGCGATCCATGCCGCGACCGGCGTGCGGTTGCGGCAACTTCCCCTGATTCCCGGAGGCGAATGATGGCGTTACCCGAAGGCCATCCCGCGGTCGCGCCGCGGCGGATCGGCGTGCTGCTGGTCAATCTGGGCACGCCCGACGCGCCCGATGCGGGTGCGGTGCGGCGCTATCTGGGCGAATTTCTGTCGGACCGGCGCGTGGTCGAGATCCCGGCGCTGATCTGGCAGCCGATCCTGCGCGGCATCATCCTGCGCACGCGTCCGGCCAAGTCGGCGCATGCCTATCAACAGGTGTGGACCGATGACGGGTCGCCGCTGGCCGCGATTACGAAGCGACAGGCGGTGGCATTGCAGGCTGCGTGGCCCGAAGTGACGGTCGACTGGGCGATGCGCTATGGCAATCCGTCGATCCCGGCAAAGCTGAAGGCGATGAAGGATGCCGGGTGCGAGCGCATCCTGATCGCGCCGCTCTATCCGCAATATTGCGCGGCGACGACCGCGACGGTGGTGGACAAGGCGTTCGAGACGCTGGCCGCGATGCGTTGGCAGCCGGCGCTGCGCACGCTGCCGCCCTATCATGACGATCCGCGTTACATCGCCGCGCTGGCGGAGTCGGTGCGGACGCAGCTTGCGGCGCTCGAGTTCGAGCCGGATGCGGTGCTGGCGAGCTTTCACGGGATGCCGCAGCGGACGCTGGAGCTCGGCGATCCCTATCACTGCCATTGCCGCAAGACCGCGCGGCTGCTGGGCGAGGCGCTGGGGCGGGAACTGACGGTGACGTTCCAGTCGCGGTTCGGGCGGGCCAAGTGGCTGGAGCCGGCGACCGATACGGTGCTGGAGGCGCTGCCGGGCAAGGGCGTGAAGAAGATCGCGATCGTCGCACCGGGCTTTTCCGCCGACTGTTTGGAGACGCTGGAGGAGCTGGCGATCCGCGGGCGCGAGAGCTTCGAGGCGGCGGGGGGCACGCATTTCGCCTATCTGTCATGCCTCAACGATAGTGAACCGGGCATCGCGATGCTGCGCAGCATCGTCGCATCGGAACTTGCAGGCTGGGTGGCCCTTGCCTAGGCTGACGGCACCGGCCCGCTCCCCCACCCGGCCACCCATAGGATACTGGCGTTGGGTGGCCGGGTGGGGGAGCGGGCCGGT
>NZ_LSJM01000349.1 GCF_001557215.1 Sphingomonas sp. CCH9-E2 | reverse complement strand
CTCCTGGACGGCGTTGGTCACCTTGGTGCCGTGGCCTCGGTCGTAGCGGGCATTGCGCTCGTCGGCCTCAGCTTTCCAAGGGGGAAGCGCAGCGCCGAGCATTATGCAGGCTGGGACAAGTACGTGATCTGAAAGTATCCTCGATCACTGCTGGCTCCATTGCGGACCTTGATCGCGCATCGCACCGTCTCGCGTGCCTTCGTCGCCGCTTTCTTGCGTCGTTCAATCGGGACCGGTTCACGGTCACGATCTGTCGCCGGCGACGATCGCCCGTTGACGCGGCGATGTTCATCATCGGCTGCCTTGGTGATCGCGCCCTCCGCCCAATACTGCTAATGAGAGCTGTTCGCATAGTGCGCGACGAGTAAAGCTTGGAGACGATCACCCATATGCCGTCACTTCGGGTCGCGCTGATTAAGCCTGCACTCGCGCTGGTCGCGTCGCTTATGCTGCTGTTGATTCCCGCTGCGGCGACGGCCGATCCCGGCGACGTGCAAACCGCTTGGCGTCTGCTCGATTATATGGCGGTCGATTATGGCGGTGCGGTCGCCAACGGCGCGGTCACAAGTGCGTCCGAATACGCGGAGATGACGGAGTTCGCCGCAGGCGTGTCCACCCGCCTGCGCGCGCTCCCTGCGACACCTGAGCGGCAATCCCTGATCCAACGGGCTTCGCAGCTCCAAGGCGTGATTGCCCGCAAGGGCTCGGCCCAACAGGTCGCGGCGCTCGCCTACGGGCTCGCCGCCGATCTGCTCAAGGCCTATCCGGTTCCGCTCGCCCCGGACAAGACACCGGACATCTCCACAGCAGGAGCGGTTTTTCGACAATCCTGCGCGTCCTGCCACGGCATGACAGGCAACGGGCACGGTCCCGACGCCGCCAAGCTCGACCCGCCACCGATCGCCTTTACTGATGCCGAGCGAGCGCGCCAGCGCAGCGTGTTCGCGCTCTATCAGGTGATAAGCCAAGGCATCGACGGAACCGCGATGCAGAGCTTCGTCGATCTGTCTAGCGATCAGCGCTGGGCGCTCGCGTTCCGCTCCGGCAGCTTCGCCTCCACCGACGCACAAGCGGTCGAGGGTGAGCGGCTGTGGAAGTCGGACGCGAGCTTGCGGGCACGAATTCCCGACCTGAAAACCCTGGTCGCGCTCACCCCCGCCGCGCTTGCGGGCAGCATCGGGCAGGTGAAAGCCGACGCGGTGCTCGCCTATCTGCGTCGCCACCCCGATCAGGTGATGCAACAAGCCCCAAGCCCGCTCGCCGTGGCGCGCGCCAAGCTTGCGCAAAGCCTCGCCGCGTTCCAGCGCGGCGACCGGCGCGCTGCAAAGGAACTGGCGCTGTCCGCCTACCTCGACGGGTTCGAGCCGATCGAACCGACGCTCTCGGCGCGCGACCCGAACCTCATGTCCCGGATCGAAGGCGCGATGGGAGAATATCGCGCCGCTGTGGAGAGCAGCACGTCAGCCGATGACGTGACCGAACGAGTGGCAGTGCTGGGCGGCCTGTTCGATGATGCCGAGGCCGCGCTCGCGCCCGACGCCGCGACGCAGGCGTCCACCTTCTTGGGAGCCTTCACGATCCTGCTGCGCGAAGGGCTGGAAGCTCTCTTGATCGTGGTGGCCATGATTGCGTTCCTCCGCAAAGCGGAGCGGCCGGAAGCCATGCGCTATGTGCATGGTGGCTGGGTCGGCGCGCTCGTCGCCGGCGGGATTACCTGGGCGGTTGCCACCTATGCGATCGGTATAAGCGGCGCGAGCCGGGAACTGACGGAAGGGTTCGGCTCGCTGTTCGCGGCCGTGGTCCTGCTCTCGGTCGGAATCTGGATGCACGGCAAGGCACAAGCTGATCAATGGCAACGCTATATCCGCGAGAAAATGTCACGGGCGCTATCGGGCGGGTCGGGATGGTTCCTGTTCGGGCTCGCATTCCTGGTTGTCTATCGGGAGGTATTCGAGACGATCCTTTTCTACGCCGCGCTCTCGACACAGGGGAACACCGCGATGCTGCTGGCCGGGGCCGGCGCAGCGATCAGCCTTCTCGCCGTCATCGCCTGGGCAATGCTCCGCTACAGCCGGACGCTGCCGATTACGCAGTTCTTCCGCTACAGCTCATGGCTGATGGCCGCTCTGACGGTCGTGCTGGCCGGTAAGGGAGTCGCTGCTCTCCAAGAGGCGGGGATCATCGACATAGCGCCGCTCGCCAGCGTGCCACGTATCTCGATGTTGGGCCTGTTCCCGACATTTCAGTCGGTGCTGGCACAACTCCTGATGCTTGCCGCGATCATGATCGGGTTCGCCTGGAACCGCCGCGCCAAGCCGCGGACGGGCGGGCCGCTAGCCTAGCGGCAGGGCAGGTGACGCCCCTCTCTAAAGCGTTGCTGCCAACCCTGACCGTGCATAGCACCGTCTCACGCGCCTTGGCTCGCAATGTAACGGGAGGGCGGCGGGGAAAGCGCCGCCCTCGGGCCATTTACGCGGCCATCTTGTCGCAAGCGTCGGCGCACTTGCGACACGCGGCGACGCAATCCTCCATGCCGTCCAACCCTTCGCAGCTCGACGCGCACGCCCGGCAAATCTCGGCGCACTCGCGGCAGATATGCCGGTGGTGCTCGGACTTGCGCGCCATGAAGTCGATCGCGACACTGCAAATCTGAGCACAGTCCAGCATCAGCTTCATGTGCTGAGGCTCGGCGTGTCGCCCGCCCGCCTCCAGGCAGTGATTCATCGCCATGTGAAGGCAGGTGATGTGGCATTCATGGCAGGCGTCGATGCACGCCTTCATCTCGGGATCGATCTGATGCATTGTCTTTCCTTCCATATGCGCCCCCCTCCCCTTGTATATACGCGGTACTTGGCGCTATCCCTCGCCGCGGTTTGGACTTCACCGTCCTTACGGCTCGGACCATCGTCCAAGGTCAACCCTTTTCTTTAGCGCAACGCAGACTCACATGTTCCACTCCGATCGCAAGATCGGGCAATCCGGTCGATCTCCGCCCGCGCAGCGACGCGCCAGATCTTCGAGCGACTTGCGCATCGCTCGGAGCTCGTGCTCCTTGCGCTCCATCTCCGCGGCTCGTGCAAGCGCGAGGGCCTTGACCTCACCACTCGCCCGATCGCCGTCCTGCCACAGCGCGACGAGCTGGCCGATCTCCGAAATTGGAAAGCCCAGATCGCGTGCGCGGCCGATGAAGCGCAACATGTGGACTTCGCGTTCGTCATAGTCGCGGTAGCCGGAATCACGCCGCGTGGCCTTCGGAATGATGCCGATCGCCTCATAATGGCGGATCATCCGCTGGCTGACGCCCGAAGCTTTGGCCGCCTGTCCTATATTCACGTATCGCCTCCTCAAGCCGCTGTCGGACGCCAACGGCGAAGCGTCAGAGCATTGGCGACGACGCTGACACTCGACAGCGCCATCGCCGCGCCGGCGATCACCGGGCTTAGATACCCGAACGCTGCCAGCGGGATGCCGACCAGGTTGTAGATGAACGCCCAGAACAGCCCCTGGCGGATCTTGGAATATGTCCGTTTGGAGATGTCGATCGCGTCCGCGACCAGGCGCGGATCGCCCCGCATCAGCGTGATGCCCGCTGCGTGCATCGCAACGTCTGTTCCGGTTGACATGGCGATGCCGACATCTGCTGCAGCGAGGGCAGGGGCGTCGTTGACGCCGTCCCCGACCATCGCGACCGTGCGGTCCCCGCCCCGCAATGCTGCTACCGCATCCGACTTTCCTTCCGGCAGGACATTGGCAACGAAATCGTCGATGCCGAGCTTGGCCGCCGCTGCGCGGGCGCTTCCCGCATTGTCTCCGGTCAGCATCACGCTGCGTATGCCACGGCCATGCAGCGCCGCCACGGCAGCAGCGGCGGAAGCCTTGACCTCGTCGCCGAACGCCAGAAGGCCGAGAAGGCGGCGTTCGGGCGCGCGTTCCGCGACCCAGGAGACCGTCCGTCCCTCGGCTTCCAGCCTGGCCGCCTCACTCGCCAGCGGTGTCATCACGATAGCTTCGTCGTCCATCAAGCGCGTGCTGCCGAGGATCAGGTTGCGGCCGTTGACGTCTGCAGCAACCCCGCGGCCGGGCAGGCCGCGCATCCCGTTGGCGCGGGCGGGTTCGACGCCTTCCGAGCTGGCCCACGCCAAGACGGCCCGGGCGAGCGGATGCTCGCTTCCAGCCTGAAGCGCCGCGGCGAGCGCGATCAGCTCGGCGCGTTCGGCCCCCTCGGCCGGCAGTGCGGCCAGCAGCGAGGGCTTGCCCTCGGTCAGCGTGCCGGTCTTGTCGAACGCGACGATGTTGATGCGGTGCGCGGTCTCCAGCGCCTCCGCGTCCTTGATGAGGACACCGGCCCGCGCGGCAACGCCCGTGCCGGCCATGATCGCGGTCGGCGTGGCCAGGCCGAGCGCGCACGGACAGGCGATGACGAGCACCGCGACCGCGTTCAGGATCGCGACTTCCACTCCGGCGCCGGCGATCAGCCATCCGGCGAGGGTAAGCGCGGCTATGACGAGGACGATTGGCACGAACACGGCGCTGACCTTGTCGACGAGCCGCTGGATCGGAGCCTTGGCGCCTTGCGCGCTTTCGACCAGGCGCACGATGCGGGCGAGGGTGGTCTCAGCCCCCACCGCCGTCGTCTCGACCAGGATGAGCCCGTCCGCGTTGATCGATCCGCCGGTCACTGGGTCTCCAGCGGCCTTGGCGACCGGAAGGCTCTCTCCGGTGAGCATGGATTCATCGACATGGGTCGCTCCCTCGATCAGTCGTCCATCGACGGGGATGCGCTCCCCGGGCCGGACGCGGACGCGGTCACCCGAGCGCACCTCCGCCAGGGCAATCTCTCGTTCGCTGCCGTCGGTGCCGACAACGCGAGCCTGGTCGGGCCGCAGCGCCATCAGCGCGCGGATCGCCTCTCCGGTCTGACGCTTGGCGCGGCCTTCGAGCCATTTGCCGAGCAGGATAAGGGTGATGACGACGGCCGAAGCCTCGAAGTAATAATGCGCATCCATGCCGTGCATCGGCGCGAACAGCAGCTGGTAGAGGCTGAGCCCGTAGGCGGCCGATGTGCCGATCGCGACCAACAGGTCCATGTTGCCGGTTCGGGCGCGCGCGGCCTTCCAACCCGCGCGATAGAAGCGCGCGCCCAGCCAGAACTGCACGGGCGTCGCGAGCAGCAGCTGGATCCAGCCCGGCACCGCCACCTCGATACCGAACGGGGCCAGCAGCATCGGAACGACCAGCGGCAGCGACAGCGCCGCGGCGATCAGCACGTGGCGGAGCTCTCTTGTTGCGGCTGCGTCGCGGCGGGCGTCCTCGGCGCTTCGTTCCGCCTCCGCCGATCCGGTGCGCGCGAATGCGGTGTAACCAGCGCTTTCGACGGCCTCGACCAAGACATAAGTGGGGACGCCACCCACCGTTTCGATCCGCGCCGTCTCGGCTGCCAGGTTGACACTCGCGGAGCGGACGCCGGGCACTTTCAGCAGCGCCTTCTCGACCCGGCCGACACATGAGGCGCAGGTCATGCCCGTGATCGTCAACTCGGTCGTTTGCGTCAACGGGGTGTAGCCCGCCGCAAGAACCGCATCGGCTACGGCAGCGACATCGGATCGTCCATCGACGAACTCGACGTTCGCGCGCTCCGTCGCGAGATTGACCGAGACGCCGGCGACGCCCGGCACCCCGGCGATGGCGCGCTCCACCCGCCCGACACACGTCGCGCAGGTCATGCCATCGATGGCCAGCGACAGCCTGTCTTCGCTTCTCGCCTGTGTCTGCATTGGCAGCTGCGCCGGGGCGCTCATGGTCGTCTCCACTACTGAGTCGATGGCCTTATCGTCCCTCACATCGTGTCAAGGTCAACAGCTAAATACACCCCTTGACCCTGACACAGTGTCAAACCCCACATCTGCTTCATCCACCTCATGGAAGAACGAAGATGATCGATTTCAAAGTTCAGGGAATGACCTGCGGAGGCTGTGCGCGCGGTGTGACCAGCGCGCTTCAGCGCGTCGATGCCAAGGCCGTCGTCAACGTCGACTTGGCGAGCAAGACCGTTTCGGTAAACTCGACGGCCGATGTACAGCAACTCAAGCGGGCCATAGAGAAGGCCGGCTTCGCGGTGACGCAATAGAGAGCCCTATTTTGCCTGAGGGCTTTCGGGGCGGGCGCGTAAAAGGATTGTGTGTTGATCCGCACGCGCCCGCCTCGCGATCATAAGTGCACCGGCCTGAAACGGTCATGACACCGGCTGAAGCCTCAAAAGTCCGCGTTGTTACTTTATGGGGCGGGCGCGACCTTGACGGTGCATCGCACCGTCTCACGGGCTTTCGCAGCAGCTTCTACGCACCTTTCAATCG
>NZ_LSJM01000348.1 GCF_001557215.1 Sphingomonas sp. CCH9-E2 | reverse complement strand
GCATAGCTTGACGGAAACGTCAATGCGGAGAGGGAAATGAGCATCAGTTTTGCAGGGCGCGTCGCAATCGTCACCGGCGCTGGCGGCGGCCTCGGTCGCGCCTATGCGCTGGAACTGGCCCGGCGCGGCGCGAGGGTCGTGGTCAACGATCTGGGCGGATCACGCGACGGCAGCGGGGCATCCGATGCAGCCGCGCGCGTGGTGGCCGAGATCGAAGCGGCCGGCGGTGAGGCGATGGCCAATGGCGGAAGCGTCACCGACTATGCCCAGATGCAGGAAATGGTCGCCCGCGCTCAGGAAAAATGGGGCGGCGTCCATATCCTGATCAACAATGCCGGCGTGCTGCGCGACAAGAGCTTCGCGAACATGGAGCCGGAGGACTTCCGCTTCGTCGTCGACGTGCATCTCAACGGATCGGCCAATGCGACCAAGGCGGTGTGGGCGACGATGCGCGACCAAAATTACGGCCGCATCCTGATGACCGCGTCCTCGACCGGCCTCTACGGCAATTTCGGTCAAGCCAATTACGGCGCGGCCAAGCTCGGCCTCGCGGGCCTGACCAAGACGCTCTACCTCGAGGGCGCGAAGTACAATATCCGCGTCAACACCCTCGCCCCGACTGCGGGGACGCGGATGACCGAGGATATCTTCCCCGAAGCCGCGTTCAAGGCGTTCACCCCCGAAAGTGTCGCCCCCGCCGCACTGTTCCTGGTCAGCGACGATGCGCCAACCAACGCCATTGTCGGTGCGGGCGCGGGCGTATTCCAGGCCGCCTATGTCACGCTGACTCAGGGTGTCCGACTGGCTGGAGACGAGATGACCCCGGAGGGCGTCGCGGCGCACTGGGCGCAGATCACCGATCGCACCGGCGAAATCGTGCCCAAATCGGGCGGCGAGCAGGCGATGACGATCATGGCCAAGCTGCAGGGCTAGGGCAGGTCCGGCGGGCTGCGCGACAGGTTAGTCGCGCGCGTCGCAGGCGCGACAGAGGCTGAATCCGCCGGACACCATGCCTTCGCTGGAGCGGAATGCGGCACCGCAGTGCGAACATGTCGCATTGTCATGCCGCGGCGGGGACGGCGCCCATGGGCGGGAGGCCGGCAGCCGATTGGGGTTACGATCTCGATCCATCGGAACACGCTATGCTCGTCGCCCTAACGGAATCCTAATGTGCGCCAGCATACCGTATTGCATCACTAATACACTTGTGGCAGTCTCTCCGATACAGGAGGGACTGCCATGTATAGCGAAGTGGATCTCAACAACGCGGTGGAGGCCGGGGCGATCACCCCCGAGGCCGCCGCTGCCTTCCGCGACCATGTCGCATCGATGCGCGCCGCGCCGATCGCGGACGAAGAGCATTTCCGGCTGCTGACCGGGTTCAACGATATTTTCGTGGCGATCGCCGCCGCACTGATGCTCGTCGCGGTCGCCTGGATCGGCGGCGAGATCAAGCCGTGGCTGGGCGGACTTGCCGTCGCGGCGCTGGCATGGGGGCTGGCCGAATATTTCACGCGGGTACGCCGGATGGCGCTGCCCAGCATCCTGCTGCTGCTCGCCTTTGTCGGCGGGATCGCCGCGACCCTGGTCGGCGTAGTGGCCGACAATGTCGAATGGCTCGAACGCACGATCGGTCCGGACAATGAGATGCTGGCGCGTCAGGTCGCTGCTGGCATCGCGGCCATCGTCGGCCTTGCCACGGCTGCAGCGGCATGGCTGCACTGGCGGCGTTTCATGGTGCCGATCACCGTTGCGGCGGGGGCGGCTGCGGTGATCGGGGTGCTGATCGCCTTGATCATGATCGCCTTCCCGGCCGCGCACGACTGGGCCATGCCGATCGTGCTGGTCGGAGGCGTGCTGATGTTCCTGTTCGCCATGCGCTGGGACATGTCGGACCGCGAACGCAAGACGCGGCGCGCCGATGTCGCCTTCTGGCTGCACCTCGCCGCCGCGCCGATGATCGCGCACCCGATCTTCCAGATGCTCGGCGTGTTCGACGGCGCGGTTCAGCCCGGCATCGCCGCGATCGTGCTGCTGCTCTATGTCGGCTTTGCCGCCGTCGCACTGGCGGTGGATCGCCGGGCGCTGCTCGTCTCCAGCCTCGCTTACGTGCTCTACGCCATGTACGCGCTGCTGCAGACGGCGGGTGCGGTGGAGCTGGGCGCGGCGCTGACCGCGTTGGTCATTGGCTCGGCGCTGCTGACCCTGTCGGCCTTCTGGCAGCCGATGCGGCGACTGGTGGTCGGGCCGCTCGGCGGGCTCGGCGAGCGGTTGCCGCCGGTGCCGGCGCGCGAACTGGCCTATAGCTGACTCGGCCCCGGGGCGCGGCCTCTACCGCGCCCCGGGCACAATCGGCGACGCGCCATCGCTCCAATTTGGTCGCATCCACCGGAGGGGCTGATGATCGCCCGCCCAGCGACGATGCATCGCCGCTTGTGACTTTTGAGCCGCAACCGCGCCGATTTCCTGCCTGCCAGCGCTGCCGTCGCGCAAAATGAGTAGCAGGCGCGTTGCGCCTCTGCCGCAGAACGCCACTACATCCCTCCACTTTGGGGGAAGTGGTGGTTTTGTTGCGTGCAACCTTTACGTGCATCGATCGGGCCCGAGGCCATCTTGTCTAGGCCCGGCAAGCAGCATCCGGCGGCGGCTCCCTTATCCGGGGCTGCGTTCGGTCTGAAGATCCTGGAATACAGCGTGTCGGCACTGGCCCATGGGCTGGATGCATTCGGCAGCCTCAACAGCGCGATCCTGTTCACGGCGACGGCGCGTGCCTGTGGCCCGTTCGATCAGTCACCCGGTCGCAAACGTCCGGTGAGCATCAACGCGTTGTCCGCATCGATCGGTCGGCCGTTCGAGACGACGCGGCGCCATGCCAATGCGTTGATCGAAGAAGGGCTGATCGACCGCAGCGCCGCCGGCCTGTCGGTCTCGATCGAATCGCTCGTGGAACCGCGGATCGCGCGGTTTACCGATAGCTGCCATGACCTGCTCGTGCGGCTGATCGACGATCTGGCCCGCAGCGGCTTTGCGTTGCCGCCGACCGCCACCCATGTCACCTATGATCCGCGATCCGGGGTCGGAATCGCGCTCGACCTGCTCCTCGCCGCGGTGGAGAGCCATGGCAAACGTGAGGAGAATTTTACGCGACTCGCGCTGTTGCTGGCTATCGAATGGGCGCATGGCAGCCTGGCGACCGCGGGGCCCGATGGGGCGAGCGACCCGGTGATCCGCACCAGCGCCGCAGCGCGCCTGCTGGGGCTGCCCTATGCGACCACGTCGCGCAATATCGATGCCTTGGTCGAGCGCGGGCTGCTGATCCGGTCGGGTGCCGGCCTGCGCACCGCCGATGTGCCGCTGGTCGGCGCTGGCCGCGCCGCCCTGGCCGATCGCGCGCGTCAGCTGATCGGACGCCTTGCCCAGACCGGCTTTCCGATGGAGCGCCCGGGCACGGCCTATATTCGCGGCCGCATGCCGCCGCCTGATCTGGGGTAGCATCCGGCACGCGGAACCGCGTCGCGGCGTCGTCCGTTCCGGCTGCAATCCCAATCATCAGGAGCAGCATGATGCCGACCCCGCAGGAACTCGCCGACAAATTCTGGACCGCGCTCGACAGCGACAGCACCCTTTTTCTCGGTCTCGACGGCGTCCGCGACGGCCATGCCCAGCCGATGACCGCGCTGCGTGAAGATGGCCAGCAAGGCGGCCCGATCTGGTTCTTCACCACCAAGGACAATAGCCTTGTCGCTGCGCTGAGCGAGAGCAACCGCGCGATGGCGCATTTCGTGTCCAAGGGGCATGATCTGTGGGCGACGATCCACGGCAATTTGGTCGCCGATAACGACCGCGCCATGATCGACCGGCTGTGGAACCCGTTCATCGCGGCCTGGTATGAAGGCGGCAAGGACGATCCCAAGCTTCAGCTGCTGCGCCTCGACACGGAACACGGCCAGATCTGGCTGAACGAGAACAGCCTCTTCGCCGGTCTCAAGATGCTGCTCGGCAAGGATCCCAAGGCCGACTATCAGGACAAGGTCGCCGACGTCTCGCTCGCCTGACCTCCACGAGCCATCGCAAACGGTTCGCGCAACGATAACTTCATTGCGCGAACCGTTCGCAACCTCCTAAGGCCGGTTTGCCCGTCGATCATCGGGATTGGCGGGCGGACAGGACATCATGGCCGCGCACCCCTTTTCGATCCATAATTACCGCGTCTACTGGATCGCGCGGCTGGCCTCGACGCTCGCCGGTCTGTCGATGGTCGTCGTCATCGGCTGGCAAGTCTATGACATCGCCCGCGAAACCATGGGCATCCGCGAGGCGGCGCTGCAGCTCGGCTTTGTCGGGCTGGTCCAGTTTCTCCCGCTGCTCGCGCTCACGCTCGTCACCGGCTGGGTCGCCGACCGGCTCGACCGACGCTGGATCGTGCGCGGCGCGATCGCGCTCGAACTCGGCTGCGCCGCCGCGCTCGCCTGGCTGACGCAGACCGATGCCATCACCCTGCCGGCCCTGTTCGGCATCGCCGCGCTGCTCGGCGTCGCGCGCGCCTTCATCAGTCCGGCGCAGCAGGCACTCGCGCCCAACCTCGTCCCCGCCGCCTCGCTCCCGACCGCGATCGCGCTCAGCGCATTGGCGTGGCAGGTCGGGTCGATCGGCGGGCCGGCGATGGGCGGCTATCTCTACGCCGTGGGTCCCGCCGTCCCCTATTGGGTCGCGACCGCATTGTTCGGCGTTGCGCTCCTGATGATGATGCTGGTCACGCCGGTGGCGCGCAGCACCATCGCGCGCGTCGGCAACCCGTTGATACAGATGATTGAGGGGCTGCGCTATGTCCGCCGCAACCGCCTCGTCCTCGGCGCGATCTCGCTCGACATGTTCGCCGTGCTCCTGGGCGGAGCCACCGCAATGCTCCCCATCTATGCTCGCGACGTGCTGATGATCGGCGCGGACGGCCTTGGCCATCTGCGCGCGGCGCCGGCGGTGGGCGCGGTGGCAGTGGCGGTGGTGCTGTCCTGGCGTCCGCTCAAGACCAATGTCGGGGTCAAGATGCTGTGGGCCGTCATCGGCTTCGGCGCGGCGACCACCGTGTTCGGCTGGGCCGGGCCGTTGCTGACGCGGTGGTTCGGACCGAGCATGATCGGCAGCGAGCTGGCTCCCGCAGTACTGGTCTCGATCGCCGCGCTGATCGCGCTCGGCGGGTTCGACATGATCTCAGTCTATGTCCGCTCCTCGCTGATCCAGTTGCACACGCCCGATGCGATGCGCGGTCGGGTCGGGTCGGTCTCGACGCTGTTCATCTCCAGCTCGAACGAATTGGGCGAGGCGCGCTCGGGCTTTCTCGCCTCGCTGATCGGTCCGGTCGTCGCGACGGTGGGCGGCGGCATCGCAGCCATCTTGGTAACCGCGCTATGGGCGCGTATCTTCCCCGAATTGCGGCGCGCGCGGACCTTCGATCCGCCCGCATCGTTGGACAATCCCCCGCCAGAGGAGATCAAGGCATGAAGGCGAACAGCATCCTCGAAACGATCGGCAACACCCCGCACATCCGCGTGGCCCGGCTGTTCCCCGATGCCGAGGTGTGGATCAAGTCGGAGCGCACCAATCCCGGCGGGTCGATTAAGGACCGCATCGCGCTGGCGATGATCGAGGCGGCGGAGGCCGATGGTAGCCTCAAGCCCGGCGGCACGATCGTCGAGCCGACCAGCGGCAATACCGGCGTCGGCCTGGCGATGGTCGCGGCGGTGAAGGGCTACAAGCTGATTCTGGTGATGCCGGAAAGCATGAGCATCGAGCGCCGCCGCCTGATGCTCGCTTATGGCGCCAGCTTCGACCTGACCCCGCGTGAAAGGGGCATGAAGGGCGCGATCGAGCGCGCGCTTGAGATCGTCGAATCGACCCCCGGCGCATGGATGCCGCAGCAGTTCGAGAACCCGGCCAATGTCGATGTCCATGTCCGCACCACCGCGCAGGAAATCCTCAAGGACTTTGCCGACAGCCCGCCCGACGTGATCATCACCGGCGTCGGCACCGGCGGCCACATCACCGGCGTCGCCGAGACGCTCAAGAAGACCTGGCCGGGGCTCAAGGTCTTCGCGGTCGAACCTGAGCTGTCGCCGGTCATTTCGGGTGGTCAGCCGGGTCCGCACCCGATCCAGGGGATCGGCGCGGGCTTCGTGCCCAAGAACCTGCACACCGACGCCATCGACGGCGCGATCCAGGTCGATGCCGGCGACGCCAAGGAGTTTGCCCGCCGCGCAGCGCGTGAGGAAGGCATGCTGATCGGCATCTCGTCGGGCGCGACTCTGGCCGCGATTGCCAAGAAGCTGGGCGACCTTCCGGCGGGAACGCGGGTGCTCGGGTTCAATTATGATACAGGTGAGCGCTATCTCAGCGTTCCGGACTTCCTTCCGGAGGCCTGAAAGACTCGCATTCTGTCCCAAACCGGATAATCTGTCCTGAGTCGGGGAACACGGATTCCGGGGGGAAATCGTGCGTAATGCAATGATCTGCGTCAGCGTGATGCTGGCTATCTTTCTCGCGTGGCCGATGGTGTTCGGCAGCGAACAATCGTCCGCCGTGCGGGCCGCCGGGGCGAAAGTCGCAGCAGTTGCTGCGCCTTCCGCCAGTGCGCGGCTCGTCCAGACATCGGTCAAGCCGGCCGGGGCGCCGCAGGCTCAGGTGCTGCAAAGCTGCTTCAAACGCTATCAGCGCGAATATGCGCGCTGCAACGCGATCGACAGCAGCTGCCGGATGAAGGTCGCGGACCAGTGGGATTTGTGCGAGGCAACGGGCTTCTGGCCCTGAGCCCGGGCGGTTCGACGGCCTGAGACAAGCGCGCGGTTTGCCGCGCGCGCGTCTTGGGCTAAAGGGCGGTGGCCAGCGCCGCTGGCCTTTTGCCGCTGAAGGACCGCGCGCCCCCTGTGACCTCCTCTCCCGTTCCGGTAACCGCGCCACGATCTGCGCCGGGCCTGTGGATCGCGCTCGCGGCGATTGCGCTGTCGGCCATCGCGCTGCCGCTGCTCGCCGTGCTGTTCGCGCCGCCGCCGCCCGCCTCGCCGGTCCTTGCCGAGATTTCGCGGCCCAAGCGCGTCGTCCCCGCCGCCGAGCTCCCCGAGGTCGAACCCGTCCGCCTCGCCGCCCTGTCGATGGAGGACGCGCGCGCCTTCAACGCCGCCATCCCCTTTTCCACCGACCCGAACCCCGCCGCGCGCCCGCTGATCCTGGACGCTGGCGCAGAGGATTTCGGGCGCGCGGTCGACTGCCTTGCCGCCGCGACCTGGTATGAAGCGGGCGACGACCCGGTCGGCCAGCGCGCTGTGGCACAGGTGGTGCTCAACCGGATGCGCCATCCCGCTTTCCCCAAATCGGTCTGCGGCGTGGTGTTTCAGGGGCAGGAGCGGCGCACCGGCTGCCAGTTCACCTTCACCTGTGACGGCGCGATGCGGCGCACCCCCTCCCCCGTCGCCTGGGGCCGGGCGCAGACAATCGCGCGCCAGGCGCTGACCGGATCGGTCTTTGCCAAGGTCGGGCATTCGACCCATTACCACACCGACTGGGTCGTGCCCTATTGGAGTTCCAGCCTCGACAAGGTGGCGGAGGTGAATACCCACCTGTTCTTCCGCTGGACCGGCTGGTGGGGCACGCCGCCCGCCTTCCGCCGCGGCTATGCCGGGGCCGAGCCGGTGGTGGCGAAGATGGCGGCACTCTCGCCGTTCCATGGTGGCGGCGAGGTTGCGCTCGCCGCCACGGTTGATCCCGCGGCGATGCTGGACCCGGAGACGATCCCCGACTCTGCTGTTCCCAAGCCGGTCGCGGCGGGCGGCGACAGCTTCCATGTCGCGCTCGACAAGGCGCTGGGCGCCGACGCCTTTGCCGCGCTGGCAATTCGGACCTGTGGCGAGCGGGCCTATTGCAAGTTCCTCGGCTGGACCGATCGGACCAAGATCCCCGCGGTCGGCGTGGCGCTGACCCCGGCGCAGATCGAGGCGATGTCGTTCAGCTATCTGCGCGACAAGGATCAGGGGTTCGGCAAGGCGCTGTGGAATTGCGCCGAGTTCAAACGGCCGAGCCCGATCCAGTGCATGCGCCGGACGCCCGCTGCGGCGGTCGCTCCGGCCCCGGCTTCTTCACCGACGCCGGAGGTTCTGAGCGGGGTGCGGCGCAAACCGGCTCCGACGCCGACGCCTACCCCCAGCCCCGCCGCTAACTGACCGCGGCGGCGAGGTCGCGGGCCAGCGTTGCGCCGTCATCCAGGGCGACATCGACGACGGCGGGGGTGCTGGTGAGGCTTGCCCCGGCGGTGTCGACGTCGACCGTGACCAGGCCCAGCCAGCGCTGGATCAGGCCCTGGCGGATCGTCACCACCTGAACATTGTCGACCGGCACGATCCAGTCGCGCTGCGCCAATACGCCGCGCATCACCTGCAGGCTGGCGTTGCGGAGGGCGTAGCGGTGGAATTTGCGTTGCAGCAGGGCGGTGAGGACTGGGGGCAAGGTCAGGATCAGACCGAGCCAGGCGAAGGGGGTGAGCAGCAGTGCGGCGGCGATGACCAGCAGGGGGAGCGGCACCGCCAGGACCAATGCCCGGAGGATGTGGGCCGGGGCTACGGGGCGGAGCGGTAGCCTTTCGAAGGGCGGCAGGCCGGCCCTGGCGACGATTCCGGCGACTTCGTGTTCGCGGGCCAGCGGGGCGAGGACCTGGCGGCCGCTGGGGTCGTTGCTGCCGCCAAGCGTCTGGACGCTCAGGGCATTCCAGCCGAGCAGGCCCCGGAACGGCCCGCGCTGGATCAGGGCCAGCTGGATGCGGCGCATCGCTACCACCACTTCGCTGCGGGTCAGCAACCCCCTTGTCCGGCGGAAGCGGCCGATCCCGGCGCGCAGCTTGAAGTTCCATTCGCGCAGCATTGTCCGCGCCACGCCGGTGATCACCCCCAGCAGCAGCACCAGCCCGAACAGGCCGAAGCCGGTGGAGTAGGTCAACCGGCTCTGCACCTCGCCCTGGGCGCTCTTCGCCAGATCGGCGATCTCGTCCCAGCCGAAGCCCATCGCGTCGCCGAGGAACTGGATCGCGGTGGCCAACGCGGCGATCCAGACCAGCGAGAAGCTGAACAGCCCCAACAGCAGCACCCGGCCGGGTGACATCGCGAACACCTCGGTCAGCGTGTCCTCGACCGGCGGGGCGTCTTCGCCGGTGTCCAGTCCGACCATCGGCCGAGCGGGTCCCCCTCTCAGGGCTCCGCGCAGCCGGGCGGCTTCGGACAGGGAGACGCTGTCCAGCACCGCTTCGTCCTTGTCGCCACCGCCGGTTTCGACGCGGACTTCGGCGAGGCCGAAGATGCGCGACAGCGGCCCCTGTTCGATGCCGACGTCCTGGATCCGCTCCAGCGGGATCGATCGGCGGGTGCGGTTGAGCAGGCCGCGTTCGATCACCAATTCGCTGTCGGTCACTTCATAGGTGAAGCGCCGCCAGTTGATCCAGGTCCACACCAGACTGACGGCCGCGATCCCCACTGCCGCCAGGGCAATCCAGCCAAGGCCACGGCCCGAGGTGACGCCGATGATCGCGGGCAGGCCGACGACATTCTGTGGCGCCTTTTTGAGGAACCAGATGACGACCGTCAGCGGGTGGACGCGGCGCGGTCCGTGGTCTTCCGCCTCCTCGCTCACCATGGGTCGACCGTCAGCTGATCGCGGATCGCGTCGCGAATCTCCTCCGCCGTCTCTCGCGTGATGCCGGGCAGGTCGACCTGGCTGTTCGCGGTCCCGGCGGTGTGCAGCACCAGCGTGGCGACGCCGAACATCCGCTCGACCGGCCCCTGCGTCACGTCGATATGCTGGACGCGCGCGGCGGGGACGATGGTGTGACGGCGGGCAAGCCAGCCCGAGGCGACGTGCAGTTCCTTCCCCGTCCATGCCCAGCCCCAGCGCCGCCAGCGCGCCGGGGTCGCGATCAGCACCGACCACAGGCCGAGCGGCGCGATGACGGCGGTGGGCAGCCAGATCGGGAACCAGTCGAGTGCGGTGCTGAGGCCGAAGCCCGGCCCGATCGAGACGAGCGTGGCGATGGTCCAGAAGACGGCGGCGGACAGGCGCATCGCCTTGAGCTGGCCATGTTCGAGCGGGTTCAGCGGCGTGTCCAGGAGTAGCATCCTCCTGTTATGGCGGGGTGGGCGAAAGGCTCAAGGGGGTGGCGAACTATTCCTCCCCGAGCTCGTCTCGGGGA
>NZ_LSJM01000035.1 GCF_001557215.1 Sphingomonas sp. CCH9-E2 | reverse complement strand
TTTGAGGCTGGGGTCGGTGAAGGCGTGCCCTGCCCCGCCAAACCCAAGAAGCTGCCAATCCGCCCCCGCCGCAGTCAGTTCGGCGGCGAGGCCGGTCACCGCTTCGGGCGGGGCGAGTGGGTCTTCCCAGCCGTGGCAGATCAGCAGCTTTGGCTTGATCGGGGTCGGATAGGCATAGCCCGGCGGGTCGAAGATGCCGTGGAAGGCGACCACGCCGCGCACGTCGCCTCCCGCACGAGCAAGATCGATGACCGACTTGCCGCCGAAGCAATAACCGATGGCCGCAGTGCGGGTCGCATCGACCTGGGGCAGCGCGTGGAGCACGGCAAGGCTGGCGAACAGGCGGTCCCGGAGCAGCGGGCGATCGGCGTTGAGCGCGTTCATATAGACCGCGGGATCGGGCGATTCGCGGGTGGTGCGCTTGCCCTGGCCATAGACGTCGGCGACGAAGCCGACATAGCCGAGCGCCGCGATCCGCTCGGCCGTGACGCGATCCTGCTCCTTCTCGCCCAGCACATTGGGGACGATCAACACGCCGGGGCGCGGAGCGGTCCAGTCGGCATCAGCGACCGCGACACCCTCGAACGGGCCGCCGGGGCCGTCATAAATGATGGTCTGTCTTTCAATCGCCATGGCCATCCTCCGTTGCCCTGTCGGTCCTATCCGCTAAGGACGCGGGCAAAGTCCTGCAAGGAGGTCCCATGCCCACGCTCGTCCTGATCCGCCACGGCCAATCGTCCTGGAATCTGGAAAACCGCTTCACCGGATGGTGGGACGTCGACCTGACCGAGCAGGGCGTGAAGGAAGCCTGGGCCGCGGGCGAGCTGATGCGCGAGAGGGGCCTCGACTTCGACATGACCTATACCAGCTTTCAGAGCCGGGCGATCAAGACGCTCAACCTGGCGCTGGAGGCGATGGGGCGGCTGTGGCTGCCGACCGAGAAGAGCTGGAAGCTCAACGAGCGGCATTATGGCGGGCTCACCGGGCTCGACAAGGCGGAGACCGCAGCGAAGCATGGCGACGAACAGGTCAAGATCTGGCGCCGCAGCTTCGACATCCCGCCCCCGCTGCCCGAGGAAGGATCGCCCTGGGACCTGGCCAAGGATGCGCGGTACAAGGGCATCGCGATCCCGCAGACCGAGAGCCTGAAGGACACGATCGCGCGCGTGTTGCCATACTGGGAAGAGCGCATCGCGCCGGACCTGCGCGCGGGCAAGCGCGTGCTGATCGCCGCGCACGGCAATTCGCTGCGCGCGTTGGTCAAGCATCTGTCGGGGATTTCGGATGCGGATATTGCGGCGCTCGAGATCCCGACGGGGCAGCCAATTGTGTACGAGCTGGCAGATGATCTGAGCGCCACGGATCGCTATTATTTGAGCGAGCGGTGAAACGAAAAACTTGTCACCCCGGCCTTGTGCCGGGGTCCACTGCGCGGCGTGCGCGAAGCGAGAGGCTCTAGCGCCGCGCTTGCGTCACGGTGGACCCCGGAACAAGTCCGGGGTGACGATGGTGAATCAGTTCAGCTTGTGCGCCAGGCTGACTTCGGCGTTGAGCAGCTTCGACACCGGGCAGTTCTTCTTCGCCTCGTCGGCGAGGTCGGCGAACTGGTCGGCATCGATGCCGGGGACATTGGCTTCGAGCGTCAGGTCGGAGCGGGTGATGGTGAAGCCGCCGTCCTTCTGCTCCAGCTTGACCGCCGCCTTGGTTTCGAGCGTGCCTTCGCTGAACCCGGCGCGGGCGAGCGCGAAGCTCAATGCCATGGTGAAGCAGCCGGCATGGGCGGCGGCGATCAGTTCTTCGGGGTTGGTGCCGGGCTCTTCCTCGAACCGCGTGTTGAAGCCGTAAAACTGGTCGGTCAGCACGCCCGACTGGGTCGTGATCGCGCCCTTTCCGTCCTTGCCGAAACCGGAATAGCGGGCGGTGGCGGTGCGGGTGGTCATCGGCATGTCTCCTGATCGGTGGCGATCCCGGTACGGGGTCACGAGTCGTGTATAGGCAACGCTGCAACGATATCATGACGGCCACGTTCCCGCATTCTTCCCACAGGCCGACCGGCGATGTAGAGAAGCCGCCGACACGATGACCACGCCGACGATCTTTTCCCGCCCCTTCTTCGAGCAGAAGAGCCGCGCCTTCTGGATGCTGCAGGGCGCGGGCTGGGGCGGCTATCTGCTGCTGCGCGCGGTTTCGAACTTTTCCAACCGCAGCTTCAGCTTCGAGGATCTGATCCGGGTCACGATCGAGGCGATCGTGGGCTATTGCCTGACTTTGCTGTTGTCCGCGCTCTATGGCTATTACCGGCGGCTGCCGCGCATCACCGGCGTGCTGGCGTCGATTGCGACGCTGGCGGCGGCGACGTTGGTCTATGCGGTGCTCAACGCCTTTACCGTGTCGGTGATGCGCGGCGATCCGGGGATCGAACTGGTGCTGATCCTGGGCAGCCTGTTCCTCAACTTCACCGTGCTGGCGGGCTGGTCGGCGCTGTATTTCGGGATCAACTTCTATCTGATCGTCGAGGATCAGATCGACCGGATGCAGGTGCTGGAGAATCAGGCGAGCTCGGCGCAGCTGGCGATGCTGCGCTATCAGCTCAACCCGCATTTCCTGTTCAACACGCTCAATTCGATCTCGACGCTGGTGCTGCTCAAGCAGACCGACCGGGCCAATGCGATGCTGGCGCGGCTGTCCAATTTCCTGCGCTATACGCTGGCGAACGAACCGACCGCGCATGTCACGCTGGCGCAGGAGATCGAGACGCTGAAACTGTATCTCGAGATCGAGAAGATGCGGTTCGACACGCGGCTGAAGCCCGAATTCGACATCGACCCGCGCACCGCCAAGGCGCGGCTGCCGTCGCTGCTGCTGCAGCCGCTGGTCGAGAATGCGATCAAATATGCGGTGACTCCGCAGGAGGAAGGGGCCGAAATTCGCGTTTCGGCTCGGCTCAACGGCGAACGGGTGCAGATCACCGTATCCGACACCGGCCCGGGATTGATCGAAGGCAAGAACCGGCCAAGCCTTTCCACCGGGGTCGGGCTTACCAATATCCGGGAACGGTTGGCGCAGACATTTGGCGCGGAACATCGCTTTTCGACACGTTCGGACCCCGGAACGGGTTTCCGCGTTGAGATCGAGATTCCGTTTCAGGTCGAGGAGCAAGCCAAGGAGGCAGCCTGACCGGAACCGGGCCGTAACATCGAGTTAAGAGGATCAAAGGCAGGGGTTGTGGGCGTCGGACCGGGGGCATCGGAACGACGCGTTTTTGAGTAGAGAGAGATATGACAATCCGCACCATCCTGGTCGATGACGAACCTTTGGCCATTCAGGGCCTCGAACTGCGCCTCGCCGCGCATGAGGATGTCGAGATCATCGACAAGTGCCAGAACGGGCGCGAGGCGATCCGGTCGATCAAGACGCACAAGCCCGACCTGGTCTTTCTCGACATCCAGATGCCCGGATTTGACGGCTTTTCGGTCGTGCAGGGGCTGATGGAGGTCGAACCGCCGCTGTTCGTGTTCGTCACCGCCTATAGCGACCATGCGATCCGCGCGTTCGAGGCGAATGCGATGGACTATCTGATGAAGCCGGTCGACGAGGGTCGCCTCGCCGACACACTGGAGCGCGTGCGCCAGCGCCTGACCGAGAAGCGCGGCGTCGAAGAGGTCGAGAAGCTCAAGGAAGTGCTGGCCGAGGTCGCGCCCGAGGCGGCCGAGGAGTTGGCGTCGAGCGACGCCGACGTGTCGTCCAGCCGCTACGAAAAGCTGATCAACATCAAGGATCGCGGGCAGATTTTCCGCGTCGATGTCGACACGATCGAGGTGGTCGAGGCGGCAGGCGATTATATGTGCATCAAGACGGCGGACAATACGCTGGTGCTGCGCGAGACGATGAAGGATCTGGAAAAGCGGCTCGACCCCCGCCGGTTCCAGCGCGTCCACCGTTCGACCATCGTCAATCTGGACCAGGTCAAGCAGGTCAAGCCGCACACCAATGGCGAATGCTTCCTGGTGCTCGATTCGGGATCGCAGGTGAAGGTGAGCCGCAGTTATCGCGACGTGGTGGCGCGGTTCGTTCACTGACGGTGTGATCGCAACAATCGGGATTGTTCCACTTTCGTTCCAGCCCTATCGTGCCGGGAACGAGAGGGAGCGATCATGAGCCGATTCGAGGAATTCGCAGCGCTGCATGTGCCGGGCGCGCCGCTGGCGCTGGTCAATGTGTGGGACGCCGGATCGGCCACCGCGGTCGCGGCAGCGGGCGCGAAGGCGATTGCGACGGGCAGTGCGTCGGTTGCCGCGGCGCACGGCTTTTTCGATGCCGAGGCATTGCCGCTCGATTTGGTGCTGGCCAATGCGCGGCGGATCGTGGGCGCCGTCGACCTGCCCGTGTCGATCGATTTCGAGGGCGGCTATGCGGTCGATCCGGGCGCGGTGGCGTCGAATGTCGGACTGCTCGCGGCGACGGGCGCAGTCGGCTGCAATTTCGAGGATCAGGTGATCGGTGGCTCCGGGATGCACGCGCCCGAGGTGCAGGCGGCGCGGATCGCCGCGATCCGCGCCGTGACCGGGCCGGATTTCTTCATCAATGCGCGCACCGACATCTTTCTGCAGGCGGAGGCGGAGACGCATGATGCGGCGAAGGTCGACGCCGCCATCGCCCGCGCGCATGCCTATGCGGCGGCGGGGGCGAGCGGGTTCTTTGTGCCGGGGCTGGCCGATCTCGACCTGTTGGCGCGGGTGTGCCGCGAATCGCCGCTGCCGGTGAACTTCATGGCATTTCCGGGTGCACCGGATGCAGCGGCGGTGGCCGCGGCGGGCGTCGCGCGGATCAGCCATGGGCCGTTCCCGTTCCGCGCGGCGATGCGCGCGGTGGAGGAGGCAGCGCGGGCGGTGTTGGTTAGCAGGTGATCCTCCCCTGCAAGGGGAGGATTTAACGCATTCAGCTCTCGCCTTCGCCTTCGGGCGTGCTTTCGAACCACGCCTCGACCGGGCCGGACAGCTTGATGGTCAGCGGATTGCCCTTGCGGTCCATGGTCTTACCGACCTGGACGCGGATCCAGCTTTCCGAGATGCAATATTCCTCGACATCGCGGCGTTCATTGCCCTTGAAGCGGATGCCGATGCCGCGCTGGAGCAGCGCCTGGTCGAAATAGGGGCTCTTCGGATTGACCGAGAGCCGGTCGGGGGGAGTGTCGCTCATGGCGCGCGCCTCTAACCCGAAATGCGCGCAAACAAAAGCGGCGCGAAACCGGAGTTTCGCGCCGCCCTGTGATCCAGTCGCTTAGCGGCAGTAGCGCACCTTCACGCGGTGACCCAGATAGGGGTCGTAGACGCGGCGAACGGTGCAGCCGCGCCAATTACGGCGCTCATAATCGCGGTAATAATGGCTCTGCGGCGGGTAATAGCCGCGCTGGCGGTAATAGCCGTCATAGCCGTGATAGCCGTGGTCGTAGCGGTCATAACGATCATAGCGGTCGCGGCTCGAGCTGGCGATCGCGGCGCCGATCACGACCCCGGCGATGCCGGCGGCGATGGCGGCGCCGGTATTGTCACGGTCGCGGTGGCGATACCGCTGAGCCTCAGCCGGCGCGGCCGCGGTGAGCGCGGTGGCGCCGAGGGTGAGACCGAGCACCGCCTTGGTGATCATCGTCTTCATGTCTTCCTCCTCGTGCATCTGCACATTCCGACGTCTCAACGCTCTGAGGTCCGTCTGAATAGCCTTTTGTGCGAGTCGAACTGAACGGCTGCGGAATCGTGCGTTCACTTGCGGTTTAGATCAAGGGACGCGATGGAGGCGGCGAACAAGGAGTGCCGAACCCGATGAATCTGTGGCTGATGAAATCCGAACCCGATGTGTTCAGCTGGGACGATCTGGTGCGCGACGGCAGCACCGAATGGGACGGCGTGCGCAACCATACCGCCGCGGGCAATCTGCGCGCGATGAAGGTCGGCGACCGGGCGTTTTTCTATCACAGCAATATCGGGCTGGAGATCGTCGGCATCATGGAAGTGAGCCGCGAGGCCAAGCCCGATGGCGAGGGGAAACATTGGGTGTCGGTCGAGATGAAGCCGGTCGAACCGCTGCCCAACCCGGTGACGCTGAAGATGGTCAAGGCCGAACCCCGACTGGCGGCGATGGAGCTGGTCAAATATTCGCGGCTGTCGGTGGGGAAGGTCAGCGCGGCGGAGTGGGACGTGGTGCTGGAGATGGCAAAAGCCTGACCCGCGGAACTCCGCCGCCCCCGCCCCGTTCGTCGCGCGTGCGCCCCATCCTGCCCGTGACAGTTGAACTTCGATTCCCCCCGCCGCTATGGGCAGTGCGGTGAGCGAATTGGACCCTCCCCCCGCGTCGGGCCGTTTCGACGGTGTCGAGCATCTCTTCCCGGTGCGTGTCTATTTTGAGGACACCGACCTGTCGGGGGTGGTGTATCACGCCAATTACCTGCGGTTCATGGAACGCGCGCGATCGGATATGCTGCGCTGTGCCGGGATCGATCAGCGGGCGGCGCATGAGGCGGGCGAAGGGGTTTACGTCGTGCGTGACATCGCCATCCGCTATGTCGCACCCGCGCGGCTCGACGATGCGTTGGTGGTCGTCAGCCGGGTGCTGCGCGTGCGGGCGGCGGCGGTGAATATTCAGCAACGAGTCATGCGGAACGGGGAATTGCTGACCCAGGCGGATGTGGAAGCGGCGTTCGTGACCCCGGCGGGGCGCGCGCGGCGGCAACCGCCGGAGTGGGTCGAAGCGTTCGTGCCGCTGGTCTGGAAGGGAAACTGAGCGACACATGGACTGGATCGCAAATCTGAAATTCGACAGCGCATCCTATCTCGGGCTGTTCTTGCAGGCCGAATGGGACGTGAAGGCGATCATGGTCGGTCTGGTGCTTGCCAGCATCTGGACCTGGGCGATCATCCTGTCGCTGCGCGGGCGCATCGCCGCCGTGCGCAAGGCCGCAGAGCGGTTCGAGGGCGATTATCGCAAGACCGACGATATCGACGCCTTTTACAAGCTGCATGGCGACGAGGATCATCCGACCGCGCGGGTGTTCGCTGCGGGCGTGACCGAATGGCGGCGGTCGACCGGCGGGCGCGCGCTCGACAAGGACGGCACGCGCGAGCGGCTGGCGACGACGATGGGCGCGGCGGTCGCGCTGGAGGTCGATCGGCTGTCCGACCGGCTCAACATCCTCGCCACGGTCGGTGCGACCGCGCCCTTCGTCGGGCTGCTCGGCACCGTGCTCGGCATCATGCGCAGCTTTACTGCGATCGCGGGGCAGCAGAGCACGTCGCTCGCGGTGGTCGCGCCGGGCATTGCCGAGGCGCTGTTCGCGACCGCGATCGGCCTGTTCGCCGCCATCCCCGCGGTGATCGCCTATAACCGCTTCAGCCATGGCATCGACAAGGTCGAGGCGCGGCTGAACCGCTTTGCCGATGGCTTCCACGCAACCCTCAGCCGCCAGCTCGACAGCGCGCCGGCGAGCGGCAAGCCGCTGCTCTGATGGGCGCGAAGCTCCCCTCTTCGCGCGGCAAGGGGCGGCGCGCACCGATGGCGGACATCAACGTCACGCCATTGGTCGACGTGATGCTGGTGCTGCTGATCATCTTCATGGTCACCGCGCCGCTGCTGACCGCGGGCGTGCCCGTGAACCTGCCCGAAAGCCGCGCCAAGCCGCTGGAACAGGACCAGAAGCCGGTCCAGATTTCGATCGACGAGCGCGGCACGATCTTCATCGACGACAGCGAGGTGGCGGAGGACCAGTTGCCGAGCCTGCTCGCCGACATCGCCAGCGCGCGGGGCGAGGACAAGCCGCAGGTGTTCCTGCGCGCCGACACGCGGCTCGATTATGGCAAAGTCATGCGCGTGATGGGCGAGCTCAACCGCGCCGGGCTGAACAAGGTGTCGCTCGTCACGACGGGAGAGGGCAAGAACTGATGGCGGTGGCGATCGACCGCAGGGAAGGCGTTGGCATCGCGGTGGCCGTGATCGGCCATGCCGCGCTGTTCGCCCTGCTGTCGCTCGCGATCATGCCCAAGGTCGATCCGCTCGACATCAAGCCTACCCCCATCGAAGTGTCGCTGACCGACGAAGCGGGGCTGGTGAGCGAAGCGCCGGTGATCGAGAAGGAAGCGCCCGCCGAGCGGCTGGCCGAAGTCCCTGCCCCGCCCGAACCCGATTCGCCGCCGCCGGTGCCGGAGACCCAGCCCGAGCCGGTGCCGCTGGCGCTGATGGGCCTGAACGAGGGCGTGAACGTCTTCTTCGACGAAGACGGCAAGCCGCGCGGAACCGAGCCGATGTACATCCCGGCCTATGTCCGCCGCTATCCCTTCCTGCTCGCGCGGCTGCGCCCGGACGCGGAGGAGCTGTCGCTGTGCTTCGATCCGACCACCGAAACCATCGGTGCGTTCGACGAAGGCGATGCGCTGTTCGAGGACGGCAAGCCGAGCGAGCTGGTGCAGCAGATCCTGAAGTTCAACGAGGAGTTCGAGATTGCGGGCCAGAAGACCGGCGCGTTCCTCAAGGAACTCAACGATATGGGCCTGCTGATGGATGGCGAAGTCGCGATCCAGCCGGAAGGCGCGGCGCAGCCCTATATCTATCGCGGTTTCCGCATGGTCGACGAAGCGAAGCTCAACGAGCTGCGCGGTGACCAGCTGCGCAAGATCCAGCAGAACGGCATGCTGCCGCTGATTTACGCCCATCTCTTCTCGCTGGGCCTGACCCGCGAGATTTTCGGTCGCCAGATGGCGCTGGGCGCGGTCGCGCCGCAGATCGCACCGACGGTCTGATCCTTTCGCCTCCGGGGCTGCACAGGTTGCCTCGGAGGCGAAATGCGGTCCCGGTCAGGGCACCGGACCCACCGACACCCTCCATTCGTCGCATTTCCGACTGTGGCCTTGAAGCCACGGTCAAGCATTACTATACTGTGTTCAGCGCGGTTTCGTGTCCCCCCTTTCGCGGACCCGCGCGGCACGCCTTCGGGCGTGTCTCCTCCCTGAACCTAGGCCGCCCGGTGGCAACACCGGGCGGTTTTTTGTGAGTTGTTGATCAGCTTTGCTGATGCGGTGCCAGCCCGCTCCCCCACCCGGCCACCCATTGAAGATACCTTGTGGGTGGCCGGGTGGGGGAGCGGGCTGGCACCGCTATCCGATCTATTGCGCGGCGTCGGCGAGGGGTAATGCTTCGTCAGCAACCGCATCGATGATCGCGCGCAGCAGGCGGGCGGTGGATTCGAGACCTGCCCCGGGCCGATCGCGGCGACGATCAAGATACAGGCTGCGGTCGAACTCGAGCTGGATCGCGTGGATGTTGCTGGCCGGATCTGCATGGCGCTCCAGCACATGGCCGCCGGCATAGGGCGTGTTGATCGCGCTGCGTACCCGAGCGGCATGCGCCACCCCCTCGATCCGCGCGACAAAGCGCGCCGCGCTCGACCGACCGAAGCGGTCGCCGATGACGAGGCGGGCACCGCCGGGTGCCAGCGGGGGCATGGAGTGGACGTCGATCAGCACGGCCACCCCGAACCGCGCCCGCGCCGCCGCCAGCGCAGCGGCGAGCGCGGCATGATAGGGGCGGTGATCCTGCTCGATCCGCGCGCGCACTTCTTCGGCGGCGAAGCGCCGGCGCCACAGATCCGCACCGCCCGCACGCCGGGGGATCAGCCCGAGCCCGCTGCGCAGCTTGAGCGACTGGGCGGCTTCGGGCACCGGTTCGGCCCCCTCGTCGATGCGATGGTCGCGCTCATGCTCGGCGCGGTTGAGGTCGATCCAGGCGCGCGGCCGGTTCGCCACCAGCATCGTCTCGATACCGCGCGCCGCCAGCGCCAGCGTATCGGCATGGCGATCCTCGAGCGGAAGCAGGCTGTGCAGCGGCACGCGCAGCGCCGCGCGCAGCGGTAGCGGATAGTCGCGCCCGGCATGCGGCACCGACAGCACGACCGGCGAAACGGGACATTCCGGACCGTGACGGTCAAAGGACGGCGGCGCGTTCACGGTCAGAACCTATGCGGCGATGTGCGCCGCCGCAACGCCCGGCATTGGCCGGGCCGCCGCATGGCTGGAATTTCTTAAGGGCTTCGCGCATAGTATCGCGGCGGGCACCGCGCCGCATCGGCCGCAGACGAGGGGTGAATGATCAGGATCTTGTTGGCCGAGGACGATCAGGTGATGCGTGAGTATCTCACGCGCGCGCTGGAAAAGTCCGGCTATGCCGTCACCGCCGTCGACCGCGGCACCGCTGCGCTGCCGCTGATCGAGACCGAGCGCTTCGATCTGTTGCTCAGCGATATCGTCATGCCCGAAATGGACGGGATCGAGCTGGCGCAGCGCGCCGCCGAGATTGCGCCCGACATGCGCATCATGTTCATCACCGGCTTTGCCGCGGTGACGCTGAAGGCGGGGAAGCAGGTGCCGCAGGCGCGCGTGCTGTCCAAGCCGTTCCATCTGCGCGATCTGGTGCTGGAGGTCGACCGGCTGTTCGAGTCCGGGCAAATCCCCAGTCTGAATTGAAACGGGTGCTTGCATCGCGGGGCGACCCCCGCTAGAGCGCCGCTTCCCGAGATTCGCCGCAAGGCGAGTGGGCGTGTAGCTCAGTGGTAGAGCACTGTGTTGACATCGCAGGGGTCGCAAGTTCAATCCTTGCCACGCCCACCATGATAAAGCCCGCTGACTCAACGAGTTAGCGGGCTTTTTCGCGCCCCGATCTCGCGATTCGACAAGGCGCACTCCGGTGTTTCTCCGGTGAACCCGCCGAACGAACGTTGAACATCCAGGGAACGCGAAGGGTTCCCCGATCTGCTAGGTTGTCGATTAGTGCGCTCGAGCGGCGTGGAATTCGGCCGCGCCGATCCTGTAGATTAGCTCGGCAGTCAGGTGACGCCTCGGCAGCTTTGCGCCCCAATTGCGGTCATTCGACCAGCTACCGCAGACGCCAATAGCTGCCGTTGGTTAGCTAAAAGTCTCGCTCGGCATATGCGGCCAGCCGTGATGATACCGGGCCGAAATCCGCTCGATATTTTCATATGCGGTGCCAGAAAGCACGACGCTGAACGATCGACTCCCTCTACCTCGGCGCGACAGCGGCCCAGGTCGCGTGGCAACTGTTCGGGCCTCACGCTGGTCGGCGAAAACCGCGGTCACGTCGATGTGGCCGCGGTTGGATCGATACACGCCGTTGCGGGGGCGAATGGTGCCGACCACCCTTATGCCGCTGCCAACCTGATAGGCGTGCAGCCAATAGATCCTGACCGGATCGCCCGGCGCGGTGGCCGCCAAGGGCTGCAACGGGATCGGCTGCAATTTCGCGCATCCCGACAGCACTATCGATGAAACCAGCGCTGCAAGCGGCACGAGCCGCCGTGAAATGGGAAGCATCTCACTTCTCCTGAATATTGTTGCGGCGCACGCCCATCCGCCAAGGGCGCAGCGGCGAGGGCAGCACGAGGTGCAGTTGCGCAGCACGTCCGCGAACTGCATCGACCGTTCGATGCAGTTTTCGGGCGATCTTGGCCGGCGGCTGCCGTGCTTCGATCATCTGCGAGAGCACCTTGTCGTCAGCCTCGGTCCAGGGGCGCGGCTTGCGACGCCCGGCGGTGTCGATGGGATCGCTGCTCATTCGCGATAAGCCAGCAAGCGCAGAGCGTTGAACACGACCAGCAAGGTCGACCCCTCGTGGATCATGACCGCCGGTCCAATGCCCAGGCCCAGGATCGTCGCGGGAACAAGAAAGCCGACGATGCCGAGGCTGACCACGAGGTTCTGCCGGATGATGCCGCGTGTCTTGCGGCTGAGGCCGACCGCGAACGGCAGATGGGCCAGGCCATCCGCCATCAGCGCAACGTCAGCGGTTTCGAGCGCGACATCAGACCCGGCCGCTCCCATCGCGATACCGACCGTCGCATTGGCCATCGCCGGCGCGTCGTTGACGCCATCGCCGACCATCGCGACCTTCGCTTCACCCCGCAGCTTACGGATCGCCTCGACCTTGTCCTCTGGCAGCAGGTCGCCCCATGCTTCGTCCAGACCGACGTCGCGCGCGATCGCTTCGGCGACCTTCTGGTTGTCGCCCGAGATCATGATCATCCGCGTGATGCCGAGCGCATGAAGCCGCGCGAGCGTATCTTTCGCGGCCGCGCGCGGCGTATCCATGAGCCCGATCGCACCGAGATCGCGCTCGCCGCGACGGACCACCATCGTCGTCCGCCCGCCGTCGCGCAGCCGGGCGATAGCGTCGCTCATGACATCGGAAAGCGGTTTGATATCGCCGGTGCCGAACATCTCGGCCTTGCCGATCAGCACCGGCTCGCCGTCGATCTTGGCCGTGACCCCGCGCCCGATCAGGCTGGCGAGATCGGTCGCGACGGGGAGGTCGGCCTGACCAAGCCGATCCTCGCCGTCCTTCGCAATGGCACGCGCCAGGGGATGGTCGCTCAGTCGCTCGACCGCCACCGCGACCGCGAGCAGGTCGCGCTCATCCACACCGTCCCTTGGAATGATATCGGTGATGCGCGGACGCCCCTCGGTCAGCGTGCCGGTCTTGTCGAAGGCGATGGCCTTGAGGGCCCCCAAATCCTCGAGCGGACCGCCACCCTTGACCAGAACCCCGCCTCGAGCGGCGCGCGCTACACCGGACAACACGGCGCTCGGCGTCGCGATGGCCAGCGCGCAAGGGCTTGCCGCCACTAGCACCGCCATCGCGCGGTAGAAGCTGTCGCGAAACGGCTCATCGATTACGACCCAGGCAAACAGCAGCACAACCGTGAGCAGCAGCACCGATGGCACGAACACACGCTCGAACCGATCGGTGAAGCGCTGCGTCGGCGACTGGCGTGTCTCAGCTTGGCTGACCAGTTCGACGACGCGTGCCAGAGTCGTCTCGCTGGACTTGCGCGTGACCTCGACCTCGATCAGACCGCTGCCGTTGATCGTTCCGGCGAACACGCGATACGGCGCTTCGATCATGTCCGGTCTGGCTCGTGCTGCCGCATCGTCGGACACCGGCCGTTTATCGACGGGCATGCTTTCACCCGTCACCGGCGCCTGATCGATACTGGTCGTTCCCTTGACGATGAAGCCGTCCGCCGGCAGCCGCTCGTCAGGCTTCACCACGACGGTATCACCAACGACGAGTTGTTTGACCGGCAGTTCGACCAGACTGCCATCGCGGCGCACCAACGCCGTCTGCGGCGCAAGCTCGGCCAGCGCCTCGATCGCGCGCTTGGCGCGACCCATCGCGTAATTCTCCAGTGCGTGGCCAATGCTGAACAGAAACAGCAGCAACGCGCCTTCAGCCCATGCACCCAGAATTGCTGCGCCGGCCGCTGCGACAAGCATCAGCGTGTCGATCTCGAAGCGCTTTTGCCCGAGATTGTCGATGGCTTCGCGCAGCGTGAAGAAGCCACCGAACAGATACGCCGCAACATAGCAGACAAGTGGTATCCAGCCGGGCGGATCGAGCAGCTTCTCGACAGCAAAGCCGATCCCCAGCAGTCCGCCGCATATCAGCGCGAAGATCAGTTCGGTATTTGCACCGAAAATCCCGCCATGCGCGTGATCATGCTCGTCATCGGGCTTGTTATGAGTCTGACCGGTCATGCGATGGCCTCCGTTTGACGGATGTCGCCCTGTTCGACCTCGGCCACGTTGGTCTCACGCCGACCATAGCGAGCGTAGAGGGTAGGCAGGACGAACAGGGTCAGTAGCGTTGCCGAGATCAGGCCGCCGATGACGACCGTTGCGAGCGGCTTCTGCACTTCGGCGCCCGATCCGGTGGCGATCGCCATCGGGACGAAGCCGAGCGATGCCACCAGCGCGGTCATCACGACCGGCCGCAGCCGGGCAAGCGCGCCCTGCCAGGCCGCATCGGCACGTGCGATGCCGCGCGCCATCAGGTCCTGGATCGACGTGACCATGACGAGACCGTTTAGAACAGCGATGCCGGACAGCGCGATGAAGCCCACCGCCGCCGAGATCGAGAAAGGCATTCCGCGCAGGAATAGCGCCAGCACCCCACCGACCAGCGCCAACGGCACGCCGGTGAACACGATCGCGGCGTCGCGCACGCTGCCCAAGGCCCCGTAGAGCAGCAGGATGATCAGCGCGAAGCAGGCCGGCACCACCAGCATCAGCCGCTGGCTGGCCGATTGCAGATTCTCGAACTGGCCGCCCCATTCGAGATACTCGCCGGCTGGCAGACGGACTTCACTGGCGATGGCTGCGCGGGCGTCTTCGACCACTCCGGCCACGTCGCGGCCCCGAACATTGGCCTGCACCACAACACGGCGCTTGCCGTTCTCGCGGCTGATCTGATTGGGGCCAGCGGTCACCGCGATGTCGGCGATGCTCTCCAGCGGCACGAACGCGCCATCTGGTGTCGGGACGGGAACCTGCCCCAACGTCTGGAGATCGGCTCGCGCGGCGTCGGTCAGCCGGATCGTCACCGCGAACCGTCGGTCGCCTTCGAAGATCATGCCGGCGTCACGTCCGCCGATCGCAGCGGCGAGCGTGTCCTGCATGACCTGCGCGGTAATGCCGAGGCGCGCCATCGCATCGCGGTTGGGCCGGATGTCGAGCATCGGCAGCCCTTCCGTCTGCTCGACGCGCACATCGGTCGCGCCTTGCACCTTGCGCAGAATGCCCGCGATCTGATTGGCGGTCGCGTTCATCGTGTCGGTGTCGTCGCCGAACACCTTGACCGCGATGTCGCCGCGCACGCCGGCGATCAGCTCGTTGAAGCGCATCTGGATCGGCTGGCTGATCTCGAAGGCGTTGCCGGGCAGGCTTTCCAGCGCCTTTTCGATCCTGCCGACCAGTTCGGCCTTGGACAACTTTGGATCGACCCAGTCCTTGCGGTCCTTCATGATGATGAAGGTGTCGGAGATGTTGGGCGGCATGGGGTCCGAAGCGAGCTCGGCGGTGCCGGTCTTGGAGAAGACGAACTTGACCTCAGGGATCGCCGAGATTGCCCTTTCGACACGGAACTGCATCGCCTGGCTCTGTTCGACCGAGGTGCCCGGCACGCGCAGCACCTGAGCGGTCGCATCGCCTTCGTCGAGTTGCGGCAGGAATTCCTGCCCCAGCATGGCAAATGCACCGATCGCCAGCACGAACGCGCCGACCGCAGCAGCGATCGTGGCCCTCGGTCGGTTCATCGCCTTGCCGAGGCCCGGTTCATAACGCCGCTTGAGCCAGCTCATGATCCGGCCCTCCTTTTCCTCGACCGGCTTCGAGAGCCAGATCGCCAGCATCGCTGGGACGAAGGTCAGCGAGAGAACGAAGGCGCAGACGAGCGCGAGGATGACGGTCAGCGCCATCGGCGTGAACGTCTTGCCCTCCACCCCGGTAAGCGTCAGTAGCGGGACATAGACGAGGATGATGATCGCCTGGCCATAGACCGAGGGGCGGATCATCTCGCGTGTCGCGCTCGCCACCGCGTGCAGCCGCTCGCCCTTGTCCAGCGTGCGGCCGATATGATGCTGGCGTTCGGCGATGCGCCGCAGCGCGTTCTCGACGATGATCACCGCGCCATCGACGATCAGCCCGAAGTCGAGCGCGCCGAGACTCATCAGGTTTGCCGACACGCCGCCCCGCAGCATGCCGAAACTGGTCATCAGCATGGTGATCGGGATGACCAGTGCCGCGATCAGCGCCGCCCGGAAATTGCCGAGCAGCAGGAACAGCACCACCACGACAAGCAACGCGCCTTCCGACAGGTTCTTGGCGACGGTCTTGATCGTCGAGTTGACCAGTCCGGTGCGGTCCAGCACCGGCTGGATGATGATGTCGGTCGGCAGCGAGGCGTTGACTTCGTCCAGCCGGGTGGCAACCGCGGATGCGACGTTCCGGCTGTTCTCGCCAATCCGCATGATCGCGGTGCCGACGACGACTTCCTTGCCGTTCTCTGACGCCGAGCCCATCCGGGTCGCCTGACCCAGCTTCACCGTCGCGACCTGATTGAGCAGGATCGGCACGCCTTCGCGGGTTGCGATCACGGTCCGGGCAAGCTGGTCGGCATTGGCGATGCGCGCGTCGGAGCGGACCGCGAGACCTTCGCCGTTGCGATCAACGACGCCGGCGCCGACAGCGCTGTTGTTTGCTTCGAGCGCAGTGGCGAGGTCGCTGAGACTGAGCTTGAGCGCCGTCAGCCGCTGGACATCCGGGACAACCTGATACTGTTTTACATAGCCGCCGATCGAATCGACGCCGGCCAGACCGGGCACGGACTTGAGCAACGGCGCGACGATCCAGTCCTGCGCGGTGCGCAGATAGGTCGCCTTGTCCGCCTCGCTGACCAGCCGGTCACCTTCCGGGGTGATGTAGCTACCGTCTGGCTGGATGCCCGGCTCACCCGCCTTGTGCTTGTCCTCAGGCCGATGGGCCATGTGGACCGTCCACATATAGACTTCGCCGAGACCTGTCGCGATCGGCCCGAGTTCTGGCGCGACGCCCTCGGGCAGGTTCTCCTCCGCAGAGCGCAGACGCTCCGCTACCTGCTGGCGCGCGAAGTAGATGTCGGTCGAGTCGGTGAACACCGCCGTCACCTGCGCAAAGCCGTTGCGGCTCAACGATCGGGTGTATTCCAGGCTGGGAATGCCCGCGAGCGCGGTCTCGATCGGGAATGCGACCTGCTTCTCGACCAGCTCGGGTGAAAGCGCCGAGGCGCGGACGTTGATCTGCACCTGATTGTTGGTGATGTCGGGAACGGCATCGATCGGCAGCCTCGACAGGGACACTGCGCCGATCAACGCGGCAATGAGGGTCACGAGCAGCACGAACCAGCGCCGCTCGACCGCGAAATTGACGATACGTTCGATCACGGATCAATGCCCCCCGTGCTCAGCTTCGCCCTTGGCGAGCTCTGCCTTGAGCGTGAAGCTGCCATTGCTGGCGACTTCTTCGCGGCCGGTGAGGCCGGACGTGACGGCGACAGTGCCAGCACCGCGAGCGCCGAGCGTGACCGCCTGTGCACGAAAGCCGGTTGGCGTGCGGACAAACACGGTGTTGCGGTTCTCGACCGTCTGAACCGCGGCAGCCGGCACGCTGACCGCGCCGCCATCTTCACCGGGCAAATACAGGATCGCAGAGACCGGCTCGCCGACACGCCACTGGCCGGCGCTGTTGTCGATCAGCGCAATGGCGGTAACCAGCCGCGTCGTTTCGTCGAGCACCGGCGACACGAAGCTGAGCGGCGCGGCTGAGCGGCGGCCACCCGCGCTGATCTCGACCGGCGTGCCGACCCGCACGCGCGCGGCATCGGCCGGTGAGAGCGAGACGGTCACCGCGACGCGCGCGAGGTTGGAGACGCGAAACAGCTCGGCATCCGCCGCGACGGTCTGGCCGAGCACGACGGGCCGTGCGGTAATGCGGCCGCCGATCGGCGCGACGACGCCAATGCGGTTGAGCGAGCCAGCGCTGACGCCAGCGGCAGAAACCTGCTGTTGCGCAAGACGCTGCGCAATGTTCGCCTCGGTGGCTGCGGTGCGGGCAGCGATGAGATCGCGTTCCGGCGAGACGCGGAGCTTGAACAGCCGCTCTTCCCGCCGCAGGTTGGATTGCGCAAGCGCGGAACGCGCCAGCGCCGCTTCGACCTCGGCGCGCAGGGATGCGGCCTCCCGGCTCTCGATCACGGCGACGACCTGACCGCGCGCGACGGGTTCGCCGAGATTGCGGTTCAGCGCGACGATGCGGCCGCCGATCGCCGCGGAAACAACTTGCGTGCCCTGCGGATCGCCTTCGATCGTTGCGGGGAGGGTCAGCGCGCCGCCACCGGAGGATGACACCCGGACGACCTCGATGCCGGCAGCCTTGATCTGCTGCGCGGTCAGCGTGATGGCGCCTTCCTCACCTTCGCCTTCCTCATGAGCGGCTTCATTGCCGCCATGATCATCCTCCGCCTCTGCGCCGGCCTCCGCAGCGGCGGCGGTGTTGTTGACGGCGTCCTCGCCGCCCGAGCAACCGGCCAGTAACATCGCCAGGACAAACGGAGCCGCGGCTCCGGCCATGAGCTTCTTCATCGTCAATTCCCTGTTTGCGCCGGCGACGGGGCCGGCGTGGTCAGCCGGGCGAGTCGCGCCTCGGCATCATGATATTGCGCGCGTGCGTCGATCGCGGCGGTTCGGGCGTCGAGCAGCGCCTGTTCGGCTTCAAGCAGCACCAACTGGTCAAACTTGCCCTCGCCATAGCCGATGCGTGCAATGCGCGCCGCCTCTTGCGCGGCGCTGAGTGCAGGGCCCGACGTTCTAACACCTGCTGCCGCTCGATCGCGGTCGGCGCGCGCCGCAGTGATCGCACGTTCGGCCTCGAAGCGGGCGAGCCGCCGCTTGGCTTCACTCTGATTGCGCAACGCCGCAGCCTGACTCACGGCGGCCCGGCCATTGTTGAACACGGGCAGCGGCACCGACACGCCGAATACCATCGCCATGTCGCCGCTCGCTTGAAGACGGCGCGTGCCCGCGCTTACTGTCAGGTCCGGGATGCGCTGGCTGCGCGCGAGGCGGAACTGTGCATCGGCTGTAGCGACATCGGCACCGGCCGCCGCGAGCGCGAGCGTGCCGTCTGCATTCGCCGGCACTGCCGGCCCCCTCCGAATGCTCTCGATCCGGTCGAACCACGGCTGGTCAAGGCCGCCTGGGATGCTTGCGCCGACGAATTGGCCAAGCGCGAGCCGGCTCGCCTCAGCGCTGCGCTGCGCACGCTCCAGTTCGGCCTCGGCATTTGCGGCCAGCAATGCCGCGCGCTGCTGATCGATGGGCGAGTTCGCCCCCGCTTCGACCCGGTCACGCGCGATACGCAGGTTCTCGCGCGTGACCCCAAGCTGGTCCTGGGCGATCGCCAGTCTTCGCTCGGCAGCGACCGCCTCGATATAGGCTTGCGTGACTTGCAGCCGCAGATCCGCCCGAGCGATGGCGGCATCGATCCGTGCGCGCACGGTCTGCGCATCGGCGACCGCGATACGCGCCGGGCGTTTGCCGCCAAGTTCGAGCGGAAGCGCGAACCCGATCGTTGTTTCGGCTTCGTTGATACCCTTGTAGGGGCCGGTGCCGATGACGTTTTCGACATCGGCGTTAAGCGTCGGGTTAGGCCGCAATGCCGCGACGGCACGCCCCGCCTCAGCCGCTGCGATGCCGAGCGTCGCAACTTCGTTGGAAGGCGCGATCGCGCCAGCCTGCGCCAACGCTTCGTTAAGCGTGAGCGTCTCGCTTGCCGCAACTTGCGCTGGCGACGGCGAGCTTTGCGCCTGCGCAACACCTGCGCATGACGCCGCGGCGAGAAGCGCCGCGTAGATGGACTTCATGATGGAAAACTCCTGACAACCACAAACAGCCGCCGGGCGTCAGCCCGCGGCGAAAGGTCATCAGGCTTGCGGAGGTCTCAGCGCGGGATCGAGCACGGCCGCCGCCAGCACGCTCGCGGGCCCAAGAATCCGCTCATCCTCATGCACGTTCAGCGCTGCCGCCAAGGCGACATCGTTGAGCGACGCGAAATGATGGCCATGGCAGCCGCCATGCTGATGCGCGATGTTCGGGTCACCCTTGCCGGTGTCCGGCGCATCCTGGCTTGCGTGATCCGCATCGACGCCCGGCAGCGTCTGGGCCGTTTCAATGCAGATTGTCCGCTCGACCGCATGCGCGACCGGCGCCGTGCCGATCGACAGCAGCGCAAATGCACACAGCACCAAGGTGAACAGACGGATCATCCCAACGCCGCGATAGCCTGTCGAGATCTCATTGTCATCAACAAAACCAATTTTCAATGCAGTTGATACAGCGTATCATATCAATAATCGCATGATCATGCTCAGAGACTATTTTAAATTACCCCCGTGGTGTTGATGATCGACTGCGCCGAATAAGGTTTGCTGGATAGATCGATAAATCATTCCGACTTATATAAAGCGCTCGACTTGTGAATCCTTCGCCGCACTCAGTTCCGCTCGAGCGATCTCGTCGATAGACTGCCGCGTTAACCCTTTTCTGGGCTTCATCTCGATGTTACCGTGTATCATGTTGCGGGCCGTTAGATCACCTGCTAACGACCACCACATGGAGCGCATCCTGTCAGCCTTGCTCATTCTCGTCCTGGCGTTCTCGCACGGGCCGATGAGCGCGGCTGTGCCCCATCTCGATGGCTCCACGCATGAGCATGTTCGCATGGTCGATGCGGATCATCATGACGATCATGGAAGCGACGACTCGCAGTTCGCGAATACCGATGATGCGAGCGCCAAGCCGGATGATTTCGGCAAGGCGACGCATGGTCTGGGTCATCATACCCACGTCGCCACCGATGGCGTGCCGAGCAGCGGGGTGAGCCTTGCCGCGCGCTCGATCGACCGGGACCGCCTGCTGCCGGGCGACGACGCGCGCCTGCGCTCGGCGCTTCTCGAACCGCTCCCCGAGCCGCCCTCAGCCTGATTCCGTGCCGTCCGGTGCGTGCGCCTGTTCGCGCGCGCCGCTGACCGTTCAGGATCAGGAGATTTTCAATGTATTCCCTGTTCAGGGCCGCGCTTGTCGTGGCCGTCTGCCTGCCATCGGCGGCGCTTGCCCAAGGGCAGCCGCTGACGGTTGAGGACGCGATCCGGCGCACGCTCGCCGCCACCCCGCAAACCGCCTCAACCACCGCCCGGATCGAGGCGCAGACCGCCGCGCGTACCGCCGCGGGTCTTCGTCCTCAACCGAGTTTCGACGTCACTGCCGAGAATTTCGGCATCCCCACTGGCGATCTCTACAATCAGTTCCAGATCACCGGCAGCTATAGCCAGCGCATCGAGCGCGGCGGCAAGCGCGAAGCCCGCGTTGCGCTTGCCGATCGCGAGATGGATGTGACTCGCGCCGAAGCGATCGTCATCAGGCTCGATCTTATCGCTCAGGTTCAGCGCCTGTATGTCGAGGTGCAGGCGACCGAAGCGTCGATCGGCATCGCCAGGCAGCGCCTGACGCTGGCCAAGATGGTCGAAGCGGAGGTCAAACGCCGTGTCGCGTCCGCCAAGGATCCGTTGTTCGCCGGCATGCGCGCGGCGACCGGCGTGTCCGAGGCCAATGTCGATCTTGAACTGGCGATCCATGCCCGCGATGCCGCGCTCAAGCGGCTGACAGCAATGTGGGGCGGAACGCCGACCGACCTAAGTGTGCCGAACAGCGATTTCCTGTCTTTCAAGGAAGAGCCGCTCGGTCCGTCCAAGCCATCGCCAGCGGATCTGGCCGTCTATGCCGCGCGCGGCGCGCGTGCCGATGCGACGATCAATCTGCAAACCGCCAATGCCAAGCGCGATCCCACACTGTCGGCGGGGCCGCGTTTCATCGGCACTGGCGATGTCGCGCTGGTCGCCGGCGTGTCGCTGCCACTGGGCGGCCGTCGCCTGGCAGATGCGCGCGTTGCCGAGGCACAGGCCGAACGTCGTCGTGTCGATGCCGATCTCGCCGTCGAACGCTTCACCCGCGAACGCGCCATCGCGCTGGCGGTCGAAAAGGTCGAGGAAACCGCGCACGAAGCCGAGGCGATCCGCGATCAGGTGATTCCGAACGCCGATCTTACGCTGATGGAAGTCCGGGTCGGCTATAATCGCGGCTTCTTCAGCTATGTCGATGTCTCGGCGGCGCAGACCACGCTCGCCAATGCCCGCGCACGCATGGTCGATGCCGTGCGCCGCCACCGTGAGGCCCGGGTCGAACTCGACCGTTTGACGGGCCGCTTTACCGAACTTGCCAAGGGGGAATATTGATGGCCCGCATCCACGCCGCGCTTGCCGCGGCGCTCATCCTGCCGTTGCCGCTGATCGCGTGTGGCGGCGATCCCGCAACCGAAAATGCCACATCGGAAGAAGGCGGCGAAGCCGCTGCTGCCGGTGACTATGAACGCGGTCCGCACAATGGCCGCATGCTGCGTAATGACAATTTCGCGTTGGAGATCACCGTGTTCGAGGACGGCGTGCCGCCCGAATACCGGCTCTATGCCTATCGCGACAACAAACCCGTTGCGCCCGGCGAGGTCCAGGCGAACCTCACCATCCGCCGGCTTGACGGCGAGGTGACAGCGTTCAGCTTCAAACCCGAGGAAGACTATCTGCGTGGCAACGCGACGCTGGTCGAGCCGCACAGCTTCGACGTCGAGGCGAGTGCGACCGAGGGCGGTCGGAAGCATCAGTGGCAGTTTCCGTCCTATGAGGGGCGTGTCTCGATGCCAGCGGCGGCAGCGCGCGCCGCAGGGCTGGAGTTCGAGAATGCCGGCCCGGCCGAGATCGGCGAGGCGCTCGAACTGGTGGGACGCGTCGAACTCGATCCCGCCGCAACGGCGGAGGTCGGCGCGAAGTTCCCCGGCCGCGTCGTCTCGGCAACCCTCAATATCGGCGATCGCGTGCGGCGCGGCCAGGTCGTCGCGCGGGTCGAGAGCAACGAGAGCATGCAGATCTATGCGGTGACCGCCCCGATCAGCGGCGTCATTACCGAACGGCGCACCAATCCCGGCGAGGTTGCTGGCACCGAGCCGATCTACATCATCGCCGACCCATCCCGCACCGTCGCCGCATTCCCGGTGTTCCCACGCGATATGGAGCGGGTTCGAGCCGGTGCGCCGGTGCAACTCGGATTGCTGGAGGGCAACCGCACGGTTGCCTCGACCATCCGTAACTTCAACCCACTCGCCGATCCGAGCACGGGCGCACTCGTCGCCCGCGCACCGCTCGCCAATCCCGACGGGTTCTGGCGGCCGGGGATGAACGTCAAAGGCGTGCTGACGGTGGACAAGCGACAGGTGCCGCTCGCGGTCAAGACCGACGGGTTGCAGAGCTTCCGCGACTTCACTGTGGTCTTCGCCAAGGTCGGCGACACCTATGAGGTGCGCATGCTCGAACTGGGCACGCGCGGCCCGGTCTGGACCGAGGTCAAGTCGGGGATCAAGCCCGGCCAGACCTATGTCGCCAAGGGCAGCTACGTCATCAAGGCGGACATCGAAAAGTCCGGCGCCAGCCACGATCACTGAGGATAGCAGCCATGCTTGAACGCATCATAAGGCTGTCGATCCGACAGCGCTGGGCCGTTCTGATCGCAGCGATGCTGCTGATCGGTATCGGTATCTACTCGTTCGGACGGCTCAAGGTCGACGCCGTTCCCGACATTACCAACGTCCAGGTGCAGGTGAACACCTCAGCGCCCGGCTTCTCGCCAATGGAGGCGGAACAACGCATCACCTATCCGGTGGAGACGGCACTTGCTGGCCTGCCGGGACTGGAGTTCACGCGATCAGTCTCGCGTGCCGGTCTCAGCCAGGTCACCGTCGTCTTCAAGGACGGGACGAACATCTATTTCGCCCGCCAGCTCGTCAACGAACGGCTGCAAGGTGCGCGTGAGGCGCTTCCACCCGCCGTCGAACCGGCGATGGGGCCGATCGCGACCGGCCTTGGCGAAATTTTCATGTACACGCTGGAGGCCAAACCCGGCGCGGTAAACTCCGATGGCTCGCGCTACACGGCGGAAGACCTACGTACCCTCCACGACTGGGTGGTGAGACCGCAGCTGCGCAACGTGCCGGGCGTGACTGAGGTCAATTCGATCGGCGGCTATCGCAAGCAGTTCGTGATCGCCCCGATCCCGGCACGGCTTTCGGGCTATGGCCTCAGCGTTGCCGATCTCACCCGCGCGCTCGAACAGAATAACAGCAATGTAGGCGCGGGCTATATCGAGCGTTCGGGTTCGCAGTCGATCATCCGCGTGCCGGGACAGGCAAGCGGGCAGACCGATCTTTCCGGGATCATCGTCGCCTATCGTCAGGGTACGCCGGTGCGCGTCGCAGATGTCGCCGATGTCTCGATCGGATCGGAAATCCGGCAGGGCGCGGCGACCAAGGACGGGCGTGAAGTGGTACTCGGCACCATCTACATGCTGGTCGGCGAGAATGCGCGCGAGGTGAGCGTCGCGGTGGCCGAGCAGCTGGAGACGGTCAACAAGTCGCTCCCATCGGGTGTCTGGGCGGTCACGATGTATGACCGCTCGAAGCTGGTCGAGGCGACGATCGGTACGGTCGAGAAGAACCTCGCCGAAGGCGCGTTGCTCGTCATCGTCGTCCTGTTCCTGCTACTCGGTAACATCCGCGCGGCATTGATCACGGCGGCGGTGATCCCGGTCACGTTCCTGATGACCATCACCGGCATGGTGGCCTGGGACATTTCGGGCAACCTCATGAGCCTCGGCGCGCTCGACTTCGGCCTGATCGTCGATGGCGCAGTGATCATCGTCGAAAACTGCCTGCGCAGGTTCGGCGAGGCACAGCACCGGCTCGACCGGATGCTGACGAAGGAGGAGCGGTTCGACATCGCCGCATCGGCTTCGGCCGAGGTGGTGAAGCCAAGCCTGTTCGGCATCGCGATCATCACGATCGTCTACCTGCCGATCTTTGCACTGACCGGTGTCGAGGGGAAGACGTTCCACCCGATGGCGATCACCGTCGTGCTGGCGCTGACCGCGGCGGCAATCCTCTCGCTCACCTTCGTGCCGGCAGCTGTGGCGACGTTCGTCACTGGCAAGGTCAATGAGAAGGAAAGCGCCGCGATCAGGGCCGCGAAGCGCTGGTATTCGCCATTGATCGACTGGGTACTCAAGGCACGGGTCGCGGTACTCGCCGGCGCGGTGGTGCTGGTGGCGCTCAGCGGCGTTGCGGCGACACGGCTGGGTTCGGAATTCATTCCGCAACTCGATGAAGGCGACATCGCCCTCCACGCGCTGCGCATCCCTGGCACCAGCCTGACACAAGCCGTGCAGATGCAATCCGCGCTGGAGAACCGCCTCAAGCGCTTCCCGGAGGTGAAGGACGTCTTCGCGAAGATCGGCACCGCCGATGTCGCGACCGATCCGGTGCCACCCTCAGTCGCCGACACCTTCGTCATCATGAAGCCGCGGTCGGAGTGGCCGAATCCGCGTAAACCCAAAGCACAGTTGGTCGCGGAGATGAACGCGGCCATCCAGCGAGATGTGCCGGGTTCGCGCTACGAGTTCATCCAGCCGATCCAGATGCGCTTCAACGAGCTGATCGCGGGCGTTCGTTCGGACGTGGCGATCAAGATCGTCGGTGACGATCTCGACCAGCTGGCGGCGGCAGCCGAGCGCGTGGTCGGGATCGTCGCGGGGATCGAGGGTGCGCAGGACGTGCAGGCGGAGCAGGTCACCGGCCTGCCGTTCGTGGAGATCATTCCCGATCGGCTGCGCCTGAGTCAGCTCGGTCTCAATGTCACCGACGTGCAGTCGGTGGTATCGGCCGCAACGGCGGGCGCGGAAGCCGGACAGATCTTCGAGGGCGACCGGCGGTTCGACATTGTCGTCCGCTTGCCCGAGGCGATGCGGCAGGATCGCTCGATCCTCGACCGGCTGCCGGTGCCGCTGCCCGGTGAGAGCGGCGCGGCGCGCGGCAGTGTGCCGCTGTCCGAAGTGGCGACGATCCGCGAGACGACCGGTCCGAACCAGATCAGCCGCGAGGATGGCAAGCGGCGTGCGGTGGTCACCGTCAACGTGCGCGGCCGCGATCTCGGCTCGTTCATCGCGGAGGTTCAGCAGAAGGTGGCGGCGCAGGCCGACCTGCCGGAGGGCTATTGGGTCGATTATGGTGGTACGTTCGAGCAGCTTCAGTCTGCCTCGCAACGCCTCCAGATCGTCGTCCCGCTGACGCTGCTGTTGATCTTCGGGCTGTTGTTCCTGCTGTTCGGCTCGTTCAAGGATGCGGGAATCGTGTTCTCGGGTGTGCCGCTGGCACTGACCGGCGGCGTCGCGGCACTGTTGCTGCGCGGCATTCCGTTCTCGATCTCGGCCGGCGTGGGTTTCATCGCGCTGTCAGGCGTGGCGGTGCTTAATGGCGTAGTGATGCTGAGCTTCATCCGCCAGCTCCGCGAAGAAGGAATGAGCCTCGAAGATGCGATCCGCGAGGGCGCGCTGACGCGATTGCGTCCCGTGCTGATGACCGCTTTGGTCGCCTCACTCGGCTTCGTGCCGATGGCGCTCAATGTCGGCATCGGCTCGGACGTGCAGCGTCCGCTTGCGACGGTGGTGATCGGCGGGATCATTTCCTCGACGCTGCTGACACTGGTCGTGCTGCCCGCGCTCTACCGCATGGTCCACGGCCGCAAGGCGAAAGACGAAACCCCTACCACCGAACCGGCTCCGGCAAGCGCCTGAGCCTCAGCCACTCCCACGCCCTCGTCCCCCTGGGCGTGGGAGACCGGCTAAGGAGATTTGAAATGCCACTCAACGGATTGCTTTCACCGCCTGGCGCGAAACGCTGGCTCGTCCTGCTGATCACCGCACTCGCACTCGCCCTGTTCACGGGCGTCGATGCTTGGGCACATAACGTCGCCGAGGGCGACAAGGGCTATATCCAGGAGAGCAGCGGCGTGCTGTTCTTCCCGTTCATCTATCTCGGCGCCAAGCACATGGTCACTGGCTACGACCATCTGCTGTTCCTGTTCGGCGTCATCTTCTTCCTCTACCGGATGAAGGACATCGGCCTTTATGTGACGCTGTTCGCGGTCGGCCATTCGACGACGATGTTGCTCGGCGTTCTCTTCAACATCAGCGCCAACGCCTACCTGATCGACGCGATCATCGGCCTGTCGGTGGTCTATAAGTCGCTCGACAATCTGGGCGCATTTCAGCGCTGGCTCGGCGTTCAGCCCAACACCAAGGTAGCCACGCTGATCTTCGGCTTCTTCCACGGCTTTGGCTTGGCGACCAAGATCATCGAGTTCCAGATCGCCCCGGACGGACTGTTCGCCAATCTGATCGCCTTCAACATCGGAGTCGAGCTCGGGCAACTGCTCGCGCTGGGCGCCATCCTGGTCCTGATGGGATTCTGGCGCCGCACGCCGAGCTTCATGCGCCACGCCTTCGCCGCCAACACGGTGGTGATGTGCGCTGGCTTCATTCTCGTCGGCATGCAGCTTGCCGGCTTCTTCGCCACGGCCGCCTGACCCCTTTTCGGAGACACTCCCATGTTCAATTCTCAACGTCCCCGCCCCGAAGACCTGCCGAGCAACGCGCAGCTTCTGAAGGCGACACTCGGCGCCGCCATCGCCGCCGGCGCTATCCTCGTCACGGTCGTGCTCCCGTCCGAATATGCGATCGACCCCACAGGGATCGGCCGCGCGCTCGGCCTGACCGAAATGGGTGAGATCAAGCAGCAGCTTGCCGAAGAAGCCGCCGCCGATGCAGCGATGGACGCCCGCGCCAAGCCTGAGGCGGCGGCGACGGTCGCCGCGGCGGCTGCGGCAGGCGTCCAGCCTGGCGCCGCCACACCGGCGTCCGCCGGTCGAAGCGATACCACCCGCGTAGCGCTCGCGCCCGGCGAAGGCGCCGAGGTGAAGGTTGTCGCCAGCAAGGACGTGAAAATCGCTTTCGACTGGTCGGTCGAGGGCGGTGTCGTCAATTACGACACGCACGCTGACGCGCCCGGCATTTCCTATCACGGCTATGGCAAGGGCAAGGGATCGGCGCGCGAACAAGGCACGCTGGTCGCCGCGTTCGACGGCAAGCACGGCTGGTTCTGGCGCAACCGCGGCACCGCGCCGGTCACGGTGGTGCTGAAAACACAGGGCGCCTACAGCGAGATCAAGCGCGTTGTCTGATCCGGCCGCCTTGGCGCCGGAAAAGGTCGTCCCGGCCGGCGCGCGCGCCGCGTCGCCGGGCGCCTTCTTCTATATGGACGCAATGCGCGCGGTGCTCGCGCTGGTGGTGGCGTTCGGCCATATCTGGGCACTGCTGATCCGGGACTATCGGCCAGCGGACGATCTGATAGCCGAGGCGTGCTACTTCGTCGCCGGGTTCGGGCACCAGGCGGTCATCCTGTTCTTCGTGCTGAGCGGCTTCTGGATCACGCGCAGCGTGGTGCGTCATGCCGAACGCGGATGGTCGTGGCGCGGCTATCTGATCGAACGGCTGTCGCGGCTGGCGATCGTGCTGGTGCCGACCCTGATCCTCGGCGGCTCCCTTGACGCGATCGGCGTATTTGGCCTGCAATCGCCGACGCATCTGGGGCAGACCGACACCTATGTGCTGCGCAAGGACGTCGTGCTCGCGTTATCGCCGACCGCGCTGCTCGGCAATCTCGCCTTCCTGCAAATCTTCGTGCCGCCGTTCGGCACCAATGGCCCGCTGTGGAGCGTCTCCTATGAGTTCTGGTTCTACATCTGGTTTCCCGCACTCTGGCTGCTGTTCCGTCAGCGGCGGCTGTCGATCGGGCTGCTGACACTGGCATTCGGCTGGTTCGTGCCCACGCTTGCGCTCGCGTTCCTGTGCTGGTTGTGCGGTTCGGCGCTATACGGGCTGACGCGGGTCTGGCGGCATCCCCCATGGCTCACGCCGATGACGAAATGGGGCTTGCTCGTAGTAACCGGCGCTGGGCTGGCGCTCTTCCTCGTCTTCGCACGCTTCGGCGAAGATACATGGAAGGATCCGGCGCTGGCGCTGGTTTTTGCGCTGTTCCTGCTCGCGTTGATCGCCGCCGATCCCAAGCCGCTGAAACTGTTGCGGCCGGTTGCGATCTACGGATCGAACGCGAGCTTCTCGCTCTACGCGATCCACTTTCCCGTAATGGCGCTTGTCACCGCGCTCGTGATCAATGCGGATCGACTGGAGCCGACGTCGCAAGCCATCGGCGGCGTGGCCGCCATCATGATCAGCACCGTCAACCTCGCCTGGGTCTTCTCGCGCCAGACCGAAGCCCGCACCCCGCAGCTTCGCGCCTATCTCCACCGCCGCCTTTCAACCCCAGCCAGATCGAGTTGAAGCCATGCTCGCTGTTCTTGCCAACGCCATCTACCGCAACCTGTTCCTCGCGCAGATCATCGCCCTGATTGGCACTGGGCTCGCCACCGTCGCGCTCGGCCTGCTCGCCTACGACATCGCCGGCAGTAACGGCGGCGCGGTGCTGGGCACGGCGATGGCGATCAAGATGGTCGCCTACATCGGCGTTGCGCCGGTGGTCGGCGCCTATGCCTCGCGTCTGCCGCGCCGCGCCTTCCTGATCGCGATGGACGTGATCCGCATGGGCGTCGCGCTCGTGCTGCCGTTCGTCGATCAGGTGTGGCAGGTCTACGTCCTGATCTTCGTGCTGCAATCGGCCTCGGCAGGGTTCACGCCGACCTTCCAGGCGATCATTCCCGACGTGTTGCCGGAGGAAAAGGACTATACCCGCGCATTGTCACTCTCGCGGCTCGCCTATGACATGGAGAGCCTGACCAGTCCGATACTGGCGGCGGCGCTGCTCACGATCATCAACTTCCACTGGCTGTTCGCCGGCACTGCGGTCGGTTTCGCGGCGTCAGCGTTGCTGGTTCTTGCCACCGTCCTGCCCACCGCCACTGTCAAACCGCGCAGCGGGGGCGTCTGGACGAACACGACGCGTGGCGCGCGCATCTATCTCGCAACGCCACGGCTGCGCGGGTTGCTTGCAGTCACGCTGGCAGCCGCAGCCGCGAGCGCGATGGTGATCGTCAACACCGCAGTTCTGGTGCGCGCCGGGCTAGGCCTCGATCAAAGCGATGTCGCGGTGACACTGGCTGCGTTCGGCGGCGGGTCGATGTTTGCCGCACTACTCTTACCCCGGCTGCTCGACCGGATCGCGGACCGTCCAGTCATGCTCTCCGCGGCGGCGGCGATGACCATCCTGCTCGGCGCACTCGCATTCGGTTGGCAATGGCGGACCGCGCCCGGTTTCTGGGGTGCGCTGCTGGTCGGCTGGGCACTGCTCGGTATGGCCTATGCCGCCAGCATCACGCCTGGTGGCCGATTGTTGCGGCGCTCGTCCAACACCGAAGATCGAACCGCGCTGTTCGCCGCCCAATTCGCGCTCAGTCATGTCTGTTGGCTGATCGCTTATCCGCTTGCCGGACAGATCGGCGCGCGCTTGGGGTTTGGCGCGGCGTTCGTCGCGACCGCGCTGCTGGCGGCAGTCGGCAGTGTCGTCGCACTGATTATCTGGCCGACTGACGACCCCGAAGTCGTGCCTCACTCTCATGACGGCCTGCCACCTGACCACCCGCATCTCACGGAAGCACATAAGGACGGGCAGGCGAACCACCCCTTCCAGATCGATGATCTCCATCCCCGATGGCCAAGGTGAAGCGATGAAATTTCTGACTGCCTGTGCGTCCGGCATGTTCGCGACAATGCTGACCCCCGCTGCTGCTGCGCATACACCCACGATGGAGTCACAAGAGGATCGTGTGCCCATCACGATATATTGGGTGAAAAGCAAACCACGACCGGACGGCCTTATGGTCACCGGGAAGGTTCGACTTCGCACGGGCTCGAGCACGCCGCCCGCTGCTCACTTGCATGCGTCCGTCACGCTGGCAGATGGCACCGCCGTCTTAGGAAAGGCGCGTTGGCGTACGCCGCTCACACGCCGTCATCGCAGCTCTGATTTTGGAGTATTCGTACGCCTGCCGTCGGACGAGCCGGCGTCGAACTTGCGGGTATGGTATCACGATGACCGTGATGACTAACTGTCTCGCCAATCAGGGTGGTCGCTTTGCGTCGGAATCGGCGGCGGCGGTCTGACCAAAATAAAAGGGCATTGGCGCGACATTCTTGGCGGCCAATCAGGGCCAAGGAGAATGATCGTGGGATACTCAAAATACGATCCCGCCATGCAGGCGCGTCCGGCTTGGAATGCCGGGAAGAGTGTAGGTACAAAGCGGCCTCTAACACAGAAACAGATATGGGCTGTTCGCTTCTTTCTCGAACGCGAGGGACGACTTCGCGATCGGGCGCTGTTTGATCTCGCAATCGATAGCAAGCTGCGAGGTTGTGATTTGGTCAAAATAAAAATTGGCGATCTGGTGTCGGGTACTGACATCAGGACGCGTGCGATAGTCATCCAACAGAAAACAGGCCGACCCGTCCAATTCGAATTGACTGCCGATGTTCGGGCAAGCCTCCTGACATGGCTCGAACGCCGCGGCGGAATGATCGCCGACTACGCCTTTCCGAGCCGCGTTGACCACGCCAGCCATTTGAGCACGAGACAATACGCTCGGCTCGTCGATGAACGGGTGACGGCGATCGGTCTCAGGCGGGCCGAATATGGTACTCATTCGATGCGACGCACTAAGGCCGCGATGATCTACAAAGCCACAGGCAATCTCAGGGCGATCCAGATTCTGTTAGGCCACACCAAAATTGAAAACACGGTCAGGTATCTTGGCGTTGATATCGAGGATGCCCTGCTTTTGGCAGAGCGAACCGAAATCTGACTCAGAGCGACCTGTCCGCTAACGGACAGGTCGTTTTTCAAGCATGCCGGCAAAGCGCCCCAATCTCAGTCGTAGCTTCCGATATCGCAACGCTCCGAAAGCAGCCGTTGGGCTACATGCCAGTGCGCTGCAAGCCGACAAGTATCGTCATTGGATACGGGGTTCCATCAAACGGGCGTAAGTGGCCACACGTCGAGGGTCACTTTCACTCGATCAATGGCAATCGCGCATGGTCGCCGCGAGCACTCCTTCCGCCCGAGCCACAGTCAGGGCATTCTCCGTCTGCTCGCGGTTCGACGAAGCGAAGGCCTCGCCACAGCGGACGCCCTTGAATCGTGCCGCCGAACGCATCCGGTGTGCCAATCCCGTAATATAGAATAGAAAGTCATTGGCAGCTTGCGAGGCGCTCAGCGCATTGAGGGTAATGACGCTCGGCGCGGGTGCGTCATTCTCATCGACGTAGCGCTGGCCTGCGCGCATTTCCTGCGAAATGCTCTCTTCGCGAAGGCGCACCTGGCTGACTGCTTGGTTGCACAGCATGCAGCCCTTGGCGGGCGAGACGGGCCTCGTAGTCGTGTGGACATCGATCACAGCACCGCTTTCGGGGTCGACCTGGATGCGAGTCCCCATCTGAACGCCCGGGATCAGATACTGATGAACCAGCGCGTTGAACAACCGGCGCGCCCTGTGGCCGTCGGCTGCGAGGAAGATGAAGTCACAGTCCTTGATCGCTGCGACGACTTCGGGCTTCTCCATGACCGAGAAGTGACGCTCGACACGCGCTTTGCGGTTGGCGCGGCGGATCGCGCGGCGCGAGAGATCGACTTTCCTGGTGGCGAAGCGCCTGCCGAGCTTGCGAATCCATTGCGGACGAGGTTTGCCGACCAGCCAGGCCATCGCGTCCCATGATGTCGCGTCGACCAGGCGCGGCACGTTTGTGGGATCGACGCGGTCGGGGTCGACGAGGACGAACTGTCCGACACCGAGCCGTGCGAGCAGTTCGACAAGCAACGAGCCAACGCCGCCCAGTCCGATGATCGCCACACGGCTGCCTGCCAGTATCGCCTGCCCTTCGACGCCGAACAACCGAACCTGCCGGTCGAAGCGTCCGGCCTCGCCCGCAGCCGTGCGTTCCGGTCGGGGTCGCAGGACTTTTCGCTTAGCGCCGACCACGACCAGCCGATCGAGGGTCAACCGCTCGCCGCCGGGAAACCAGATATCGCCTGCAACAGCATTGGGCGCGAAGACCAGTGAACCGACGGGCATGCCTTCGACAAGATCCAGTAGCGCCGGAAAGCCACGTTCGTGGGATTCGATGTCCACGCTCGAAAAGGCGACGCTGTCGTTGCCGCCGTGGTTGTGCACGGCGAGATAGACGAGCTTCTCGTCGCGGCAGAGGCGCGCCTGCTTCGCGATAAAGCGCGCAAGCAACATCCGGTACCCGCGTTTTCCGGGCACCCAGTCCTTGCCTTCTTCGGCGAGAACGAGCGCCCGCGCGGTGAGTACCGGCCCAGAACGGGTCTGCAGCAGCCCGGCCTGGATGACGGCACCATGTTCGTCGCCGTCGCCAGGAAAAAGGTGAGCGGAAAGCTCTTCATACATCGAGCGCGTCATGCGCATTTCGCAGCGTTGTTTCATCGTTCGGTCATCCACTTCATGACGGAGAGGAGTTTCAGCAGCGGAGATTCCTGAATCCAGACCGACTGGTTTCGCTGTCGGCGAGAGATCATCACGGCCGGCCGCTGGGGGAGGCCGGGCGTGTCGGCTGCCGGAAAGTGATTTGCGCCGTGGATCGGCGGCGAGAGAGCCCGTCCATCTGCAAAGCTCAGATCCGACCGAACCCAGAACGGGTAGGTGTCGTCTTCCGGACACGCGTTGGAAAGGAAGAAGCCAACCCAGGTAGTCTCCTGCGCGAAGGGCTTTCCGAGGGGGATTTCATCGATCAGCACATGCGCGCCGCCACAGGCAGACGGATAAACGTGGAGCGGGAGCTGCGCGAATTGTTCGCGCAGCTCCGCGATGGCGGCCGTGACGCCAGCGAGCATCTCGCTCATCCTAGCTGTCTTCGTGGTTGTCGACGGCGCCGAACTTTTCGCCGCCACGGATGAACACGCGATCGGTATCGCCGATGACGCGCGCCGGGACGCCTTCGCCCTCGAGATCGAGGATGAAGTCGAGCTGGATCGCAACACCCTGCGCGATAGCGGCCGTCTTGATCGCGAGGCCATCGTGCCAGCCGCGCGAGATCTTCACCGGCTTGGTGTTGACCGTGATCCGCACCTCGGGGCGCTTTACCACGTCGAGACGCTCGGCCCCCGCCGATTCGAGATCGACCTCGCCTTCGTCATCGATGATGAGATCCTCGCCCGGCAGCGACATGCTGAACACCTCATCGGCCTCGATGCGGTGGATACGGCGCAGTTCGCTCTCAGCGAAGCTGCGCTGCCCCCATTCGTAGCCGCGACCCTCGACGGTGAGGCGATAGATGCGGTCGCCACGGAACGCACGAAACGCCTTGTCACCGCCGCCGAGATCGATCTTCTCGTCGAGGCCCACCGACGTGGTGCCGCGATCCTTCAGTTCGATCAGGATGTGCTGGTCGGCCGGATCGTGATCCGAGATCTGCAGCGCATCTTCACCGTCGATGAGACGATCGTCGGCGCGATAGGTTTCGCTGTTGACGAGAAAGCTGAAACGGCCCGGACGGCTCGCTTCATTGTCTTTTTCTTCGTTACCCATGTGAAATTACCTCATGCCGTTCGGGCCACGACGGAATGCCGGGACCGACAGGAGGTTGATCGCTGGGGTCCGCGAACCCGGAAGTCGGTCTACAAAAAAAATTTAGACGGGAGGCACCGGGGCCGGGCAGAGGAAAAAGTAGCGGCAGCGCGGGCAGGACCAGTCGCTCGGCTTGGGTGGAAATTCCCCTTTGTCGATCGCCGCGACGATGGTTCGACTAGTTTCGAGTCTGGCGCCCTTCTTTCGGTCGGTCTGTTCGATGGGCGTTGTCGCGGCGTCGGCCAGGTGGAAGGTTTCAACGCGGCAAGATTTAACGGCACCCCGATTGACGGCTTCCAGCAGCAGGCTGTTGCCGATCTTGTCCGCTTCGCCTTTGCTCTGCTTGCCGGCCCGGATTGTACGGTAGATTGTGCCGGACCCGTCGCCGATTATCTGGTCGACATGTAGCTCAACCGTTCGCCCGCCAATCTCGACGGATAATTTGGGTTCACCTTCCATGCTGCCCGCTGCGAGGACAGGCAGGAGCCCGGCCAGCATGGCTTCCGTCAGGTTCCGGTAAGAGGTTTCGAAGACGTGGCCGACCAGTGGGCTCGTGGACCATGCCTTCTCGAAGATGGCCGAAACCTGAGCCGCATCAAGGGCAACCCCACTTTCACGAGCCGCATCGAGGACCGTCAGCAAGCAGCGATGAGCCTCGAGATAGGCACTTTCGGGTGCATCGCCGCGGAGCGAGGCAACGCGCTCATAATAGAAGCGACGCGGACAATCGTCGTAGCGCTCGATGTCGCGGTGCTTCAGCTTTGCAGGCGGCGGCGGTACCGGCAGCGGGGATGGGGCGACAACCGGGTAGATCCTGGTAACCCTCTGACAATCGGCCGGGACCGGCAATGCAAGGCCCGGCCGGCTAAGGAAGGCCGACGGGTTCGAATTCTTGCCCGCACGTCTTGCCGCGCGATAAAGTCGCAGATGTGTACGCGCACGCGACAAGGCCACGAAGAAGAGACATTCCTCTTCGGCAACGTGACTGTCGGTTTCGGCGCTGTTGTCGATCAAGCCGGCGGGCGGAGGGCAGCGCGGCTGCCGGTCGGCCCCCGGGATCGCGCCAGCGTACAGGCAGGGCAAATGCACAGCCTCGAACTCAAGTCCCTTGCTTCCATGTATCGTAAGCAGCTGGACGCCATCGAGACCGGCAAGCTCATCGGGGAGGCGTCTCAACTCCCTATCATCGGCAAGCAATACCATATGCCGGACGCGCTCCAACCCGCGCTTGATGGGGGACCTGCTGCCGCGCAGCGGCATCGACCGCATCGCTTCGACAAGTTGGCGGACTGCCACGCGCCGCATCTCGTCGCGCGGTGTCTGGCCGGCCGTCAGATGGACGACATAGTCGCTTCGCTCGAACAGATATTCCATGAGGATGAACCACGGAGTGTGTCCCGCATGAAACCCCTGCAGATGATTTCCAAGGCGCTCGAGACCCATACGTGCGGGCACCGACAAAACCGCCAGGGTCTCCGCATCAACAATGAGTTCGGTCACCGGTCTCTTCGTCTCACGCGCGATCCCCAGAAGCTTGACGACGTCGTCGAGCGGAACGCCATATTCGGGAAAGCCGGCGACGCGCAGGAGCGGTGCGTCGGCCCCGCCGACGATTGCAAGCAGCGAAAGAAGATCGCGTATTTCAGGGCGGTCGAAGAGCGGACCAAGATAGAGCACCGGAATCCCGCGCGCTTCCAGCTCATCGCCGACCCGCCCAAGAATCCCGTTGCTTCTGGCCAATATGGCTTGGTCCCTTAGCGCAGTCCCGCCCTTCTCCAGCGCGCGGATGGCACCTGCGAGCTCGTCCATTTCCGCCTCAGTGTCTGCCGCGGCGGAAATGCTTGGAGGCGTACCAGGTTCATCTCGTTCCGTTTCAAGCTCGAGCGGAAGCGCATAATCCGACACTTGCATGTCGTTGCCGAATTCCATGAAGCGGCTGACGATTGGCTTGGTCGAGCGATAGTTTCGCCCCAGTCTGCGCCGGAGCGAAACCGGATAGTGCTTCTTGAACTGCGCCATGTTGGCGGTTGATGCGCCGCGAAAGCGATAGATGGATTGCCTCGCGTCTCCAACGACCCACAGGTTATTTCCTTCGCCGGCGAGACCCTTGATGAGGACGGCGCTGGCGCGATTGATGTCCTGATACTCGTCGACGTGGATCCACTTGAAACGCGCGCGAAGGATTTTGGCGAACTCCGCGTCGTCGCGAAGTTTCAGGGCCGGCAGCATGACAAGGTCGCCGTAATCAACAGCTCGGAGCTCATCGAGCTTGGCCTGATAATACTTATAGACCAGCGCGACTTCGGCGGCCTTCGCCGCGTCGAGCGCGGCGTCTGCGTCGTTGTTCTCCGCCGCCTTCTTCGCCATTGCCTCGGCCTTTTCCTCATAGTCTGCCGGGCTGGCGAGTTCGTCCTTGGCGCGGGAAATGGCACGAAAGATGTCGCGCAGCGCGAGCGCCGGCTCGAACAAGTTCTGCAGGTGGACGATGGGAAGCGTCGGCAGGCTGTCTTCCAGCAAATGGATGGCCTCGCTGCCGTCGATCAGCCGCGGGTCCTGCCCCTTTCCGAAAATCTCGTGATATTTGCGAAGCAGCTCGAGACCGAAGGCATGGAAGGTCCCTGTCCAGATATTGGCCGCAACGGCACCCGCTGCCTTTTCGACGCGATCGGCAATCTCGCCCGCAGCCTTGTTGGAAAAGGTTAGCGCCAGTATCTCGTCGGCCTGGGCCTCCTTGTTCTTGAGAAGTCGTGAGATCCGCTCCACCAGCGTCTTCGTCTTGCCGGTGCCGGGACCCGCCTCAAGTAAGAATGCCTCGCCGCGGTGAACGATCGCCTCCTCCTGAAATTGATCCGGAGGAGGTGACGGGCGCGAGGCGTTGTCCCTAGCCGGAGTCATCTCCGGAAGCAGCAACGCATCGGTGAGCTGCTGGAAGACAGTTTCCCGGCGAATGCCAAGCCGGTCTGCTATCGCCGCCGCGCGCTCGCCGGCCATAAACAATTGCCGGGCAAGCGCCCTAGGCAACAGCAGTTCGCGTGCGAAGACGTTGGCCTGCGCTTCACGACGCTCCTTGACGCCATAGGCTTCAATTCTCTGGGCCGGGTCGCCTGCACCCGGTTTGCTGTAGTCAGCGGCAACCGTCGGGCGCGGTGCCTCGTGAACTACGAAGTGTCCGATTTCATGCGCGATCACTTCCTCGCGCGCCGCGGGTTCCAGTGCCTTGCTCACCAAAACGAGGTTGAATGTTCGGTCTAGAACGCCGATCGATCCCGCCAGTCCCGGATCATCCGGACCGAGCTCTTCGACCGTCAGCTCACACCGGTCGATCGCGCGCTTGACCACCTCTGCAGCAGGCAGCTCCGTAAAGCCTGGGTCGACTTCGAGGCGAAGTTCGGCCGCCGCTCGCCTGATGGCATCGAAATTTTCCACCTATTCTGCCAGCGTTAGCCACTTCTCGCGCAACTCATCGCTCATCGGCGTTATTCGCACTGCGGTTGCGAAGGATATCTTGGCAAGAGCCTGGGGAGGCTGGCTCGATCGGTACTCGGTATTCGCCAAGGAAGGCTCAAGTTCTAGATACCCGAACAGCGCCCCCGTCTCGACGGGTAGATGGCGCGCAATATCCTTCCGGCATTGCAATCGGGCAATTTTCGAACGCTCAGTTGGAGCGTCGCTTTTCGCCTGATAATCCGACGCGCCGGAACTGGATGGAGGCAAGAAGAATGCGAGTTATTTTACTCGGCGCGGGGGCCTCTAAGAGCTACGATCAAAGCCCTACAGGGCAGCGCATGCCTATCGCGCGCGACTTCTTCGACATATTCGATAAGCTGGATCTTTCGACAAACCCATGGGTGCTGATCGGCTCAATCATCGTATTCCTAGAAGACGATCTGGGCATCGGACGGGGGGGCGCATTCGATTACCTCCGTTCAGGTATCGATATCGAGGACCTCCATTCACAGATCGAGGTCGCGCGCGATACGCAACTCAAGAGCGACGGCTTGGTCGGCGCAATGACGCCCTACAAGGCATTTAACGAACTGCTGTTCCTGTTCGCTGCGGTAATCAACGACATCCAGAACGGACCGCCATCACAGACGCATATGAAACTGGTCGACAGATTAAATCCCGAAGATGTGCTCATCACCTTCAACTGGGACACACTTCTCGACCGGGCTCTCGCAGAACGGACGGCATGGCGTCCGGATTGGGGATATGGCGTTAGCCCCAAGGCCATGTTCAACGACGGATGGCACCCGCCAACAGAGCCGAAGGAGGACAGCAAGACCGGAAATCTGCTCCTAAAATTGCACGGCTCGACAAATTGGCTGACAGCCTATTCGGTAACCGATGGGCACGGAATGATCGTGCCGGGCCAAGATCTGGACCCCAGCGCCTTCGGCGTTTTCGAGCGAGCGACCGGGTCCTATGCTTGTTTCCGGGGTCGATATATTCCGGGCTATCAACCATGGGCGTATGGCTATTATCCGCCAAATCTGGATTTCCCCGGACGGGCGCCGCCTGACGGCTATACCATAGTGGGCCTTTCGCCCAACTTCCCTTGGACGAAGCCCGGCAACGCCTCAGATGCGGGCCTCCCATCAATGCCGCTCATCATTCCTCCAGTGAAGAGCAAAAGCTACGAATTCTTCGGTGACTTGTTCAAAACACTGTGGTCAAAAGCGGAAGACGCGCTCGCGGCGGCTGATGAAATAGTGATTATCGGTTACTCATTTCCGAAGACGGATATTCAGAGCGACAAGCTTTTTCACCGCGCCTTTTCGCGACGCGCAACCATCCCACAGATCACGATTATCGATCCCAACCCGGCCCCGGTAGCGGAAAGGATGACGAGCGACCTCGGCATCCCGGGCTCGCATCTCAAAATAATTGCCGACTATTTCACGCCGGATTTCGATCTTGATGCCCTCTAAGCTCGTGCAGCCGATCGGAGTTGAAGGTCGTCGATCGGCATGAAAGCCTAGCTGCTATTCGGCTTGATTTGGTTACGCGTAGGGAATGAAGAAAGTCCATTGTTCCTGATTTTCGCCGAGAAGCGGACAGTCCGTAAGCGGCCCAGAAGCCGCAGTTCTTGGTTTGATTGCCTCGTGATCAGCACATTTCTTGCAGCCGCGGACGACGCATGCCAGCCCCGCCCTCATCAGCTGTGCGACTGGAATAAGCCACGTGTTCGAACCCTTGGCTGAGGTAGGCGATGGGCGAGCTGGGTCGCAGCTCGACAGCCAAATTCTACGGCATCACATCGGTGGACGAAGCGCGAGCGTATCTGGCGCATCCGCTTCTGGGTGCCCGCTACCTTGAATGCGTGTCCACCTTGCAGGACCTGCAAACGAGCGACCCTAGTGCCGTCCTCGGGCAGATCGACGCGATGAAGCTCCGCTCATCCCTTACGCTCTTCCAAACCGCAAAGCCATCGACGCTGCTCGGCGCTGCGTTTTATCGCTGGTATGCCGGCTCCGAGAACGCCGCGACGCGCGCCGGATCTCGACGTCGGCAAACGCTTGCGTCAGCAGCGCCTCTGCTCTTGTGACGCGGATTTCCGGCTCAATCCCGTGATTGAGGTGCGCAGCGAGTTCGCGGGCGACGTTCAATACCATCGTTTCGTTTATAATCGCCCTCGCTCGCAACTCGGGCAGTCACGCGATGGTTTTAGCCGGTCCGGCAATTCAAGGCGGGCACCGCACATTGCTGGATGCTGCCAGCTTCAGCTGAAATAGTTCCCGCTGGATAATCCTCGAGATTCCTTGACCATTGGATATGGCAGCTCTCGTTCGAGAGGATCTATGACAGGTGCGTGATCGTCGGGAGATCCAGTACGCATCCCTTTCCCCACCCGCGATAGTCGCTGAGGATCATCGGCCTCGCCAGGCTCCACTCGTCGAAAACCGCCTGCTGGTAGCTGGCCGGAACATCTGAGTACGCCTGTACCGCCGGCAGGAAGGCCGAGACGGGCTCCCCGCCCCGGTAGCGGATGTGGCAGTACATGGCCGCCGTGATCACTGCGTGGTCAGTTAGAGCTCCGAGGTCTTAATGCGTCTTGAGCCAGGGGGCGTACTGACGCACGGCGGGAGTGAGCATCATCAGGGTCATCTCCCTCAGGAGCACCCTCATCCGAAATGAGGGGTCAGGATGAGACCCAACTGCTTCTTCCGCGTGAGGCCGGTCAGGTACCCCATAAAACCGCTGGAACATGCACGTGAGGCCGACGACCAGGGTCCAGATTGCATGGGCGGGCATCGTATTTCCATTGGCTTTCACGAGGAGGCCAAGCACGTTGTTCAACGCCTCATGATCCGCAGCCAATTCGAGAGCGTGACTGAGAGCTGCGCTGAACCCCTTCGGCGGCGCATTCTCCTTGTCACGCATCTCGTCGATCATCATTTCACCGTTCGCCCAGGACGCGTTCAGCTGGCGCCCGACTTCGCCATGGTTCTGAAACAGATGCGATTGCTCATGGAGGTATAGCCAGGCTAGCACGCTGTTGCGGATGCGTATTGTCGCCTCGGCTGCTGTGAGATCCGGCGGCAGTATTCGCCTGAAGCCATCCCCGTAATTCAGCGCCCCGAAGACTGCTGTATAATGTGGGCTGTTGAAGTGCTGTTCGCAGTACTGCGGCAGGACGAACGCGTCACGGTGGATTTCGCGCGCTGCGCCATAGCTGATGCCGATGAGATCGACCCGCGGCGGCCCTGGTCGGACCGAAGCCTATGCGCGAAAGCGCTCCTGAGGCAGCGAGGCAACTTCCAGCCTTCGCTGGCCGTCCCGGTATCTGGGTTCGGACAGCGCGCGCTTGGTCCTCTCGATGACGACCCCAGCCTCCTCCGCAGTTCGGGGCACCTCGATGAAGGCGGCCCCGTCAGCTATGACCTGTTCTTCTGTCGCCCTGTCGAAAATCACTGATCCAATTGGATGCTGCGATGGTATGTAGGCCGTGCCGCGGACATGGTCACTCCTGGGCGGCTCGTCATGCCGGCACACCACGCGCGGTACCGTAGGCGTCCCATGAACGGTGCCGGTTCAGCCGCCTGACTGGATCATCGCTGGCTGACCTTCAGCCAGCTTCTGATCCATATATATAATATGGAAAGCATTTCCGCTGAATGCTGAACCCGACGCAGCCGACTTGCGGTCGTCATTACGGGGGATCGGCGTTGGACGCGAGGGTGCAGGGGTTCGGGGTGCCGAATGCAATCGGGAGGGAAAAGAGTCTCTCAGCGCCGGTTAGTCCCGACTGGGACTCCTATCCCACAACCGACACGTGGCTGGCGGACCGGCATCTTGGAGCGGCCAGCGCCCGGCCTTCCTATCGCATCGAGGGATGGCTGGCCGAGACGGGTACCTCCGTCTGGTTCGGCGCCGGCTCGACGGGCAAGACGCAGCTGATGCTTTGGATGGCGGCCATGGTCGCCAGCCGGCGTGAAGACAGGCGCGAGCATGTCTGGCTCGGAGGCAGGATAAACGGCACGGGCCATGTCCTCGTGCTGACGGCGGAGGACACACGCGACCAGATTATCAGCCGCCTGAAGGACGTGGTCGAGCACGCGCTTGGTCAGGACCGCGAGGCAAGTCGCCGAACCTGCAGGCGCATCCACATCATGCCCTTCCTCAGCATGTCCGAGGACGATTTCAAGCATCGCAATCCCAGCCTATTCGAGCAGACGCCGAAGGATCGTCACTGGGAGGCCTCGGCCGTAATGGAGGAGGTGCGCCGGTACGTGCGGGATTGGAACCAGGCGCAGGACGACCCGGAGGATCGGATCGTCGGCGTCGTCATGGATTCCGCGACGAGCATGTCGGGCTTCGACAGTCTGGATGCCCAAGCGACCACGAACTTCTTTTTCTACCTTGGTCGTCTCTGCGAACGGCTGCGGATCTTCTGGGCGATCATCGGGCACACGCCGAAGACGACCACGCTGACCCGCAAGACCTATAGGGCCACCGCTCCCAGTCGGCTTCGCGGCGTCGCCATGTGGACCACCGCGCCGCGCCTGACGGTCGAGGTGCGGCTTTCCCAGGCGTGGCGGGAGGGAAGGAAGACGACGCAGGAGGGTCAGGAGCACCTTGACTGGCTGCCTGGGAGCTGGAAGCCGGACAATCTGCTGATCGTCTACGTGGCCAAGGCCAACCTCAAGCATGCCAGCAAGGCAGAGCGCATCCTGGCGCGACAGCGGCACGGGGCGTTCGTCGATGTGACAGACATGCCGGAAGAGGCGCTCACCGACGGTTCGCTCGCTGGCTGGGAGGAGGATCCGGACGTGGGGGCCGCGGCAGAGCCACATATCAATGCGCCGGCGCGGGCATCCGTCCGCGCTACAAGCCCGCATTCCGCCTCGAAGCGGCGAGCCGCAGGACGGCCAAAGGGCGATCCCGCGGCGTTCGCCCCTGGCACAGCTCTCGTTATGGAACTCATTCATGAGCTCCAGAGTGAAGCGAACTGTGATGGCGGTCTTTCCGCCAACCGCATCTTCGGGATCGCCAGGGCTCGCAGAGCGAGCGATCCTCGCGCGGCGCTCGTTGGCACCGCGCACTCCGCCACGCGGCTGGGCGCGATAAACTGGCATCTCGATCAGCTCGAGACCAACGGGCTGATTGAGCGGCGCGGAGGCCGCTACTATGCCCTTGAGGAGGATCGCGCCGACCACTCCGGCTGATCGCAGGCGCGCCCAAGCCTTCAGCGCCTCGACGCAGATGCAGTGCGTGCCCTCCCGTACGCGGTGGGGCTGCGCCGTGATGCCGGCAGGCTTCGGCCTGACCGAGCTTGTTCGCGCGGATGCGTCCCCCAGCAGTCATGCTGCACGCGTTTGGAGTAGGGCGGGTGGCACGAGCGCCGCACTGCCGGGACGCTGCTCGATCTCCAGATCGACAAGCCGGTCGTAGGCGCGGCGCATCCCGCTCAAGGCAGCCTTGAAGGTCCGCGCAGGTGCCTTCGGCAGCCGGCGCAGCTTCAGCTCGTCGTCGAACGAGAACGCGCCCATGTCGAAGCTGTCCGGAACCAGCAGGGCGCGATCATCCCGAGCGCCCATCCACAGCATGCAGCTTTCGAAGATGTGCGTCTGGCCGTCCACGTGGGCGATGAGGCTGACGAGCGGCACCGTCGGCTCGTTGGTCGGCGAGAAGAGCAGCATCGGCAGGCCGGTCACCCTCGTCCGCGAACCCCACTCGAGCAGCGTCGGGATATTAGCCGCCGTCCCTCCGACCATGAGTTCGACCCTGTTCCTGAAGGTGTGCCCGACGGCTGCTGGTCCGCCTAGGAGGCGTTCGACCGCCGCCATGTATCCTGCCATCCTGATCTTGCGCTGTTCTGTCGTCTCGTTCACTTGAGTCTCCCTTCCGACCGCGCCTGCGGTCCTTTTCCGCTCCCACCAGGGAGCCACCATTGCTTCTTCGATGACACTTCAGGCGACCGGCGTCGCCAGCTGGTCCTCGCTCACGCGTTCCGCGCGTTAGCGAGACCGATCTCGCGGGACCTGCGCCTTTCCTGCCGCGCGGCTCGGACCGCACGCTCAAGCCGCTCTTTTGCGAGCGACATGCCGCGACCGAGCCTTGGGGCGGGGCGGCCGTGCCGTTCCTCGAGCCCGTCCGGTCCGATGGCGAAGTGTCGCTCCTCGCGGACATCGCAGGGCACGATAAGGACCGGGCCGTCCTCTTTCGCCCAGAGGACGCAGTCGCGCACCGTGGTCGGTTCGCCGCCGCTGACGAACGCGAGGTTCACCCGCCGGGGCATCGCTCCGCGCTCGCGGCCCAGACGCAGCGAGACGACGCCGAGACCGTTCTCGCGGGCGGCCTCGAACGTGATGCGTTCGAGTTCGTCGTCGCGGCCGTAGTCGGCGGCAAACAGGGTCCGGGAGAAGCGTCCCGCGGAGGCATCGGCCATGCAGCCCTCAACGAGGTGTGGCGCCGCCGACGCGATACGCAGCGTGAGATTATCCAAGTTTGCTCGGTTCATTGAATTCGTCCTTCGTTTACTGGCTCGCCGCAGGCGTTTTTCCCCACCACCTGCTGTGCCGATGATGCCCTTGCGGAATGTTCCGGGCGGCTGGGACGCCGCCCGGCGTTGGAACCGCGACGTCAGGCCGCGATCGGCAGCACGTCGCGCAGACTCGCGATGGCGAGCATCCGTTCGCTGAGACGGTCCCACGCCCGCTCAAGGCCCGGCTGCAGCGAGGCCTCGATGCCTAGCGGGACGGACTGTAGCCGCAGGAGGCCGTGAGGGGTGACAACGAAGGCGCTTCCGCCCTCCTGCGACACGACGATCAGCGGTTGCGAGTGATCTACACCGGCCCATAGGGTCAGCCCGGTCATCATCATGAGCGAGCCCGCGAACGGCAGGAAAGCTACGATGCGCGCAGGCTGATCGAGCTTGTGGGGGATGTCGAGCGCCCAGATCAAAGCCGGATCGCCGGCCTCTGCGACGATCGCGCCGAGTTTTGACATGGCGTCGCTGTCGAGGTTCGCGACGGCCGCGACCATCACCGGCTCGAACTCTTCGAACGAGGGATTGAGTCCCATCTCAAGGCGCAGCGCGCGCGAGAAGTCGAGGGGATCGGTGGCGACTGCCTTATATCGCATATTAGATTTCCTACTTGGACGGACGCGCGGGATGCGCATCCTTTTTTCCCCTCCTCTCGGAAGGTCGCAGGCTTCCGCCCCTTCAATGATCAATAAAAGCGGCGCGTCAGGTACGTGGTCGAGGCGCCGCGCTGCCGGTCAACACGACGATTGCCATGCGCAACAGGGCTGAAAAGAACTGTCACCTACTCCTCGCGTTGCGGACGGGACCAAGGGTGGCCGGGCTAGTGGCGCAACAGTCTCACGAACGTCGCCCCGGTGAAGCTGCTGGACGAGTCCGGTCGGCGTTAAGGTACGCCCGCCCGCTGTTAGCGCGTCAATTCGTTCTGGCGACCGCGACGACGGTGGACCCGCTCAGGCGCAGGGTCGGCTCGGCGGGTACCAGCACCTTGTCGATTAGCAGCATGCCGATTTCCGTTGCAGTCGCTCTTGGATCAAAGCCTGCCGAACTGCAGCAATCGACAAGGTTCTCGATCGACCTGTCTCTCTGTTCGACCAGCGTCAGGATGTGCTGCACCAACTGCGGGTCAGGCTCGAACACGTACTTGGTTGTTTCGTAGACGATGGACATCGGATGCTCCTCCATGGAAATGGAAATGCGATTTACAACGTGAGAGGATTGATCTGACCGACAGGTCATTGCGGCCGGACAGACCCGGATGCTCGGGCGACCGCCTCGCGGACGCCCGGAATGCTCAAGCGGCGGCCTTGAACAAGTCAGCGTATATCTCGCCGTCGCGGCTCTGGAGGACGTGCAGATAGCCCTGGCCGTGTGAGCAGCGCGACGCCTTCGATCACGTCACCGGCGATCGGGGGCTGGCGTCGGTCGTCGGCTATGCCGGTTCGGGCAAGTCGGCGATGCTGGGCGTCGCGCGCGAGGCTTGGGAGGGGCAGGGCTACACCGTGCGCGGAGCGGCGTTGTCGGGCATCGCGGCCGAGAATCTTGAGGGCGGGTCCGGCATCCAGTCCCGCACCATCGCCAGCCTCGAACACGCATGGGGGCAGGGGCGCGAGCAGCTAGGCCCCATGGACGTGCTGGTGGTGGACGAGGCCGGCATGATCGGCTCGCGTCAGATGGAGCGTGTGTTGAGTTAGGCGCGCGACGCCGGGGCCAAGGTCGTCATAG
>NZ_LSJM01000347.1 GCF_001557215.1 Sphingomonas sp. CCH9-E2 | reverse complement strand
GGAGGGAACCCCGCCAGCGCGCCCGCCGTTGTCACCGCATCCCCAAAATGAGTGAGGCTCCCATGGCACAATCCGGCACCACCAAGCGCGCAGCCCCCCGCAAGACCGCCGCGCGCAAGACCCCCGCGCGCAAGGCCCCGGCCCGCGCCAAGGCAGCCGCCACCCGCAACGGCACTGCTAGCACTGCGCTCGCCACGCTGCGCCGCAACGCCTTCCCGCTCGCCGGGGCGCTCG
>NZ_LSJM01000346.1 GCF_001557215.1 Sphingomonas sp. CCH9-E2 | reverse complement strand
GTGCGGCTTTCGATGTCGCTGTCATGCCCCCACACCGCGTCGAGCAGTCGCTCGCGCGAGAAGACCCAGCCGGGATGCTCCAGGAAGTGCTTGAGCAGGCGGAATTCGGTCGGGCCGAGCGGGACGACTTCGCCGCCGCGGCGGACCTTGTGGCCGACCGTGTCCATTTCGATGTCGGCATAGGTCAGCGCTTCACCGGCCAGCGCAGGGCGGACGCGGCGCAGCACCGCGCCGACCCGCGCCACCAGTTCGCGCGGGGAAAAGGGCTTGGTGACATAATCGTCGGCACCGGTTTCGAGGCCGCGCACGCGATCCTCTTCCTCGCCGCGCGCCGTCAGCATGATGATCGGGACGTTCGCCGTCTCGCTCATCCGGCGCAGACGGCGGCACACTTCGATGCCCGACAGGCTTTCGACCATCCAGTCGAGCAGGACGATGTCGGGCGGCGATTCCTGGGCGAGTAGCAACGCTTCCTCGCCATCCGGGGTGTGGCGGACCTCGAAATCCTCCCGGCGGAAATGATAGGTGAGGAGCTCGGCCAGCGCGGCATCATCCTCGACCAGCAGCATGCGTGCGCGGCTCATCTCAGGCCTCCGGAACCTCGACCGTATCGCGTTCGGCCATGTAGCTGCCCGTCGCGGCAAAATAGACCATTTCGGCGACGTTGGTCGCATGGTCGCCGATCCGCTCGATATTCTTGGCGACGAACAGCAGATGGGCGACCTCGCTCACCGTCCGCGGGTTCTCGACCATATAGGTGACCAGGGTGCGGAAGATGCTGTCGTAGAAATCGTCCAGCCGGTTGTCGCGCTCGACCACGCGGATGGCGGCTTCGGCATCGCGCGCCGAAAAGGCGTCGAGCACGTCATGGACCATTTCGCTCGCCATCTGTGCCATGGCGGGCAGGATCGAAATCGCCTCGATGCGGTCGGCGCCGGGGGTGTGGACGAGGGGCACGCGCTTGGCGATATTCTTGGCGTAATCGCCGATCCGCTCGACCACCGCCGCGATCTTGAGCGCGGCCACCACTTCGCGCAGATCGTCTGCCATCGGCGCACGCAGCGCGATGACGCGGACCGCGAGCTTCTCGACCTCGGCCTCGATCGCGTCGATCGCCTTGTCCTTGGCACGGACGTCCTTCGCCAGTGCGGTATCGTTGCGGCTCAACGCCAGCATCGAGTCGGCAATCGCCTGTTCGGCGAGGCCGCCCATCTGCGAGATCAGCGCGCGCAGATGCTTGATATCCTCGTCGAACGCCTTGACCGTGTGTTCGTGGCCCGTTGCCATCTCAGCCGTACCTTCCGGTGATATAATCCTTGGTCCGCTCCTGGCGGGGCGCCGTAAAGATTTGGTCGGTCTCGCCATATTCGACAAGCGTGCCGAGGTGGAAAAACGCGGTGCGCTGGCTGACGCGTGCGGCCTGCTGCATGTTGTGGGTGACGATCACGATGGCATATTTGCCGCGCAGCTCGTGGATCAGCTCTTCGATCTTCGCCGTCGCGATCGGGTCGAGTGCCGAGCAGGGTTCGTCCATCAGGATGACTTCGGGATCGACCGCGATGGCGCGCGCGATACACAGCCGCTGCTGCTGACCGCCCGACAGCGCGGTGCCGCTGTCCTGCAGCCGGTCCTTGACCTCTTCCCACAGGCCGGCGCGCTTGAGCGACCGCTCGACGATCGCGTCCATGTCGCTGCGCGAGCGTGCCAGGCCGTGGATGCGCGGGCCATAGGCGACGTTTTCATAGATCGACTTGGGGAAGGGGTTCGGCTTCTGGAACACCATGCCGACGCGCGCGCGCAGCTGCACCACGTCCATCGACTTGTCGTAGATATCCTCGCCGTCCAGCATGATCCGCCCTTCAACCCGCGCGCTGGCGACGGTGTCGTTCATGCGGTTGAGCGTGCGCAGGAAGGTCGACTTGCCGCAGCCCGACGGACCGATGAACGCGGTTACATTGTCCATGTCGACATCGATCGACACGTCGCGGATCGCCTGTTTCTCGCCATAGAAGACGTTGACGCCGCGCGCCGACATCTTGGGCGTGGCCCCAGTCCGGGCGGGCGCGGCGCTGTCGATGGCGGTGCTTGAATAATCGGTTTGGGTCATCACCAGCGGGTCTCGAATCGGTTGCGAAGATAGATGGCGATGGCATTCATCGCGAGCAGGAAGACGAGCAGGACGATGATCGCGGCGCTCGTCTTTTCGACAAAGCCGCGGCTCACCTGGTCCGACCACAGGAAGATCTGCACCGGCAAAACCGTCGCAGGATCGAACACGCTGCCCGGCGGGGTGACGATGAAGGCGCGCATGCCGATCAGCAGCAGCGGCGCCGTCTCACCCAGCGCGCGCGCCATGCCGATGATCGTGCCCGTCAGGATCCCGGGCAGCGCGAGCGGCAGGACGTGGTGGAACACCACCTGGATGCGGCTCGCGCCGATGCCCAGCGCCGCGTCGCGGATCGACGGCGGTACCGCCTTGATCGCGTTGCGGCCGGCGATGACGATGACCGGCATGATCATCAGTGCCAGCGTGAGGCCGCCGACCAGTGGCGCCGACCGCGGCAAGTGCAGAAAGTTGAGGAACACGGCGAGGCCGAGCAGGCCGAAGATGATCGACGGCACCGCGGCGAGGTTATTGATCGAAACCTCGATCAGATCGGTCCAGCGGTTCCGCGGCGCATATTCTTCCAGATAGACGGCCGAGAACACGCCGATCGGGAAGGCGATCAGCAGCGTCACCAGCATCGTCAGCAGCGAGCCCTTGAGCGCGCCCCAGATGCCGACCCCGGTCGGATCGGTGGCGTCGGAGCCGGACAGGAAGTCGATATTGAACCCCTGGGTCAGCGTCCCCTGGTCGCGCAGGCGGGTCGCCACCTTGATCACTTCGGGATCGGTGCCATCGCCCTTCGCGGCGAGCGCGATCGGCGATGAGGCAGGCACGTCGATCGACGCGCGGCCCTGCAGCAGCTCGGGCCGTGCCTTGAGCTCGTCGCGCACTGCGACCCATGCGCTTTCGGAGATGTAATCGGCGCCGTCCGGGCCAAAGGCGGCGACGGCGGCATTCGCGACAACATCGTTCAGCCCGGCACTGGCCAGCGCCAGATCGGCACCCTTGCCGCGCAGCTGTTCCGGGGTCACCTCGAGCGCCGCCGCCTTGAAGTCGATCGGCAATGCGATCTCGGCGCGCTGAAAGCCGCCAATCCCCTGCCACAACATGGTGACGAGCAGGAAGGCGAGGAAGCTGGCCGATCCGATGACGGCCGCCAGCCCCCACATGCGGAAGCGACGCTCCTTGGCATAGCGGGCGCGGATGCGCTTTTGCATCGCGTCGGTCTTCCAGCCGGTCGGGGCCGCGGGCGCGGGTTCTTCGGGGCCGGTCGGAAGCTGCGGGACGAGGGACTCACTCATAAGCTTCGCGATACTTTTTGACGACGCGCAGCGCGACGATGTTGAGGAGGAAGGTGATCATGAACAACGTCAGCCCCAGCGCGAATGCGGCGAGCGTCTTGGGGCTGTCGAACGCGGTTTCACCGGTCAGCAGGTCGACGATCTGCTTGGTCACGGTCGTCGCGCCTTCGAACGGATTGAGCGTGATGTTCGCGGCGCCCGACGCCGCCATCACGACAATCATGGTCTCGCCGATCGCACGACTGACCGCGAGCAGGATGCCGGCGACCACGCCCGGGAGGGCGGCGGGGATCAGCACGCGCTTGATCGTCTCGCTGGTCGTCGCGCCCATCGCGAGCGAGCCGTCGCGCATCGCGGTGGGGACGGCGGCGATCGAGTCATCGGCCATCGACGACACGAACGGGATGATCATGATGCCCATCACCAGACCTGCCGACAGCGCGCTTTCAGCCGAGGCGAATTGAAAGCCCAGCATCACCGCGAAATCGCGGATCAGCGGCCCGACGGTGAGTGCGGCGAAATAGCCATAGACCACGGTCGGCACGCCGGCGAGGATCTCGAGGATCGGCTTCATCCACGCGCGGAAGCTGCGCGGCGCATATTGGGTGAGGTAGATCGCACTCATCAGGCCGAAGGGGATCGCGATGATCATCGCGATGACCGCGCCGATGAAGAACGTGCCCCAGAACAGCGGCAGCGCGCCCAGATTCGCCCCGGGATCGTCGGCGCGGATCACCTGCGGGCTCCAGTTCAGCCCGAACAGGAAGTCGGTGACCGGCACGATCGAGAAGAAACGGACGCTTTCGAAGATCAGCGACAGGAAGATGCCGAGCGTCGTCAGGATCGCGATCAGCGACGCGACCAGCAGCACCATCATCACCGCTCGCTCGAACTTCGTCCGGGCCCTGAAATCCGGGTTGATCCGGGTGAAGGCAAACGCACCGAAGGCGAAGGCAAGGATCAGCGCCAGCGCGGTGCCGATCCAGTTATAGCGGCTCAGCGCAGCGGCATAGGCCGGGGCGAGCTGTTCGGCGAGGGGATAGAAGGCACCCTGGCTGCTGCCCTCGGCCAGGCTGCGCGCTTCGTTCAAGATTGTTTCGCGTTCGAACCCGAATGCCGGAAGCTGCGCGGCGGCGGGGGTCGAGAGCACGGTTTCGGTGACCAGGCTCGGGCTGACATTCACCCAGATGACGAGGAAGATCAGCGCCGGGACGACAGCCCAGGTCGCGACATACCAGCCATGCTGGCTCGGCAGGCTGTGCAGCCGCTTGGCGGGGAGACCGCGCGCCATCCGCGCCGCGCGCGCACGCGCCGTCAGCCAGGCGATCAGGCCCAGGCCGAGGATCAGGAACAGGAGTGCGAAAACATTCACCGGTCGAAGCCGCCTATCTGGAAACGGAGTTGGTGTCGGTTCGGATTATTTGAGATCGCTACGCTGCATCGTCAGACCCTTGGCGATCGTGTCGCTCGCCTTGCTGCGATCCGCGTCCGACGACGCGATCATGCCGCGCTTGGCCAGCGGACCACCCGGGCCCCACATCCGCGTATACTGCGCAAGGAATTCGTTGATCCCCGGCACCGCCTTCAGGTGCTGTTTCTTGACATAGATGAACATCGCGCGGGCACCGGGATATTGGCCCGACGAAATCGCCGCATAGCTCGGCTCGACGCCGTTGACCGGCACGCCCTTCAGCCGCGCGGCATTTTCCTCGAGATAGGAATAGCCGAACACGCCGATCGCATTGGGATTGGCGCTCAGTTTCTGGACGATCAGATTGTCGTTCTCGCCCGAATCGACATAGACGCCGTCCTCGCGGACGCGGGTGCACAGCTCGGTCGCCTTGTCCTTGTCGGTCTTTTCGATGTCCTTGACCTGCGGATAGGCCTCTTCGCAGCCCGGATGCATGATCAGTTCGTGCAGCGAATCGCGCGTGCCGCTGGTTGCGGGCGGGCCCATTACCGAGATCGGCACCGCCGGCAGCGACGGATTGATGTCCGACCACAGCCGCGCCGTGTTGGGCTTGCCCATCGGACTTGCGGCGAGCGCGCGATAGGCTTCGGCGAGCGTCAGCTGAATCTTGGGGCCGTTGGTCGCCTCGGCAAAGGCGATGCCGTCCATGCCGACCTGCACCTCGAGGATGTCGGTGACACCGTTGCGCTGACACAGGTCGAATTCCGACGCGGTCATGCGGCGCGAGGCATTCGTCATGTCGGGATGCTGCGGTCCGACTCCGGCGCAGAACAGCTTCATGCCGCCGCCGGTGCCGGTCGATTCGATCACGGGTGCCTTGAAGCTGCCTGAATTGACGAACTGCTCGGCGACCATGGTGGTGAAGGGATAGACCGTCGAAGAACCCACGATCTTGATCTGGTCGCGTGACGCCTGACCCGCGCCGCCACAGGCAGACAAGGCCAGCGCCGAAAGCGCGATCAGCGAAAAACTGCGCATCGTGATTCCCCACGGCCGTCTTGCGAGTCGCGAAACGGGGGCCGGTCCCGTCCGCGCTGGCCCTGTGTTTCAGTTGCGTGACGCTATGATGACACCGCCTCCGGAATCGGTGCGACGGGCAGCAAAATGGTGACCGATGTGCCCTGACCCACCACGCTGGCGATGTCGAGGCGACCGCGGTGCCGCTCGACGATATGCTTGACGATCGCGAGCCCCAGACCGGTGCCCCCTGCCGCACGGCTGCGGCTCGAATCGACGCGATAGAATCGCTCGGTCAGGCGGGGGAGGTGCTCGGGCGCAATGCCCTCGCTCTCGTCGCGCACGGTCAGGCGGACCATCGCCGAATCGGTCGCGTCGAGCGCAACGGTGACTGGCGTCCCGGCGCGGCCATATTTCATGGCGTTGCCGATAATGTTGTGCAGCAGCTGCGACAATTGCACCCGGTCGCCGCGAACCGGTGGCAGTTCATCGATGGTCAGGGCAATATCCGCAGCCCGCGCTGGTGCGAGCGACGACAGCTCGTCGCGCACTTGCGCGAGCAGGGCGGCGAGATCGACGACATCGTCGGGCGCGCGATATTTCTCCGCCTCGATCCGCGACAGCGATATGAGATCGTCGATCAGCCGCCGCATCCGGCGCGCCTCATTATCCATGACCTTGAGGAAGCGGGCGCGCGTCTCGGGATCGTCGGCGGCATCCTCCAGCGTCTCGATAAACCCCAGGATCGAGGCGAGCGGGGTGCGCAGCTCGTGGCTGGCATTGGCGACGAAATCGACTCGCATCCGGTCCGCCGCATGCGCCCCGGTGCGGTCGCTCAGATGGACGACCCGCGCGCCGCCCGGCAGCGCGCGCACGCGCATCTCCCAGCGCTGGTCGCGGGTGCCCAGGCCGACGAGATGGATCGGGCCGCCCGGCGCGCCCTCGACCGGGTTCAGCAGCCGCTCGGCGGCGGCGGGGTGACGGATCGCAACGCGGACATCCTCGCCCAGGATATGCTCGCCCAGCAGCGCGCGCGCCGCGCGATTGGCCGCCGCGACCCGCTGCGCCTCGACCAGCAGCATCGGTTCGAACACCGCCTCGATCGCCTCGGCAACGCCGGCCGGGGCGGTGCTGACGGGGT
>NZ_LSJM01000345.1 GCF_001557215.1 Sphingomonas sp. CCH9-E2 | reverse complement strand
CACGCTCCATGCTGGCGCGCGCCTCCTTCATGCCCTGCCACTGCTCCACGAACCGGTCCGCGCGCTTCTCCGGGTCGATGCGGACCTGGCGCTCCGTCTCCATCGCCTTCACCGCGCCGCCCGTATTCCCCTCGGCCGCGTCGCGCGCGAGTCGGGGGTCGCGCTCGATCGCGCTGGCAAGGTCGCGGCTCCCAAGCGGTCGCACCTGGTCGAGCGCGTCGCCAGCCTTCGCCAGCGCCTGTTCCTGGTGCGCCAGCACCGGCAACCCCTTGTCCCGCATCCGGCCTATATCCGCTGCGGCGCGCCCATAGCGCTCGATCGCGCGGGCCTGCGAGGATGCCGGCGGCCGATCGGCCGCGACACGCTCCGGCGACGTCGCTTTCTCGGTCGCCGGCTTCGGCCGGAACCCCGCGAACATGCCCCGCGCCTTGTCGCGGAC
>NZ_LSJM01000344.1 GCF_001557215.1 Sphingomonas sp. CCH9-E2 | reverse complement strand
CCCCCGCCAGCACCGCCCCGCGCGCCTGGACCGATCCCGTCTGCACCGAATATGCGGTCGACGAACTGACTCAGGCTGGCGCCCCGGCTGTCGTCGATGGCGGCATCTTCTCCTGAACCGTTCGGTCAGTAAGCAGGGCCAATAGGTCTGAAGTCTAGCACTCCAGCGACCATAAGGATCGACCATGACCACCCCAGCCACCCCGACCGTCGAAGCCCCCATCAGCGACGCCCCGCGCGCCTGGACCGACCCGGTCTGCACCGAATATGCGGTCGACGAACTGACCCAGGCCGGCGGCCCGGGCATCACCGACTCCGGCATCCTGTCCTGATTCGCTGAACAGCGCGCGGCGCGGGAGCTGTCACCCGACGGCTCCCGCGCCACGTCGTCGGTTGCGACCGATCCGGCGCTCGCCTGACCCCTTTCCTACAGCCCCCGGTTCGGCATATCTCACCCGTCCCCCAAATCATCGCCGGGACGCCCTCATGCCGCACCCTTCCCCCCGCAGCCGCGCCGTTCGCGGCCCCCGTCCGCGCGCCTGTCACCCGCGCATGACACATGCGTTTTTTTGTCAGCTTCCCCTCCCAGAAGTGTCAGGCACCGTCGGCCCCTCGCCACGTGACTCTGCGGCATCGTTCCGTTATTGTTCCGCCCATGGCCGACCCGGCATTCCTCGATCTTCCATCCCGTCCGCTGCGCTGGCTGTATCTCGACCTCAACAGCTATTTCGCCGCGGTCGAGCAGCAGCTGAACCCCGATCTGCGGGGCAAACCGATCATCGTCGCCCCGGTCGACAGCGACACCACCGTCGCCATCGCCGCCTCGGTTCAGGCCAAGGTTTACGGCATCCGCACCGGCACCCCGGTGTGGGAGGCCAAGCGCCGGTGCCGCGACCTCATCGTCGTCCCCGGCAGCCACGCCAAATATGTCGAGTTCCACGAAGCGATCGTCGCCGAAATCTGGCGCCACATCCCCGTCACCGCGGTCTGCTCGATCGACGAAGTCGCCTGCCGCCTGCTCGACAATGAAAATAGCCCGGAACAGGCGTCGGCGCTGGCGCGGCGGATCAAGGCGGGGATCCGCGCCCATGTCGGCGAATGCCTCACCAGCTCGGTCGGCATCGCCCCCAACCGCCTGCTGGCCAAGCTCGCCAGCGACATGGAAAAGCCCGACGGCCTCACCGTGCTGACGCAGGACATGCTCCCCGACTGCCTGTTCAGCCTCAGGCTGCGCGACATCGCGGGGATTGGCGCCAAGATGGAGAAGCGCCTGGCGCAGCAGGGCATATTGGACATCGGCCAGCTGTGCGACCGGCGGCCGCGCGACGCCGGATCGGCCTGGGGCGGCGTCAATGGCGACCGGCTCTGGTATCTGCTCCACGGCTTCGACCTGCCCGAAAAGCCGACGCAGAACCGCACCATCGGCCACAGCCACGTCCTGTCACCGCGCAAGCGCGGCCTCGAACCCGTCCGCCTCACCGCCCGCCGCCTCGCTCTCAAATGCGCCGCCCGGCTCCGGCGCAAGGACTATGTCAGCCGCCTGCTGGTGCTCCACGCGAAGTTCGAGGATGACAAATCGGTCTGGCGCACCTCGCTGAAATTACCCGCGACGCAGGACAGTTTCGCGATCCTCGCCGCACTCGACGCGATCTTCCCCCGTTTGGCCGCCGCCGGCCGCTCCCGCGCCGGCGGCTTCGCGATCAGGATGATCGGCGTAACCCTGTCGGAGATCGCCCCCGTCGGCGCGGCGCAGGAATCGCTGTTCGGCGCGCTCGACCCCGATGACCCCCTCGCCCGCGAAACCCGCACCCTCTCGCTCAGCAAGGCGATGGACCGGATCAATGAAAAGTTCGGCCGCCACGCCGTCTCGGTCGGCCCGATGGACGGCAGCCGCACCGACCGCGTCGGAACCAAGATCGCCTTTGGTCGAATCCCGGATCTGGACGAATTTCACGAATGAGACAGGATATTGTATCGACGCACCGCAATATGCGTAGATACACTGTTATCCGTTATATCTTGACCCCCGATGTTGCGTGCGCAAAAGAAAGTTCCGCTATGAACATGCGTCTCCTCCCCGCCGCCGCGGTTGCGCTGCTTGCGCTCTCCGCCTGTAAACCCGAACCCGAAGTGATCAGCGAGCGCGCGCCCGATCCGATGGAATCGCAACTCGCGAACGCCGCGCCGGTCGAACTGCCGCCGTCGATCAAGGCGACCGTGTCGATGCGCTGCCAGCCGGGCAATGCGCTCGTCTTCGTCGAGTTCTTCAACCAGGACAAGCTGGTCACCGTCGCCACCGAAAAGGGCGGCACCAAGACCCGCCTGACCGCGCCTGAAGCAGGCCAGCCCTTCACCGCCGAGGGCGGCTGGAAGCTGACCGGCACGCCGACCGCCGCAACGGTCGAAATCCCGGGCAAGGGCACGCTGACCTGCAAGGGCTAAGCGCCGCATCGATCCATTCAACGAAAGGGCCGGCGTTTGTCGGCCCTTTTTTTGTGCGCGTCGCGCCCTGTCGGTTGCGCTCCCCCCGCCGCTGCGCCACCTTGCCGCTGAACTGGATCAGGGAGCGGAGCGGGTGGCGACGATCGCAGTCTACAGCCTCAAGGGCGGCGTCGGCAAAACCTCGCTGGCGGTGAACCTTGCCTGGTCGGCCGCGACCCGCTCCGCCCGGCGCACCTTGCTGTGGGACCTCGATCCCCAGGCCGCCTCCACCTTCCTGCTCGGCGGCGGTCAGGGCAAGGCGACGGCGCAATCGGTGTTCAGCAAGGATGTCGAACCGGCTAGGCTGATCCAGCCGACCGGCATCGAACGGCTTGATCTGCTCGGCGCCGACGCCTCGCTCCGCGGCCTCGACCTGCTGTTCCACGAACTCGACAAGAAGAAGCGGCTGGCCAAGCTGCTCGGCCAGCTCGACGGTGCCTATGACCGGATGATCCTCGACTGTCCGCCCGGCCTCACCGAAACCAGCGAACAGGTGATGCGCGCCGCCGATCTGATCGTCGTTCCGGTCATCCCCTCCCCACTGTCGCAGCGCGCACTGGAGGACGTCGAACGCCATCTCGGCGGAAAGGCCAAGGTGCCGCTGATGCCGGTCCATTCGATGGTCGATCGCCGCCGCCGCCTTCATGCCGAAGCGCTGGCGCGCAATCCCGACTGGCCCGTGATCCCGATGGCCAGCCTGGTCGAGGGGATGGCGGTGCGTCGCGCGCCGCTCGGCAGCTTCGCGCCGCGCAGTGCCGGTGCGCTTGCCGTGGACGGCCTGTGGCAGGCGGTTGAAAAGCGCCTCGCCAAACCGCGCAAAGGGGCCAAATGACGCGGCAGACCGCCCGCGCCAGCGATCTCGACCCCGATCTGGTGTTGCGCGCCTATGCAATGGGCGTCTTCCCGATGTCCGAACATCGCGACGATCCCAGCGTTTTCTGGGTCGAGCCGCGCCAGCGCGCGATCCTGCCGCTCGACGGCTTCCACCTATCGCGCTCGCTGCGCAAGATTCTCGTCGCCGACCGCTTCCGCCTGACCGCCGACACCGCGTTCGAAGCGGTGATCGCGCTCTGTGCCGAAAGCGCCCCCGACCGCCCCGACACCTGGATCAACCCGCCGATCGAGCGCGTGTTCACCGCACTGCACCGGCGCGGCTTTGCCCATTCGGTCGAATGCTGGGACGGCGACCGGCTCGTCGGCGGCCTCTACGGCCTCGCGCTCGGGCGGGCCTTTTTCGGAGAGAGCATGGTCAGTCGCGCGCGCGACGCGTCAAAGCTGGCGATCGCGGCACTGGTCGCACGGCTGCGTCTCGGCGGCTTCACCCTGCTCGATTGCCAGTTCATGACCGACCACCTCGCTTCACTGGGCGCGGTGGAGGTGCCACGCGACCATTATCTGTCGTTGCTGTCGGAGTCGCTTGGCGAAGGCGCTGCGGGGCTTGCCGCCGGTGCCGGGGCCTCGCCCTCGGTATCGGCCGATTTCGGCGCGCTCGACCGTTTGGGCACATCCGGGGCGCTGCCGCCTACCACCTCGCCCCCGGTATCGGGGAAGGTCATCGCACAGCTCTTGACCCAGACGTCATAGATCGGGTGCTGCACGACATTCAGCGCCGGGCGCTCCTTGTAGAGCCAGCCCGAGAAAGCGCGACTGAACTTGCCGTCCGTGCCGCGAATATCGACCTGCGCGAACGCCCCGGTCAGCTGATCCGGCTCCCACGGCGCAGTCTTCTCGCACGCGCGCAGCCGCACGATCACATCGCCCGCGCGCACCGCCTGTCCGGGCTTCAGCGTCAGTTCGCGCGCAACGCCATTGCGCTTGTTGAGCAAGCCCAGCACCGCCACGCGCTCGGCCATTGGTGTCACACCGGTCACCGACGCGGTCGGCCCGGCGTCCACCGCGACCACCTCCGCTCCGGGTGCTGCAGCCTTAGGCTGAACCTCGACCGAATCCGCGGCGTCCGCCGTGTTCTCGGCCGGCTTGCCCCCGCATGCCGCAAGCGCGACCGGTGCCAGCAGCAGCGCAGCCATCCGGCTCCGGCGCATCAGGCGCCGGGCGTCCAGGCTTCGTAATCGCCGGTCGCACCGACGCGCTGCCCACCCTTTTCGAGCGCACCCGGCGGACGATAGGCCAGCACGCTGCCGGTCAGGTTCGGCACTGCGGGCTGTTCCCATTTCCGCACCGGCGGCAACGCGCGATCGGGAACATCGTCGATCTGGTGGTGCAGCCAGCTGAACCATTCCGGCGGCACCCGGCTCGAATCATTCGACCCCTTGTAGATCACCCAGCGCCGCGGGCGGCCATGCATGTCGGCCCCGCCCTGAAAATACAGATTGCCGAGCGAGTCCTCGCCGACCTGATCCTTGCCGCGCAGCCCGACCCAGGTGCCGAAGGTGGAGCCGTTCCACCAGGTGAAGATGTTCGCGAAGATTCCCATGGCCCGCGCTTTACGCCGCAGAGCGCGGCTGGGCAACGCCGTTTGCACGCACGATCGTCACCACCGCACCTTGTCCCCCGGCGAGATGCCCAGTTCCGCCGCGCGACCGCCGTTGATTTCCAGCACCGCTGCGACCGGCTCACCGGACCGTGACAACTCCTCCGAAAACGGCACCGTATTCTCGGCAATCGTCGCGATCGTGCCGTCGGCGCGGATGAAGATGATGTCGAGCGGGCTCGGCGTATCCTTCATCCAGAAGCTCGCCTCGCGCGGCGGGCCGCCCTCGGGCGGATAGGGCGCGAACAACATGCCACCATCGGCGGGGATGTTGGTGCGGAACATCAGTCCCTGCTTCTGCAGCTCCGGCGTACTGGCAACATCGACCTTGAAGATATGGCGATTCGTGCCGGATTCGATCGTCACGGTCGCCTGTTTGGCCACCTGTGTCGTCGCGTCGCTGTCTTTCGCGGTGCATCCGGGCAGCAGCAGCGCCGCACCCAATGCGAGCATCAGCGTTCGGTCAGGCCGATTCCACCACGACCGCGAGCGGCCCTTTTTCGCCATCGACGATGCGGGCGCGCAGCGGTTGATCAGGTTCGATGTCATAAATCTCCGCTCGGCGCAGGGTTTCCATATGCACGAATATATCGGCCGAATCGCCGTCGCGCACCAGAAACCCATAGCCTTTGAGCCGGTTGAACCATTTGACCGTGACCGGCTCGAACGGCCCCGCTTCCTCGATCAGCTTGATCCGGTCGATCCGGTCGCCCGCGCCGGGCCGCATCCGCACCGGCTCGACCGCATCGGTCAGGTCGATCGAAAGAATGTCCTTGGCCTGCAGCCCGCGGTCGCGCTGCACCACCGAACATTCGACCCGCGCGCCTTCGGGCAGGCTGCGGCGGCCATGCGGCTGAAGGACCGAAAAATGGACCAGGATATCGCCGGCCTCGGCATCATCGGCGACGATGAACCCAAAGCCGCGCGTGACATCGAACCATTTGACCGTGCCCCAATGCGTCTCGTCCTCGGGGTCTGCGGCGCGCACGGGAATGGCCGTCGGCTCGTCCGGTTCGCCCTCCAGAATCGGCACGCGCTGCAGGTCGGCTCGCATTACACTATTTCCCCCTGACCGACGATATTAACACAGCATTTCACGAAGGTGCGAATCCTTTGTGGTTAACGGTCGTCGAGCAGGAAATCCGTATCGTCCCCGGGGTTCATCCGCGCCAGTTGCCAGGCCAGCCCCGGCGCGTGCCCCGCCCGCACCATCGCCGCCACCTGCTTGGCGATCCGCTCGCGATCGGCGGGCTCGGCCGCGAATGGCCCGATTCGCTTGCGCCGGGCAAAGTCGATCGCACTCTGCCCGACGCGCGCATCGACTTGCGGCGCAATCGCCTCGGCGTCCTCCGCCTGCACCCCGGCATGGCGCAGCGCCTCCCCCACCC
>NZ_LSJM01000343.1 GCF_001557215.1 Sphingomonas sp. CCH9-E2 | reverse complement strand
GGCGGGAAGGGCGGCGGCGAGCAGGGCCAGCGGGGCGAGCAAAGCGGGGCGGTGGGTCATGCTGGCAGCATGGCACAGGTACGATGAACCGGCGATGAGTGAATTGCGAACCAAATGGGAACAAAATGCTTGACATCGTCACGCTGATCTGGCACATAAAGGGAACGCTGAAGAATTGCGAGTCGCGGCGATCGGGTCGCTGAAAACGCGGGTCTTCGGACTTTGAAATCAAATGGATCGGGCCGGGGCGGTGACGCGTGCCGGCCCGATCTGCGTTTGGGAGAATGGCGATGGTAAGCGGACGCCGCACCAATCTTGACGGGCGGTCATCGCCGCTGGGCGCGGCGGAGCGCGTGCAGTGGAGCGCGGCGATGCGCGCCACGTTTCTCGACCATCTGGCTGCGACGTGCAACGTGAGCGCAGCGGCCGAAGCGGCGCGCGTGTGCAAGACGTCGGTCTATCAAATCCGGCGCCGCGACGCTGACTTTGCGGCGCAGTGGGAGGAGGCGCTCGCGCTGGGCTATCAGATGGTCGAAACGCGATTGATCGGCCATGTGCTCGCCGGGCTGACGCGGGTGGATCGGATGGACGAACGGGGCGACGCGCCGGCGATCGATTTCGAGGCCGCGCTGAAGCTGTTGTCGCAGCACCGCAACGCAACGGCGAAACCGCACAAGGGGCGCAAGCCGACCTTCGCCGCGCCGGACGATACCGATCGGGTGTTGCTCGAGCGATTGCGGGTGATCGAGGCGCGGCGTGCGCGCGCGCCGGTGCAGCTGATCCATCAGGCCGCGACGGCCGAGGCGGTGTCCGATGGCGAGTGACCCGGAGATCGGCGCGGTCATCGACCGGCTGCTTGCGCTGCCCGAGTGCGAACGGGCCGAAGCCGTGCGCGCGATGACCCCGGCGATGCGGCGCGAGTTCCTCGCGCGGTGGAAGCTGTGGGCGCATGGCGGGCAGCTGGTGCCGCCGGGCGACTGGCGGGTGTGGCTGATCCGTGCCGGGCGCGGGTTCGGCAAGACGCGGGCGGGGAGCGAATGGGTCAACCAGCTGGCAGTGGATGAACCCGAGGGGCGGTTTGCGCTGGTCGGGGCGAGCCTGGACGAAGTGCGGCGGGTGATGATCGAGGGGCAGTCGGGGCTGATCGCGACGGCGCGGTCCGACCGGCAACCGGTGTGGAAGGCGAGCGCGCGCGAGCTGCACTGGCCGTCGGGCGCGGTGGCCTTTGCCTATTCGGCGGAGTCGCCCGAAGGGCTGCGCGGGCCGGAGCATCATGCCGCCTGGGCCGATGAGCTGGGCAAATGGGGCCGCCGGGGGGATGCGGCGTGGGACAATCTGGCGATGGGATTGCGGCTGGGCGAGCGGCCGCGCGTGCTGGTGACGACGACGCCGCGATCGACGCGGCTGATGCGGCGGGTGATGGCGCTGCCGAGCTGCGTCGAGACGCGGGGGGCGACGCGGGACAATCCGCATCTGCCCGCGAGCTTCGTCGAAGCGATGGAGGCCGAATATGGCGGCACGCGGCTGGGGCGGCAGGAGCTGGAGGGCGAGCTGCTGTGCGATGTGCCGGGCGCGCTGTGGACGCGGGCGATGATCGAGGCGGCTCGGGCGGTTGTGGTGGATGAGCCGGTCCGGGTG
>NZ_LSJM01000342.1 GCF_001557215.1 Sphingomonas sp. CCH9-E2 | reverse complement strand
CCTTGCGGTGCCGTTGCTGGTCCATGTCGTCGGCGTCGGGTCGGCGCATGCCGCGATCGGGACGGCAGCGGTGGCGGTGGCGGCCAATGCGCTGGCGGGACTGGTCGGCCATGCCCGCGCCGGGACGGTCAAGTGGCGCTGTGGCGCGCTGTTCGCAGTGGCGGGCGTCGCGGGTGCTGCGGCGGGTGCGGAGCTGGGCAAGGCGATGGATGGGCAGCGGCTGTTGCTGTTGTTCGGGCTGTTGATGATCGCCATCGGCCTGTCGATGTTCCGCAAGCGGCGCGGGGTGGAGCAGCCCGATGTCCGGCTGAGCCGTGCCACCGCGCGGCATCTGGTGCCGCGACTGGTACCCGCCGGCTTGGCGGTCGGCCTTGCCTCGGGCTTTTTCGGGATCGGCGGCGGGTTCCTGATCGTCCCCGCGCTGATCGCGGCGACGCGGATGCCGTTGAGCTATGCGGCGGGCACGTCGCTGGTCGTGGTCAGCGCGCTCGGCGCGACGACCGCGGGATCCTATGCGCTGTCGGGCTATGTCGACTGGCGGATCGCGGGACTTATGCTGTTGGGCGGTATCGGCGGCGCGGTGGCGGGCATCGCGATCGGCAAGCGGATGGCGGCACGCAAGGGGCTGCTGGAGAAGCTGTTCGCGATCGTGGTGATCGCGGTTGGCGGCTACATCATCGCCACCAGCATGTGAAAACCCCTCCCCGGCGAACCGGAGAGGGGTTTGATCGCATCAGCGCTGGCTGACCGGCACGTAGTCGCGCTGGGTCGGGCCGGTGTAGAGCTGGCGCGGGCGGCCGATCTTCTGGTCCGGATCGCTGATCATTTCGTTCCACTGCGCGACCCAGCCGACGGTGCGGGCGAGGGCGAAGAGGACGGTGAACATCGTGGTCGGGAAGCCGATCGCCGACAGGATCACGCCCGAATAGAAATCGACGTTCGGATACAGCTTCTTCTCGATGAAATAATCGTCGCTGAGCGCGATCCGCTCCAGCTCGCGCGCGGTGTCGAGCACCGGATCGCTGATGCCGAGCTTGTCCAGCACTTCGGTCGCGGCCTTGGACAGCACCTTCGCGCGCGGATCGAAATTCTTGTATACGCGGTGGCCAAAGCCCATCAGGCGGAACGGATCGTCCTTGTTCTTGGCGCGGGCGATATATTCGGGGATTCGCTCGGGACGGCCGATCTCGCGCAGCATGTTGAGCGCGGCTTCGTTCGCGCCGCCATGCGCCGGGCCCCAGAGGCAGGCGATGCCAGCCGCGATGCATGCGAACGGATTGGCGCCCGACGAGCCGGCGAGGCGCACGGTCGAGGTCGAGGCGTTCTGTTCGTGATCGGCATGGAGGATGAAGATCTTGTCCATCGCCGCTTCGATCACCGGATCGACGACATAGTCCTCGGCCGGGACGCCGAAGGTCATGCGCAGGAAGTTGCCGGTGTAGGACAGCGAGTTGTCAGGGTAGAGGAACGGCTGGCCCACGCTGTACTTGTACGCCATCGCCGCGATCGTCGGCATCTTGGCGATCAGGCGGTGCGACGCCACCATGCGCTGGTGCGGATCGCTGATGTCGGTCGAGTCGTGGTAGAAGGCCGAAAGCGCGCCGACCACGCCGCACATGATCGCCATCGGGTGTGCGTCGCGGCGGAAACCGCGGTAGAAGGTCGCGAGCTGTTCGTGCAGCATCGTGTGGCGGCTGATCGTGTGGGTGAACTTGCCCAGCTCGTCGCCGCTCGGCAGTTCGCCGTTCAGCAGCAGATAGGCGACCTCCATGAAGCTCGACTGTTCGGCAAGCTGGTCGATCGGATAGCCGCGATGCAGCAGGATGCCCTGGTCGCCGTCGATATAGGTGAGGCCGCTCTCGCACGATGCGGTCGAGGTGAAGCCCGGGTCGTAGGTGAACATGCCCGTCTGGGCATAGAATTTGCGGATGTCGACGACCTCGGGGCCGACGCTACCCTGTCGCACGGGATATGCCTTGTCGCCCAGATTGAGGGTGGAGTCGGTCATCGTCACTTCCTTTCCTTCAGCCGTCCGTGTCATGCGCCCGGGGAGGCCGTCATCTGATCTGCAATGCGGCCGAGGCTTTCGTCGCGCCCCAGCAGGAAGAGCACGTCGTAAATCCCCGGTGAGGTGCGCTTGCCGGTGAGCGCCGCGCGCAATGGCTGTGCCACCGCCCCCAGCTTGACCCCCGCCGACTCCGCGACCTCACGTACCGCAGCTTCGAGTGCTTCCGTATTCCAGTCCGCCACCGCGTCAAGCGCGCTGTGCAGTTGCGAAATAAGTTCGCGTGCCGGGCCTTCAAGCAGCGGCACGGCATCCGCGTCGATTTGCAGCGGGCGGCTGGCGAACAGGAAGGCCGCGCCATTGGCGATTTCGATCAGGCTGGCGGCGCGCGGCTTGAGCGCATGCATGCTGCGCTGCAGAAGATCGCGCTGCTCCGCCGTCGGTTCGAACGGCAGGAATTTGGCGGCCAGATCGGCGAGGCGGGCATCGTCGGCGGCGCGGATATAATGGCCATTGAGGCTGTCGAGTTTCTTGAGGTCGAAGCGCGATGGACTCTTGCCGACGCCGTCGAGCGTGAACCATTCGATTGCCTGCGCCCGGTCGATGATCTCCGCATCGCCATGGCCCCAGCCGAGGCGGAGGAGATGGTTGAACAGCGCCTCCGGCAGCACGCCGAGTTCGTCGCGGTAGGAGTCGACGCCGAGCGCGCCGTGCCGCTTCGACAGCTTTGCCCCGTCCGCGCCGTGGATCAGCGGGATATGGGCATAGGTCGGCTCGGCCCAGCCCATCGCACGGATGATGGTCAGCTGACGGAAGGCGTTGTTGAGGTGATCGTCGCCGCGGATGACGTGCGTGACGCCCATGTCGTGATCGTCGACCACCACCGCGAGCATATAGGTCGGCGTGCCGTCCGACCGCAGCAGGACCATGTCGTCCAGCTCGGCATTCTGCACCGTCACCTCGCCCTGGACGAGGTCGCGGATCGTCGTCGCGCCCTCGCGCTCCGCCCGGATGCGGACGACATAGGGCTGATCGAGCGGGCCGTCGGTGCGGTCGCGCCACGGGCTGCGGATGCGATAGGGCTGTTTCGCCGCCTGCGCTGCCTCACGCTGCGCCGCGATCTCCTCCTGCGTCATCCAGCAGCGATAGGCGTGGCCGCTTTCGAGCATCGCGTGCGCGACCTGCGCATGGCGATCGGCGCGGGCGAACTGATAGACTTCCTCGCCATCCCAATCGAGGCCGAGCCAGCGCATCCCGTCGAGGATCGCGGCGATGGCGGGCTCGGTCGAGCGGGCGCGATCGGTATCCTCGATGCGCAACAGGAACTTGCCGCCGTGATGGCGGGCGAACAGCCAGTTGAACAGCGCGGTGCGCGCGCCGCCGATGTGCAGAAAGCCGGTGGGCGAGGGCGCGAAGCGCGTAACGATGGTGGCGCCCGAAGGCTCAACTACTGCGCTCAACCGCGCGATCTCCAGCTTGCAAAGGGTGGCCGGGATGGCCGGCTGCGCCCCTAGCACGCGGTTTCGCAGGCTTCAAACCGCAGTGATACGTAGGGTATTGGAGTGGCTTGCGTAGGGACTAGGGCTGGCCCAAGCTGTCGCCCCGATGGGGACCGACGCCGCGCGCGCATGGGGGCCGACGCGGTTCCCGACCCCGGCATGGCCGGGCGGCGTCGCCGCGCGGGTCGAGCGCTGGCTGGAGGTCGAGCGCGGGCAGCTGTTCCTGTGGGTGCCGGTGATGATCGGGGCGGGGATCGCCGCGTGGTTCGCGTTGCCCGATGCGGCGCGCTGGGGCGCGGTGATCCTGGGCGGCTTGGCGCTGGCGGCGGCGGTGCTGGCGGTGGGGCGCAACGGGCGGGCGGCGCCGGCGCTGACT
>NZ_LSJM01000341.1 GCF_001557215.1 Sphingomonas sp. CCH9-E2 | reverse complement strand
GGCCGGGCCAGGCGGGTGGCGTGTCGCCCTCCCCCGCCAGCCAGCGTGTCAGCGCGGCGCGGGCGGCGTGGAGCTCGGCGGCGGTGCGACCGATCGCGTGCGCGCCCATCAGCGACGCCGACGCCTGTCCCAGCGCGCAGGCACGGACCTGCATGCCGAGCGCGGCGACGCGGCCCGATACGTCGAGATCGACATCGACGGTCACGCGGCTGCCGCACACGGGCGAGCGCTTCTCGACGCTCGCCATCGGGTTGGGCAAGCGCTGGTGATGCGGGATGGTGGCGGCGAGCCGCAGGATTTCGGTGTTGTAGAGCGGAGCCGTCATGGCTCCGATGTAACCTGCTCCGACCCGTTCGCAAGCGCATCGGCGTCGGTTTCGTTGCCGAACACCGGTTCGCCGCGACGGCGGCGGTCGACGAACTCGGCGATGCTGGCGCTGGTGGCGTTGAGCAGCGGATAGGTGCGACCGGCGGTCATCCATTC
>NZ_LSJM01000340.1 GCF_001557215.1 Sphingomonas sp. CCH9-E2 | reverse complement strand
CGCCCAGCCCGCGACGCCAGGCGCCGAGCCTCAAGCGCCGGCCGAGGAGGCGCCAGCCGAGCCGGTCGACACGACGCCATTGGAGGTCGATGACGAGGGGCAAGGCGTCGTGTTGCAGATCGGCGCGACCGTCGATGGCTTCCAGCCAAAGCCGGTGGCGCTGAACATTTCGGACACTCGCCTCAACCAGCTCAACATGGGGGTGGTGGGCGACCTGGGCACTGGCAAGACCCAGCTTCTGAAATCACTAATCATGCAGATCTCTTCCGCGGCGCAGGCGAACCGTGGAATCAAGCCTCGCTTCCTCATCTTCGACTACAAGCGGGACTACAGCAATCCGGATTTCGTGGCGGCTACGGGCGCTCGCGTAGTGCGACCGCACCGCCTTCCCCTCAACCTGTTTGACACCCGGACGATAGGCGAAGCCGCGGCGCCCTGGCTCGACCGCTTCCGATTTTTCGCCGACGTCCTCGACAAGATCTACTCCGGCATTGGTCCCGTCCAGCGCGACAAGCTCAAGAGAGCCGTCAAGTCAGCCTACGAGAGCTGCCTGCCAGGGCAGCAGCCAACGCTGTACGATGTGCACTCCGCCTACGCCGAATTGCTCGACGGAAAGTCAGATTCGCCAATGGCCATCATCGACGATCTGGTGGACATGGAGGTCTTTGCCTCGAGCACGAGCGAGACCCAGCCTTTCGATGAGTTCCTCGACGGCGTGGTGGTGATTTCGCTCGACGCCCTTGGGCAGGACGACCGCAGCAAGAACATGCTCGTCGCGGTCATGCTCAACATGTTCTATGAAAACATGCTGCGAACGCCGAAGCGTCCGTTCCTCGGGGCAGACCCGCAGCTTCGCGCGATCGACTCCTACTTGCTTGTCGACGAGGCGGACAACATCATGCGGTACGAATTCGATGTCCTGCGCAAATTGCTTCTGCAGGGACGCGAGTTTGGCACGGGCGTGATCCTGGCGTCGCAATACCTGCGGCACTTCAAGGTGAATGCCACCGATTACCGGGAGCCGCTGCTGACGTGGTTCATCCACAAGGTGCCGAACGTCACGCCCGCGGAGCTTGCGGCGCTTGGCCTGTCGGGCGCTGCCGCCGAACTGGCCGAGCGCATCAAGTCGCTCCAAGTGCACCAATGCCTCTACAAGTCCTTCGACATGCCTGGTGACATCGTGAGGGGGCTGCCCTTCTTCGAGCTGGTGGCCGGCAAGCCCGGCTAGCAGCCCGTGGTTGACACCCTCACCCCAGAGGAACGCTCGGAGCGGATGCGTCGCATCCGTTCGTCGAACACCAAGCCCGAGGTACTCCTTCGCAAGGCTCTCCACGCGCGTGGCCTGCGGTTTCGACTGCACGGGCGGCAACTACCCGGCAAGCCGGACGTGGTGCTGCCGAGGCATCGGGTCGCGATCTTCGTGCACGGCTGCTTTTGGCACCGCCACGAAGGATGCAAGGTTGCCACGACGCCGAAATCCAACACGCAATTTTGGATCGACAAGTTCGATCGCAACGTCGCGAGGGACAAGCGTGTTCGCTCGGAACTGGAAGCGGCAGGATGGCGCGTTATCGTCTCGTGGGAGTGCGAATTGGACACGCCGGCAAAGGCCGCCGACACCGCCGAGCGCCTCGACAAGTTCATTCGCGGCGGCGACGAGTCCGGAGCCTGCCAGCAACATGGCCGATAGCCCCAGCCCCATGCGAGAATGGCGAAGATGTACTCGGTGTCCGGCGGCCCCGGAAGTTGAGAACCGCGCTTGAGAACGCGCGCCGATAACGGCCATCCGGCGCCCCCGAACGGCCAATGATAGCCGGCGGGCAGCTGATCCGACAACCTGTGCTTGCCAAGAGACTCTCGGTCGCCGAAGATTCCGGGCGATGAGAAGGGACGTCGATCACCTGCCGGCAGTTCAACAGGGCGAGCTGGAACGCGTCCAGCGCGTGTTGATGGAGGAGTTCGCCGAGGCGATCTCGAAGGCGACGACGCCGAGCCGCAAAAACGGAAAAATCCTCAAGATCATCCTGTTCGGCTCGTACGCGCGAACCGACTGGGTCGACGAGCCGGAGAACGGCTACCAGTCCGATTTCGACCTGCTCGTGGTGGTGAACCACGAGGACCTCACCGATATCGCGCACTACTGGTATGTGGCCGAGGATCGCATCCTCCGCGACGCCGAGATCAAGCGGCCGGTGAACATCATCGTCCATTCGCTCGACGAGGTGAACCAGTCGCTCAGGCGCGGCGAGTATTTCTGGGTCGACATCGCCCGTGATGGCATCGTGCTGTACGAGTTGCCCTGCCACCCGCTCGCCGCACCTGCACCGCTCACGGCAGCTGACGCCTACCAGATGGCGGGCGTCTATTTCGGGGAGTGGCTGAGGAAGGTTGACAGCTCTATAAAGGGAGCAAACTTCTACATCGGTGAGCAGGAGTTCAAAGACGCAGCCTTCACGCTGCATCAGGCCGTGGAGCGCGCCTACATCTGCTTCCTGCTCGTGCGCACGCTCTATTTCCCGCGCTCGCACAACATTAAATTCCTGCGCTCGCTGGCCGAGGACAACGAGCCGCGGCTGATCGAAGCTTGGCCGCGCGAGCGACGGATCGACCGTCGGCGCTTCCAGCTCCTCAAACGCGCCTATGTCGAGGCGCGCTATTCCACCGCCTACGAAATCAGCATCGAGGAGCTGAACGCCATCCTTGAATGCGTGCGCAACCTCCGCAACATCGTCGAGCAAGTATCGCGCGAGCGGCTCCAAGAGCTTCGGTCTGGCGCCGGGCTGTAGCGCGTTTGATCACCTGAACCATCATCCGACTGGCCGGTTTGGACACGCTGCCGCCAAATTGCGGCCCTGTCTCCCAAGGTCGCGCCTGACTTCGCTTCGGATGCGGTTCGCTGCGGTGCGCCAAATGTAGGTCGAACGCCGGGCGCGAATCTGCCAAGTAAGTCGGATGACGAGCAAATCCCCTTTCGGGACTGACAGTCCCTTGAACGAGATGATGAAGCGCCAGCGCGAGCAGTCTGACCTGCTTAAGCGCGCGCTTGGCCCGAGTTTCGCGCTGCAGGAACTCACGAGGTTGCCCACCGGCCTTGCAGCTTTCGAGGCGGTGGAGAGGAGCGGCATTCTCAAGACCGCGGCAATGATGAAGGACACGCGGATCGGCGAGGTGATGGCGGCGAGCGAGGCCTATCGCCTGAGCAGGCTCTCGGTGCTCAAGGACTATGCGACGCCAAGCTGGATGGTGGCGCTCCAGAAGACCGGTATCGGAATAAACCGCGATCCGACTGGTATCCTTGCCACCCAGCGTGGCCTGGTCGGCTCGACGGTCGCGGACATGGTGAAGCTCGGCGGCTTGTTCGAAGCCAATAGGTCGGTGCTCGGCAAGCTGATGATGGACTCGAGCATCGGCGATCAGTTCCGGGCGATGAGCCAAACCCTGGCGCCGAAATTGGACATCCTGAAGACGGCGGCCGAGCGGGCGCGCATGATCGACATGATGACGTTGCGCGCGACTGCTGAAGCGGTCGCGACGAGCAGCACGGTCGTTATGGCCGAGCAGGTCATCGAGGCGCAGCGCATTCTCGACGCGATCGGTCAAACCGAGGATCCGACGCAAAGCACCGACCTAGTAGTGGCGTTCATGGCGCTCATGAGCGCCATGTTCTCGATGTTCGGCGAGAACACCGCGAAGGAACTGCGCGCCATTGGCGCGTTCGCGCTGCTCAGCATCCTCTTGAACTTCCAGACCATCTACAAGGAGTTCTCGTCGCAGGACCTGACGCCGGCGGAGCAGAAGGCCCATTCCGAGATGGTAGTCCATGCCAAGGCCATCGAGGAGAAGCTCGACGAGATCCTCGCAGCCGATGAGGCGGCGAAGAACGCCTATGTCGGCGATTATCCGCGCGGGGAACTGAAGCGGGGCGCGGCGATCCGCCGGGAGCCGCAGGGCAAGGCACAGGTGCTGATGCGGGGCGACGCCGGCACAGCGATTGCAGTCAAGGAGAGCAGGGGCAAATGGCGCTTGGTAATCTACCGCGACCCTCTGACCGACCAGCTTTCCGAGGGATGGGTCTATGCGTCGGCAGTTGAGCTGCTGGACGCTCCCTAACCTGCGAAATAATCCACTTTTGAGTGGGTGGGGCTCTCCGGATGCGCGGGCTCGCCCATAGCGGTAGAGCGGCCACCGGCGAGCCCCTCGCCCGACTGCGAAGGCCGTTCTGGGACCCCGCAGCATCTCGCTGCAATCGAAACCGCTAGACCGGAGGCGGCGCGGCGGGCTCTCGCCACCGCGAAGAGCATATTGGCGATGCTGGACAGCGAACCCCGTTGACCAGGGCGAACGAGGTCCGAACCAGGCCGTTCCTGGCCAATCAAGGCCCATCAGGGTCATTCTCTTTTCAAGGGCTTAGGCCGAGTCTGAGGCCGTCCGGATCGACCGTCGTCGACCGGCGGGAGCCTCGACGTGACGCCTACCAAGCTGCTCATCGGACAGATACTCATCGTCTTCGCGATTGTGCTCACGGGGCTTTGGGCGGGGACACAATGGGCGGCGGCGATGCTCGCCTACCAGCCCGAGCTCGGCCGGGCCTGGTTCCATGTCGGACGGCTGCCTGTCTATCGCCCGTGGTCGCTGTTCCCTTGGTGGTATCACTTCGACGCCTACGCGCCCCATGTGTTCGACCGCGCGGGCACGCTGGCAGCGGCGAGCGGGTTCATCGGCTGCGGCGCGGCGATCTTCGGTTCGCTCTGGCGTGCGCGGCAGGCGCGCTTCGTCACGACCTATGGCTCCGCCCGCTGGGCGACGCAGAAGGAGATCGAACGCGCCGGACTGCTGCGCGACGCTGGCGTCATGCTCGGCCGCCTCGGTGGGCGCTATCTTCGCCATGACGGCCCCGAGCACGTCATGGCGTTCGCGCCCACCCGCTCCGGCAAGGGCGTCGGGCTCGTCGTGCCGACGCTGCTCAGCTGGACCGGCTCGGCCGTCGTCCACGACATCAAGGGCGAGAACTGGCAGCTGACCGCCGGCTGGCGCGCGCGCTTCAGCCACGCGCTGCTGTTCAATCCCACCGACGCGCGCTCGGCTCGCTACAATCCGCTGATCGAGGTCCGCCGCGGCCCTAACGAGGTCCGCGATGTCCAGAACATCGCCGACATCCTCGTCGATCCTGAAGGTGCGCTCGAACGCCGCAACCATTGGGAGAAGACCAGCCATTCGCTGCTGGTCGGCGCGATCCTCCACATCCTCTATGCCGAGGAAGAAAAGACGCTCGCCCGCGTCGCCACCTTCCTCTCCGACCCGCAGCGGCCCTTCGTCGCCACGCTGCGGCGGATGATGACCACCAACCATCTCGGCACCGACGAGCATCCTTGCGTCCATCCTGTCGTCGCCTCCGCTGCCCGCGAGCTCCTCAACAAGAGCGAGAACGAGCGCTCGGGCGTGCTGTCCACCGCGATGAGCTTCCTCGGGCTCTATCGCGATCCCACCGTCGCAGAGGTCACCTCGCGCTGCGACTGGCGCATCGCCGACCTCGTCGAGGGCGAGCGGCCGCTCTCGCTCTACCTCGTAATCCCGCCCTCGGACATCAGCCGCACCAAGCCGCTCGTCCGCCTGGTCCTCAACCAGATCGGGCGCCGCCTGACCGAGCGCCTGGATCAATCCGGCTCCGAGCGGCGGCACAAGCTGCTGATGATGCTCGACGAGTTCCCGGCGCTCGGTCGGCTCGACTTCTTCGAGACGAGCCTCGCCTTCATGGCCGGCTACGGCATCCGCGCCTTCCTCATCGCGCAGTCACTGAACCAGATCGAGAAGGCCTATGGCGAACACAACTCGATCCTCGACAACTGCCATGTCCGCGTCGCGTTCGCGACGAACGACGAGCGCACCGCCAAGCGCATCTCCGACGCGCTCGGCACCGCCACCGAGCAGCGCGCGATGCGCAACTATGCCGGGCACCGGCTCGCGCCCTGGCTCGCCCACGTCATGGTCAGTCGCCAGGAAACCGCCCGCGCGCTGCTGACGCCCGGCGAGATCATGCAGCTCCCGCCACAGGACGAGCTGGTGCTCGTCTCCGGAATGGCGCCGATCCGCGCGCGCAAGCTGCGCTATTTTGCCGATCGCAACTTCACCAACCGCGCCGGGCCGCCACCGGCGCTGCCGGACGGCTGCTATGCCGACCGGCCCGACGCCCGCGCCGACGACTGGAGCGGGATCGTCCGCGGCCCGGATGCACGTCTCGGCGGGAAGGGCGCGTCCGAGGAACCGGCCGAAGACGGCGGTCTCGAGCAGCAGCGCCACCCCGGCCTGCCGGAACAGTCGGCCCCGCAGCCCGAGACCACGCCCGACCCGACGATCGCGCTCGCCGACGAGGACGATATCGCCGCCTACAGCCAAGCCATGGACCAGGCGCGCGGCCTCACCGCCGTCGCCCGCGGATACGCCCTCAACGAGGGCAGCGACCGCGACCTCGTGCCGGGGATCTGAGCCATGAAGGTCCGCCAGAACCTCTATATCGACCGCGAGCTCAGCGACGCGCTGGAGGCGCTCGCCGCCGGCACGGTGGGCAACAAGTCGCGGCTCGTGAACGACGCGCTCGCCGACTGGCTTGCCCGGCGAGGCGCCAAGGAAATCGACGACCTCCTCAAGCTCCGCCTCGACCGCATCACGCGCGAGATCGGGCATGCCCGGCGCGACATCGAGGTCCTGCTCGAGAGCCTCTCGCTGTTCGTCCGCTACCAGCTGATGGTGACGGCGCCACTGCCGGAGGCTGATGCTGCCGCGATCGCCGTCGGGCGGGACCGTTTCGAGAAGTTCGTGGCGCAGGTCGGCCGCCAGCTCGCCGCCGGCAAGCGCACGATCGGCCACGACCAGGACACGGGAGGCGCGGCATGAGCGGCGGACCCGATACCGTGTCCGAAGGCCGGCGCCGCGCCATGCTGCGCACGGCGATGGGGCCGACGATCGCGGCGGCGCTCGCCGACCCCCTGGTGCTCGAGGTGATGGTGAACCCCGACGGGGCGCTCCGGCTCGACCGCCTGGGCGAGGGACGCACGGACACGCTGGTCCGCTTCGACCCTGCCCAAGTCGAGCGGATCATCCGGCTGGTCGCGTCGCACGCGCGCACGGAGGTCCATGCCGACCGGCCGATCGTGTCGGCCGAGCTTCCGCCGCACGGCGAAGGGGCCGGCGAACGCTTCGAGGGCCTGCTGCCGCCTGTCTCGCTCGGCCCTTGCTTCTCGATCCGCAAGCCCGCGACCCGGCTCTACACACTCATGGACTATGTGACGGACGGCATCATGTCGGCCGACGCGGCACGCCTGCTGTCGCTGGCCGTGGTCGAGCGCCGAAACATCCTCATCGCCGGCGGAACCAGCTCGGGCAAGACTACGCTCGCCAACGCGCTGCTCGCCGAGATGGCGTACCTCGACGAACGCGTGCTGCTCATCGAGGACACCCGCGAGCTCCAGTCGCCCGCCGCCGACACGGTCGCGCTCCGCACCCGCCCCGGGGCAGTCACGATGGCGGACCTGGTCCGCTCTACGCTGCGGCTCCGGCCAGACCGGATCATCGTCGGCGAGGTCCGCGGGCCCGAGGCGCTCGACATGCTCAAGGCCTGGAATACCGGCCACCCCGGCGGGATCGCCACGGTCCACGCCAACAACGCCGCCGCCGCGCTCACCCGGATCGAGCAGCTCGTCCAGGAGGCGGTGGTCACGGTGCCGCGCCGGCTGATCGCCGAGGCGATCGACGTCGTCGTGTTCATCGACGGACGCGGCGCCGCGCGGCGGGTCCAGGCCATCGCCCGGCTCGCCGGCCTCGACCCGGACGGCAACTACGCCCTCGTCGACCTCACCCCTGCTCCCGAACCCCTCGTTGATGGAGACTGACCCATGTTGAGCAACGCTTCGCTTCGCCGCCCGCGGGCTGTCCCGGTCCTGGCGCTCGGCCTAGCTGTCATGTCGGCCCAGGCCTGGGCCAGCGGCTCCGGCATGCCCTGGGAGGAGCCGCTCCAGCAGGTGCTGGAATCCGTCCAAGGACCCGTCGCCAAGATCGTCGCGGTGATCATCATCATCGTGACCGGCCTGACGCTCGCGTTCGGCGAGACCGCGGGCGGGTTCCGGCGGTTGATCCAGATCGTCTTCGGCCTGTCGATCGCTTTTGCGGTCTCGTCCTTTTTCCTGAGCTTCTTCAGCTTCGGCGGCGGGGCGCTGGTCGGATGAGCGCCGGCGGGCACGTCGAAGGCTTCGAGGCGCCGATCCACGCCAGCCTCGGCCAGCCGCTCCTGCTCGCCGGGGCGCCGCGCGGCCTCGCGATCGTCAACGGCACGATCGCGGCCGCGATCGGCCTCGGCCTCCAGCAATGGCTGGCAGGCATCGCGATCTGGGCGGTGGCCCACAGCCTCGCCGTCTTCGCCGCCCGCCGCGATCCCGACTTCGCTTCGGTCCTGATCCGGCACCTGCGCCAGAAGGGGTATCTCGCATGCTAGCCCTGCACGAATATCGCCGGCGCGCCGACCGGCTCGCGGACCATCTTCCGTGGGCGGCGCTGGTCGCCCCGGGCGTGGTCCTTAACAAGGACGGCAGCTTCCAACGCACGCTTGGCTTTCGCGGGCCCGACCTCGAGAGCGCGACCGAGGCGGAGCTGGTCGCGGCCTCGGCGCGCGCGAACAACGTGCTCAAGCGTTTCGGCTCGGGCTGGGCCTTGTTCTTCGAAGCCGAGCGCCGCGAGAGCCAAGGCTATCCCGAGAGCCGCTTCCCCGACCCCGTGTCCTGGCTCGTCGACGAGGAGCGCCGCGCCGGGTTCGAAGCCGAGGGCGAGCATTTTGAGAGCCGCTACTACATGACGCTGCTCTGGCTGCCGCCCGCCGACAGCAGCGATGCCGCCGGCCGCGCGCTGGTCGACCGCCCCGAGCAGGATGGGACACGCGACTGGCGCGGTGAGCTCGCGCGCTTCGTCGCGGAGACCGAACGCGTGCTCGACCTTCTCGCCGGGTTCATGCCCGAGGTCAGGGCGCTCGATGACGCGGAGACGCTGGCCTATCTCCACGGCACCGTCTCGGATCGCCGGCACCCTGTCGCCGTGCCCGAGACGCCGATGTACCTCGACGCGATCCTGGCGGACACGCCGCTCGCCGGCGGTCTCGAGCCCCGGCTCGGCGAGGCGCACCTGCGCACGGTCACCATCCTCGGCTTCCCGTCGCTGAGCCGTCCGGGCATCCTCGATGCGCTCAATTCCGCCGATTTCGCGCACCGCTGGGCGACCCGCTTCATCGCGCTCGATAAGACCGACGCGACCAAGGTGCTGACCCGCATCCGGCGCCAGTGGTTCAACAAGCGCAAATCGATCACCGCGTTGCTGCGCGAGGTGCTCTACAACCAGCCCGCCCAGCTCCTCGACAGCGACGCCGACAACAAGGTCGTCGATGCCGACCTCGCGCTGCAGGAGCTCGGCGGCGATCATGTCGCCTTCGGCTACCTGACGGCGACGATCACCGTCGCGGATCCGGATCGCGCCCGGGTCGAGGAGAAGGTCCGCGCCGTCGAACGGATCGTCAACGGGCTCGGCTTCACCTGCGTCCGCGAGACGGTGAACGCCGTGGAGGCATGGCTCTCGTCGCTGCCGGGACATGCCTATGCCAATGTCCGCCAGCCGCTCGTCCATACGCTCAACATGGCCCACCTGATGCCGCTCTCGGGCGTCTGGGCGGGACCGGACACGAATCGGCATCTGGACGGGCCGCCGCTTCTCCATGCGCAGACTTCGGGCACGACGCCGTTCCGGCTGTCGACCCATGTCGGCGACGTCGGGCACATGATGGTGGTCGGGCCGACCGGCGCCGGCAAGTCGGTGCTGCTCGCGCTGATGGCGCTCCAGTTCCGCCGCTACGCGGGCTCGCAGGTCATCATCTTCGACCTGGGCTTCTCGGCCCGGGTGCCGGTGCTGGCGATGGGCGGCTCGCATTATGCGCTGGGGGGCCAAGGCGAAGAGGCGCCCCTGGCGTTCCAGCCGCTGCGCCGCATCCACGAGCCCATAGAGCGCGCCTGGGCGGCCGAGTGGCTCGCCGCCCTGCTCGCGCACGAGAAGGTGACCGTCACGCCGCAGGTCAAGGATGCGGTCTGGTCCGCGCTCGGCAACCTGGCCACGGCGCCCGTCGAGGAGCGAACGCTGACCGGCCTTTCGATGCTGCTGCAGTCGGCGCCGCTCAGGGTGGCACTCACCCCCTACACGGTCGAAGGTCCCTACGGGCGGCTGCTCGACGCGGCCGAGGAGAAGCTCGCCTTCGCCGAGGTGCAGTGCTTCGAGACCGAGGCGCTGATGCTCCAAGCCGGCGTCGTCGCGCCGGTCCTCAACTACCTCTTCCACCGGCTCGAAGCACGGTTCGACGGACGCCCGACCCTGCTCGTCATCGACGAGGCCTGGAGCCTGCTCGACGATCCAATGTTCGCCGCGCGCATCCGCGAGTGGCTGAAGACCCTGCGCAAGAAGAACGTCGCCGTCGTCTTCGCTACACAGTCGCTCGCCGACATCACGACAAGCAGCATCGCGCCGGCCATCATCGAAAGCTGCCCGCAGCGCATCCTGCTGCCCAACGACCGCGCGATCGAGCCGCAGAGCCGGGACGCCTACGAGCGGTTCGGGCTCAACGAAAGGCAGGTCGAGCTGGTCAGCCGGGCAACGCCCAAGCGCCACTATTACCTTCAGTCCGCTCGCGGAAACCGTCTGTTCGAGCTGGGGCTCGGACCGCTCGCGCTCGCGCTGTGCGGCGCCTCCGGCCCCGAATGGGTCGAGCGCGTCGACGCGCTGCTCGCCGAGCATGGCCCGGAACACTTCGCCGACCGCTTCCTCCGCGCTGCCGATCTCGACTGGGCCGCCGACCTGCTCGCCACTTTCCCTGCTCCCCAACCGCAAGCCCCCCAGGAGACATGACCATGAGCCGTTCCATGCATCCCCCGTCGCGCAAGCACCTCGTCGCCGCCGCGCTCGGCGCTGCCGCGGTCCTCTCGCTCGGCATGGCGATCACTGCGCCGCCGGCCGCGGCGCAGATCACCGTGTTCGATCCGGGCAACTACAGCCAAAACATCCTGACCGCCGCCCGGACGCTGACCCAGATCAACAACCAGATCCGCTCGCTCCAGAACGAGGCGGCGATGCTGCTCAACCAGGCGAAAAACTTGGAGACAATCGACTTCCCGGAGCTCCAGGCGATCACCCAGCGGCTACAGCAGATCGACCGGCTGATGGGACAGGCGCAGGGGCTGGACTTCCGCATGGAGGGGCTCGACCGGCAGCTCCGCCGGCTCTTCCCGCAGGACTTCGCCCAGGCGCTTTCGACCGACGAGCGGGTGCTCGCCGCGCGGCAGCGGCTCGATACCGCCATGGCCGCCTACCGGCAGACCATGATGGTCCAGGCGCAGGTCGCAGAGAACGTGGCGGCCGACGCCGGAACCCTGAGCGCGATCGTGGCCAAGAGCCAGGGCGCTGAAGGTGCGCTGCAGGCGCAGCAGGCCACCAACCAGCTGCTCGCGCTCACCGCCAAGCAGCAGCTCCAGGTCCAGAACCTGATGGCTGCCCAGTTCCGCGCCGAGGCGGCCGAAGCGGCACGCCGCGCGCAGGCCGAGGCGGAAGGACGCCTCGCCACCAGGAAGTTCCTCGGGTCGGGCTCCGCCTACACGCCCCAATAGGCGCCCCGGCCCGAGGCGGCGGCGGTTTCGCCCCCGCCGCCGTCGCCGCGGGGCGTGGTTTCAGCTCCCCCGCCATGCCCCGCGGCACCCCTTCATTTGCAGAGGAAAGAGCCACGTGCAGGATCTCAACGTCATCGACCGGTTCATGGAAGCCTTCATCCGCTACATCGACAGCGGGTTCGGGTTGCTCGGTCCCGACGTCGCGTTCCTCACCACCACGTTGATCGGCATCGACATCACGCTTGCCGGGCTGTTCTGGGCGATGGGCGGCGAGCAGGACGTGCTCGGGCGCTTCCTCAAGAAGATCCTCTACGTCGGCGCCTTCGCGCTGATCCTCGGCAACTTCTCGACGCTCGCCGACATCATCTTCCGCTCGTTCGCGCAGGCGGGCCTCACCGCGGGCGGCGGGGCGCTCGGCGCCGACGACCTGCTGAGGCCCGGCCGCCTTGCCGCCACCGGCTATTCGGCAGCCTGGCCGCTGCTCGACCAGGCGTCGAGCATGATGGGCTTCATCAGCTTCTTCGAGAACTTCCTGACGATCGCGGTGCTGCTGTTCTCCTGGGCGATCGTCATCCTCGCCTTCTTCATCCTCGCCGTGCAGATGTTCGTGACGATCATCGAGTTCAAGCTGACCGCGCTGGCCGGCTTCATCCTCGTGCCGTTCGCGCTGTGGAACCGGACCAGCTTCCTCGCCGAGCGCGTGCTCGGCAACGTCGTTTCCTCCGGCATCAAGGTGATGGTGCTCGCCGTCATCGTCGGCATCGGCTCGAGCTTCTTCGCCGAGTTTACGACCTCGCTCCAGGGCCAGGAGCCCGACCTCGGACAGGCGATGAGCCTGGCGCTCGGCGCGCTCTCGCTGTTCGGCCTCGGCATCTTCGGCCCAGGCATCGCATCCGGGCTGGTCGCTGGCGCGCCGCAGCTCGGCGCGGGCGCGGCCGTCGGCACGACCCTGGGCGCGGCAGGCGTGGTGGCGCTCGGCGGCGGTGCTGCGATGGGTGCCGCGCGCCTTGCCGGTGCCGGCGCGCTCGGCGCCGTCCGCGCCGGCACTGCGATGGGCTCGGCCGCGTCGACCGCATACAAGCTGGGGCGGGAGGCATCTGGCTCCGCAAGTGTCGGCGCAGGTCTCAAGGGCGTTGCCCAGGCGACCGCCGGCGCGGCGCGCCAAACAGCGGGCTCGGCCTTCGGCCTGAGGCAAGCAGCAAAATCCGGGCGCGCCGCCGCATGGTCCGCGCTCGCCGGCACCGGCGGCGAGACGCCGGCGCCTGGCGTGGGCGCAGAGGCCGCGCCTGCGTGGGCCCGGTCGCTTCGCCGGCAGCAGGATGCCCGGCACCACCGCCATATCGCGCTCCAGGCATTGAAGGAGGGCGACCGCGGCGGCGCCTCGGCCAACCCCGAGATCAAGGAAAAGGAGGACTGAGCCATGCGCTTCAAGCGAAGCGTCCAGCGTTATGGGCACACGCCCGAGCCCGAGACACCGTACCAGCGGGCAGGGCAGGCGTGGGACGACCGTATCGGGTCGGCCCGCGTCCAGGCGCGCAACTGGCGGGTCATGGCGTTCGGCGGCCTGTTCCTGACGACCGCCATGTCGGCCGCGCTCGTTTGGCAGTCCCTCCAGAGCAAGGTCGTGCCCTATGTCGTCGCGGTCGACCGGCTCGGCGAAGCCCGGGCAGTGAGCGAGGCCGAGCGCGACTACCAGCCGACCGATGCCCAGGTCGCCTGGCATCTTGCGCGCTTCATCGAGAAGGTCCGGTCCGTCTCGCTCGATCCGGTGCTGATGCGCCGCGACTGGCTGTCGGTCTATGACTTCGTCACCCGGCGCGGCGCGCAGTTTCTCGGCGACTATGCGCGCGTCGCCGATCCCTTCGGCGCCGTGGGCGAGAAGACGGTTTCGGTGCAGGTGACGAGCGTCGTCCGCGCCTCCGACAGTTCCTTCCAGGTGAAGTGGACCGAAACGGCGTTCGAGCGCGGGGTGCGCACCGGAACGTCCAGCTGGACCGGCATCCTGACCGTGGTGCAGCGCCCTCCGACCAACGCCGAGACGCTCCGGCGCAATCCGCTCGGCCTCTACGTTGACGCGATCGACTGGAGCCGCGAGCTCGAACCCTCGCCCGCGCCGGCCCCTTCGCCGAGCGTGCCGCTCGGATCCCCGCTCGATCCGAACCTGGCGCTCGAGCCGCCATCCCCCACCGCCACGGAGAGCCGGCAATGAACCGTCAGCTTGTCCTCGCGGCGCTCGCCGCGGCCACGATCGTCCCGACCGCCGCATCGGCCCAGGCGCCCGAGGTCCGATCGCAACGCGGCGTCGCCGCGGTCCGAGCCGCCAACGCTGGCGCCACCCTGGAGCCCGGGCGTCCCGACTTCGTGAATGCCACTGCCGTCTATCCCTACGCCGAGGGGACGATATACCGCGCCTACACCGCACCCGAGCGCGTGACCGACATTGCGCTGCAGCCGGGCGAGAACCTGGTGGCCGTCGCCAGCGGCGACACCGTCCGCTGGGTAATCGGCGACACGAGCAGCGGCACGGGCGCCGAGAAGCGCATCCACGTGCTGGTGAAGCCCTTCTCCGCCGGCCTCAGCACCAACCTGGTGATCACGACCGACCGGCGGACCTACCATGTTGCCCTGGCCAGCACGCCCGGGCCTGCAATGGCAGCGCTGTCGTGGAGCTATCCGCAGGACGAGCTGCTCGCCGTCCGGCGCGCGCAGGAGGCGGCCGCGGCTGCCGCGCCGGTCGCGGCGGGGCTGGAGATCGAGCGGCTCAACTTCGGCTACGAGATCTCCCGGGACCGGCCGAACTGGCGCCCGCTGCGCGCGTTCGACGACGGGCGGCAGACGTTCATCGAATTCCCGCCCTCTATCGCAGTCGGTGAAGCGCCGCCGCTGTTCCTGGTCGACGAGCGGGGTGAAGCCCAGCTCGTCAATTACCGGCTGCGGGGCCGCTATTATGTGGTCGACCGGCTGTTCGACACGGCAGAGCTCCGCCTCGGCACGAAGCGCCAGCAGGTCGTGCGCATCAGCCGGGCCGGCAGGAGGGCGCGATGACCGAGGCTGCCGCCACCGCTCCCCAAGCCGCCGCGCCGGCCAAGGTCGATCCGGAAACGCTCGTGCTGCGGGCGCGCCCCGCACCGGCGATCCGCTTCAAGCGCGGGCTTATCGTGGCACTGGCTGCGGGCGCCATCGTCGTGTTGGTCGTGACCGCCTGGCTCGCGCTCAAGCCCCGAAGCCTCCAGCTGGTCGGCGAGCAGAACGACCTTGCCGAGCCGGCAAAGGCGCCCAGCGACGCGCTGAGCGCGCTTCCCACTAGCTACGGTAATGCGCCGCAGCTCGGTCCGCCGCTGCCGGGCGATCTCGGCCGTCCCATCCTCAAGCACCAGCAGGCGATCGCGGCCGACGGCACGCCGCCGCAGGCGACGGCGGCCGAGCAGGCCGCACAGGCGGCGCGCGCGCAGGCCGCCGCCGAACGAAAGGCCGCACGCGAATCCCCGGTGCTCGTGCAGGCGGGAAACCGAACCGCTGCAGGGGAGGCGGCGCCTGCGTCGGCTGCCGCTGCCGCCCCGCAGAGCACTGCTGATGCGACCCGCGTCGCGCTGGATCCGGACCGCGACCCCAACGCGCAACAGCGCAAGGCGGACTTCGTGTCGGCCCAGGACCGCAACGGCGATATCAATCCGCATGCGATCCGGCCCGCGGCGTCGCCCTATACGCTGTCGGCAGGAAGCGTCATCGCCGGCAGCCTCATCACCGGCCTCAGGTCCGATCTGCCGGGGCTGGTCACCGCGCAGGTCACCGAGCGCGTATTCGACAGCGCGACCGGCCGCATCCTGCTCATCCCGCAGGGCGCGCGCCTCATCGGCACTTATGACTCCGTCGTGGCGTTCGGCCAGAGGCGCGCGCTGGTCGTCTGGCAGCGGATCATCTTCCCCGACGGCCGTTCGCTGCGGATCGAGAACGTGCCGGCGACCGACCCGGCCGGCTATGCCGGTCTCGAGGACAAGGTCGACTTCCACACCTGGACGCTCCTCAAGGGCGTGGCGATCTCGACGCTGCTCGGGGTCGGCTCGAACCTGACCTTCTCCGGCGAGAGCGATCTGGTGCAGGCGCTCCGGGAATCGACCCAGCAGAACGTCGCGCGCGCCGGCGACCAGATCACGTCGCGCAACCTCCAGATCCAGCCGACGATCACCGTCCGGCCCGGCACGCCGGTGCGGCTCGTCGTCCATCGCGATCTCGTGCTCGCCCCTCCCGTCGAATAGGTGACCCATGCCCGAGCTCAAGCTCCCGAAACTGCCCGACCGCACGCCGGTCAAGCTCACGATCAGCATCACGCCCGATCTCAACCAGGCGCTCACCGATTATGCGGAGGTCTATCGCGCGACCTACGGCCAATCGGAGGCCGTGACGGACCTTGTTCCGTGCATGCTCCGCTCGTTCCTCGACGGCGATCGCGCCTTCGCAAAGGCGCGCGAGACGATGTACAAGGCTGGGCGGGGCAATGGCTGAGTTCCCGGAGCCGCCCGAACGCTTTCTCAAGCTGGCCGAGGTCTGCCGCCGCGTGGGGCTCGGCAAGTCGATGATCTACGACATGATCAAGCACGGACGGTTTCCCCGTCCCTACAAGATCTCGCCCTTCGCATCGCGGTGGAGCGAACGCGAGGTCGTCGCCTGGATCGACGACGTGAAGGATGGGTTCGAGGGGAAACGCAGGAAAATCTGATTAATGTCCGAAACTCGTATGCAGATTTCGGACATGACCTGATCGCGCCAAGCAATCGCCGACCGCATGCAGAGCGATCCCGGCCGCGCATGGACACCTCCCGGCCTTGTCGACAACGCGCCGCGAACAACGATCGACAAGAAAGCCAACGACCTGAGCCCCACCGCACCGGAGGGGCGTACCATTCGCAGGCACGCCCCTCCAAATCGGCCAGCCTATGACTGCCGGCCTAGCGGGCTCCGTGCGGGTTCGCCGCCATTCCCGCCACCGCGCTCGATCCGCCCCACCGTGCGGCGTCTCCCGCGGTCCCCGCGTTTATCGGGTCCGGGTCCCCATCGTCAGGTCATTCCGCCGCTTCCGGCAATGGGGCGATCGTCTCGATCTCGCCGATTGCCTGGAGCTCGTTGAGATATTCTGGCCGGTGCTGCGATATCCACCGTGCGACGCGATCGTTTCCAAGCAGCGTGCGAATGTAGGCACGGGCCACCGTCAGGTGCAGGTTGTCGACGCCATAGCGGTCCTCCACCGACTTGACCTGCATCTGCAGGCTCGCGAGCTCCCGCTCCATTCGCGCCATCTGTTCGCTGGAGACCGACGCAGGGCGTTTTGCCGGCACCTTCACCAGCTGGCTTTCCGGCGTGGCCGCGAGCGCGGCCTTGGCAAGCACGACGGTGAAGTTATTCTGTCCGATCATGAACTCGGCGACCTCGATCTGCCGGATCGACGACATCCGCCGGAGAATGTCGAAGACCGCCATGGGGCAGGGCGCGTCCTTCAGGATCTCGATCGCCTCGCGGCATATCCCGTTCAACATGCGCGAGCGCCGGTGGATCGAGGCGACCTCGAGCCCCAGTGCCTCGGCGATCTTCTCTTCCGGCGCGCCACGCTCGATCGCGCGGCGGATCATCCTGTGCTCCTGTATCGCCGCGAGGCGATTGATCCGCTTGTTGTAGGTGTAGCTCTCGTCATCCGTGGAGATGATGCACTCCACCTCAGTCGCTCCCAAGTCCCTGAGCGCTTCGACCCGCAACTGTCCGTCGAGGAGGAAGTATCGCCCGCTATCGCTCGGGTTGGGAGTGACCACCGGCGCTTCGACGAGACCGATCGCGCGCACCGAACTCAGGATTTGAGTATATTTCTTGCTCTCCTTCACGCCCGCGCGAAGCGTCTTGAGCGCGATCAGGTCGGAAAGCGGAATCCGCCTGGTTTCGTCCTCGAACGAAAGCTTGACCGGACCGCGCCCCGTCATGACGCGGCCTTCCCATACACGCGGGAGGCCAGTGCTCGCGGCATCGAGTCGAGTCCTTCCGCGCGAAGCAGCGTGCTGAATCCATCCTCGCTGACGAGATCCTTCAGCGCTTCGATTACGAAGAGAAGGCGTGCCTGGGCGAAATCGGACTTCTTCACCAGCATGCGCTGCTTTTCGGCTTCCTGCTGGTAGAACCGCATCATCTCCGTTGCCGTGATGTGCCGTCGCCCCGACCGTCGCCCCAGGCCGCTGTCGGGAACGCCTTTGCGCTGGCGCATCCGCTGGTCGAGCATCCTCCGCACCGCGCCGAGCTTCTTGCCCTTCAGCTTCCCGCCCTCATAGGCCTCCAGGAGCAGGCTCTGGGCGTCTTCGGTTTCGGCCCGGGCTATGTCGACCGCGAGGCTTACGGGAATGAGCCGGGTTTCGACCGCCGCAAGCAGGCGTTCCTCCCCGCGTTCCAGCAGGACTCCGACCATGTTTGCCCAGCTCGGAGTGCAGCCAATCTTTTCCGCAATCTGGGCATCATTGTATCCACGCCGGCGCAACGACCCGATCTCGTGCATGATGTCGATGGGACGGTGCTGGCGACGAGCTATGTTCTCGACCAGGCTCATCACGAGGCAGTCATCGTCATCCGCTTCGATGACGATCGCCGGGATTTCCTCGGCGCCGAGCATCCGGAACGCTTCCAGTCGTCCTTCGCCGCAGATCAGGTCGAATGTATCGCCATCCTCGCGCTGGCGCCGTCGCACCGTCACCGGACGTTTCAGCCCGACGGTGTCGATATTGTCGACAATCTCCCGATGCTGGCGGCGATTGCGTGTTCGCGGATTGAGCACCTGGATACGCTCGATCGGGATCGAGGCCATTTGCCCAGGATGGGTGGGGATCGTCATGCCGCCTCCGGGATGCGAATGCGTTCGGCAAGATTATACAGCGGATCGAGCGTGTCGAAGCGGTAGGCGTCGAGCGACAGCCCGTTTTCCTCGGCAAGCCGCACATCGGCGCTGGCGCGATCGATCCGGGGAAAGAGATAGAAGTCGAGCGGCCGCTCGTTGGCGCGGTCCATGCGGATGGCAATGGTGATGTCGGGCGTGACGCCGGTATCGAAGCGGAGATTCCATCGCAGCGATCCCGCCTGCGTTTGCCGGCATCGTGCAATGACGACGGAAATGCTGAGCTCGCCATTGATCGTAAGGAGGTCGTCGTCGGCGTCGCGTGCCACATGTGCGCCTACCGCGGCGAACCCTTCGGAAACCTCGTCGATGACATTGGGGTGCATGCACCGGAGCGCCCGATTGATGGCGATGTAGCGATAATCGCGCCGGGGACGATAGCCGACCAGGCTATATGCTCTCAGCAGGCTTCCGAACCGGGCGCGGTAGCTGCTGCTCGACGGCAATCCTTCGGTCTCGTCTATGATCAGCCCGGACAGCAGGCCCTGGGCGTGGAAGAGGTTCCGGAGGGCATCGAGCATCTCATCGTCGCTCAGCCGGAAGGCCCGTTCGCGGATGATCGTCTGCGCCGCCTCGAACAGCCCCTTGTCGATGATCGCCGGAAAGGCGTCCTCCGCCCGGATCCACATCCCCGGATCGTTGCGGACCCGCTTCTTCTTCAGCTTGAAGGAGACGCGGTTCCAGACGTTGTTGCCGATGTACTTCTCGTTGATGAGCACTTGGTGGACGGCGCCTCGCGTCCAGGGGCGCCCAAGATCCGTGACAAGCCCGCGCCCGTTGAGCGCATCGGCAATGTCGCGCTCGCAGCGCCGGTCATGCACGAAAGCACGATAGATTTCGCGCACGATGGCGGTTTCGTTGTCGGGACCCGGCGCCAGCACGACGCGATCCGTCTGGATGCTCTTCTGCTCGCCGCGTTCGAGTCCGCCCTTGATCGACCCGGACTGATCCACAAGGACGCGGCGCAGCCCGAACCCGGCCGGACCGCCCTGCCTGAAGCCGAGCTCGATCAGCCGGCATTGACCGGCGAAGACCTTGGCGGACAACTCCCGGCTATATTCGCCGGCCATGGCGCGCTTGACGCCCTTGACGATCGTCGAGATCGGGCTGCCGTCATTCTCGAATTGCTCGGCGCAGTAGTGCACGGCGATTCCAGCACGGCGGCAGATATATTCGTAATAGGCGCTCTCATCGGCATCCTGGAAACGACCCCAGCGGCTGACGTCGTAGACGAGGATCGCCTTGAAGTCGGTCGCCCCGGCGCCGACGTCCTCGATGAGACGCTTGAGCGCGTCTCGGCCGTCGATCCGAAGTCCGCTCTTGCCTTCGTCGGCATAGGTCCGGACGATCTCGAAGCCGCGCGCCGTGGCATAGTGGCGGATGGCGTCGGCCTGGTTCTCCGTCGAATAGCGCTGATGGTCGGTCGACATGCGGACATACTCGGCGGCCCGTATCGCCGACGGTCCCTCCGAACGCTCGTCCTGCGGGTCTAGCCAACTCACCAAGCACTGCCCTCACTGTTCGTCGTGCGGCCAAGTGCCTGACGATTCCGAGAGATGGTGTGAGCGCAGGACTCCTCCCGCACGTGGAAGACATAGCGGGAAAGGAACGGAAAGATGTTTCCGAAAACGGGCAAGGAATTACATTCCGAGGGCGACGAGACCAATCTGGCGGCTATGATATCGCAGGCGCTGATCGCCGAGCTGGGGGCAAGTCACAGGGCCACGAAGACCGCCATGCGATGGACGGGAGCAAGCGAACGCGCGGTCAAGCACTGGCTGGCGGCGACCCATGTGCCGAAATGCGATCATCTGGTATCGCTGGCCCGACATTCCGACCAGGTTCTCTGGGCCGTTCTCGCGGCGGCTGGGCGGGGAGACGTACGCGTCGCGCTGGAACTGGACGCGATCCGGCTCAAGCTTCTGGAGCTGGTCACGCTTCTGGAAGGACGCTGAGCGGCCACTCCGGGCGCGACGATCCGAAAGGTGTCCGAAAAGCGTATATGGTTTTCGGACAGGACCAAAAGGGCAGGGCGGACAATGGGCGTAATTCCGCTCGCCAAGGCTCGAAAGAGCGGAATTACGCTTGCGCACCATTCAAGATTGGAATAGCGAAATTCCGCTTGCTTGAGGAAAAAGAGCGGAATCTCGCATGAAGGCCGAAATCTTGAAGCTGCTGGGCGAGGACCTGCGCAATGCGCGCCGCGCCCGTCGGCTGACCCAACCCGAGCTGGCGAGCCGGCTGGGACGCGACCGCGCACGCATCTCCGAGCTCGAGCGTGACCTGCTCAACAATCGGCCAGGCCGCGATCGGCTGACGCTTATGGTCGAGATTTGCGACGCTCTCGGCTTGGTGCCGGTGCTGGTGCCGAGTGCCCGGGCCGCCCAAGTGCGAGCATTGGTCTCGCCCCAACAGATGGCGCGTGGCGGTAGTCCCACAGGATCTGCCTTCGATGATGTGTTCGTCGATCTCTCTGACGAAGACGGAGAGGGATGATGGCGACCGCCGCCGTTCTCGGCATTCACCTGCTCGGACCCAGGGGGCAGGCCACGCGAGTGGGCACGCTCACGCGCGATCGCAATGGCGCGACTGCCTTCGTGGTCGACGAAACATACCTGCGCGACGCCGCCCGGCCGGTGCTGAGTCTGGGTTGGCAAGTCCCCGGCGACGATGACGCGACCCGCGCACGGCTCGCTGACCGCAGCGACAAGATCGGGTTGCATGGCCTGTTGCCGCCCTGGTTTTCCGGACTCCTGCCCGAAGGGGCGCTGCGCGAATTGGTGATGGCGGAGATGGGCCCCGGCAATCACGATCAATTCGACCTGCTGCTGCGGCTCGGTGGCGATCTGCCCGGAGCCGTGCTGATCACGCCCGAGACCGGCACGCCCGACTCGGCCGGGCCCTTGCGGCTGGAGCGCGTCCATGGCTTCGAAGCGGCGCAACCCGAAGGCATCGTCAAATTCTCGCTCGCGGGCGTCCAGCTCAAATTCGTCGCCCAAGCGGATGGCGAACGGCTGACGGTTCCGGGCCGGATGGGGACGGGACGCTGCATCCTCAAGGTTCCCAGCGAACGTTATCCCGGGCTGCCGGAGGCCGAGTTCGCCGCGATGCAACTCGCGCGCAGCATCGGCGTCGAGACCGCCGATTGCCGCCTGGTCCCGGTCGAAGCGGTCGATGGCATCCCGGCCGAGTTGCTCGCCCATGGCCCGACGGTCCTGGTGGTCGATCGCTTCGACCGCCAGGCCGGTGACGAGCGCATTCACATCGAGGATGCAGGCCAGATCGTCGGCGCGATCGGCGAGCGCAAATACACGATGGCGACCACCG
>NZ_LSJM01000339.1 GCF_001557215.1 Sphingomonas sp. CCH9-E2 | reverse complement strand
GTCGGGAGTGGAGCTTTCATGCCCCTCTCCCAACCCTCTCCCCGCGAGCGGAGAGAGGGCTATTTTGCTTTACGCGAACGTCTTGCCGAACGCGGCGAGCGCATCCTTTAGCTTCGCCTTGGTGTCGTCGCTCAGATCCTTGCTGTCGCGGATCGCGGCGAGGATGTCGGCGTGCTTGCTGCGCATTTCGGCGAGCATCGCGGCCTCGTAGCGGACGACGTCGGTCACCGCGACGCTGTCGAGATAGCCGTTGGTGCCGGCGAAGATCGACACGGTCTGCTCTTCGAATGGCAGCGGCGAGAACTGCGGCTGCTTCAGCAGCTCGGTCAGGCGCGCACCGCGGTTGAGCAGCTTTTGCGTCGAGGCGTCGAGATCCGAACCGAACTGCGCGAACGCGGCCATTTCGCGATACTGGGCGAGCTCGAGCTTGATCGAGCCCGACACCTTCTTCATCGCCTTGGTCTGTGCCGACGAACCCACGCGCGACACCGACAGACCGACGTTGATCGCCGGGCGGATGCCCGCGAAGAACAGGTCGGTTTCAAGGAAGATCTGGCCGTCGGTGATCGAGATCACGTTGGTCGGGATATAGGCCGACACGTCGCCCGCCTGCGTCTCGATGATCGGCAGCGCGGTCAGCGAGCCCGAGCCATTGGCTTCGTTGAGCTTCGCGGCGCGCTCCAGCAGGCGGCTGTGGAGGTAGAAGACGTCGCCCGGATAGGCTTCGCGGCCCGGCGGGCGGCGCAGCAGCAGCGACATCTGACGATAGGCGACGGCCTGCTTCGACAGATCGTCATAGACGATCACGGCGTGCATGCCGTTGTCGCGGAAATATTCGCCCATCGCGCAGCCGGTGTAGGGCGCGAGGAACTGCAGCGGAGCGGGGTCCGATGCGGTCGCGGCGACCACGATCGAGTACTCCATCGCGCCATTTTCTTCGAGCGTGCGGACGAGCTGTGCGACGGTCGAGCGCTTCTGGCCGACGGCGACATACACGCAATAGAGCTTCTTGCTCTCGTCGGTGCCGGCGTTGACGGTCTTCTGGTTGATGAAGGTGTCGATCGCGACGGCCGACTTGCCGGTCTGACGGTCGCCGATGATCAGCTCGCGCTGGCCGCGGCCGACGGGGACGAGCGCGTCGATCGCCTTGAGGCCGGTCTGCACCGGCTCATGCACCGACTTGCGCGGGATGATGCCCGGCGCCTTCACTTCGACGCGCGAACGCTGGTCGGAGACGATCGGGCCCTTGCCGTCGATCGGGTTGCCAAGGCCGTCCACGACGCGGCCGAGCAGGCCCTTGCCGACGGGCACGTCGACGATGGTGCCGGTGCGCTTGACGGTGTCGCCTTCCTTGATCTCCGAGTCCGAGCCGAAGATCACGATACCGACGTTATCCGCTTCGAGGTTCAGCGCCATGCCCTGAACGCCATTGGCGAATTCGACCATTTCGCCCGCCTGGACATTGTCGAGGCCGTGGACGCGCGCGATGCCGTCACCCACGCTCAGTACCTGGCCGGTCTCGCTGACCTCTGCCTCGGTGCCGAAATTGGCGATCTGGTCCTTGATGACCTTGGAGATTTCTGCGGCGCGGATATCCATGGTTCTAGCTTTCAGCCTTTCATCGCATGCGCGAGGGAATTGAGACGGGTCTTGATCGAGCTGTCGATCATCTGGGAGCCGATCTTCACGACCAGCCCGCCAAGGAGCGAGGGATCGACCGACAGGTCGACAGTGACGTCGCGGCCGACGCGGGTGCGCAGCTGCGTCTTCAGTTCAGCGACCTGCGCCGCGTCGAGCGGGTGCGCCGACACGACTTCGGCGGTCACTTCGCCGCGATGGCGCGCGGCCAGCGTGCGGAAGTCGCGGATCATGCCGGGCAGCGCCGACAGGCGGCGATTCTGGGCCAGCACGCCAACGAAGCGGATGGTGAGCGGATCGAGCTTCATCGCGCCCGCCGCCGCAGCGACGCCGCGCGCCGCTTCGTCGCGACCGAGCAGCGGGCTCTTGGTCAGCGCCGCAAAGTCGGCCGATTCGGTCAGCGCTTGGCGGACCGTGGCGAGGCTCGATTCGACCGTCGCGATCGAACCGCTCTCGCGCGCCAGATCGAACAGCGCAGTCGCATAACGACCGCTTAAGCTGGCTTGGATACCGCCGGAATTATCCACGGACGCGTGTTTCCTCTTGGACTCTAGAATGGCCCCATGGGGATTCGGGGGTGTGCCGGTGCGGCACCCCCGATGGGTTGGCGCGCGCCTAGCAAAGGGGTGGCCCGGATGCAACCTGTGTGACCGTGCGATGACGGCGGCGGGTGCTCAGCGGGCTTGCCGCAGATCGCGCCGGGTGCGAAACAACGGCGTACTGAGATTGCTCAGGGGGAAATGCCATGCTTCCGTTGCCGATCCGCGCCGGACTCGCCGTTGCCGCCGCCAGCCTGTTTGCGACCGCCGCTTATGCCGAAAGCGTGCGCATGACCGGACGCTTCGCAGCGCCCTATCGCGACGCCGCGATGCTCGATTCGCTGCGGGTCGGGCGGATCGGGGGCGAGGACGGGATGCAGCTCGCGCTGGCCATCGAACGCGCATTGGGGCGGCCGGATATCGAGGGGCGGACTCATTTCGAGCTGATTGGCGGACCCGGCGGCGATGCCGACGGCCTGCTCAACGGCAATGTCGTCACCGGCGTTCAGGAAACGCGGTTCAAGCGCAAGGAGAAGGAGTGTGTCGAGCGCGAGGGCGGCAAACGCGACGGCAAATGCCTGCGCGAGGAAGAAGTCGAAAAGGATTGCACCCGGCGCATCATCAATGTGAATGCCGATCTGCGCATCACCGATGCGCGGGCGCGCGTCGTCTATGGCGTGTCGCGTCCGCGCCGCGATGAAACCAGCTGGTGCCGCGGCCAGGACCCGGCGCGCACGACCGAAGAGGCGATTCGCGGGATGATCATCGACATCGCCGAATCCGTCCGCAGCGACATCGTTCCGTCGGTCGAACTCTATTCGATCCGCTTTCGCGAAAGCACGCGCGGCCTGCCCAAGCCGCTCGAGCGTCCGTTCAAGGATATCGTCAAGCAGACGCAGCGTGACCTGCCCGCCGCCTGCGCAGCCTGGGCGGCGATGGACACGCAGGCGCCGAACCATCCGTCGATCACCTTCGACCTTGGCCTGTGCGCCGAATCGGCAGGCGAATTCGACAAGGCGCTGGCGCTGTATCGCCGCGCTGCGCCGCTGATCGGGCGTGGCGGGAACGAGGCGACAATCGGTGCCGACCGGGTCGCGCGGCTGATCGCCGGGCGTGCGGATGAACTGGCACGGGAGCGCGGGCGTAGGCCGACGCGGCGGTAAGGGCGCTCGATTTCGCATGGAAGTGCGTTAGCATCGCCCCATGAAATCGCTTCTTATGGCCGGCCTGGTCGCCGCTATCGTCACCCCCGCCGTCGCCCAGAGCCGCTTTCGCGTGGGATTGGTCGAGTTCACCGCCGCGCTGCCGGCGGGCTATTGTTCTGCGACGGAAGGCAAGGCTGCTGCTGTCGCGCAAATGCTGGCGAGTGCGGACAATCGCAACGTCACGCATCTGACCGCGTTATCGTGCGACGCGGACAAGGCGTGGAAGGACTATTTCATCCTCAAGACGCCGAACGAACTGCTGGCCGTCCGCACCAATACCGCCGAATTTCAGCGAGCCGTAGGGCCGGCGCTGAAAGCGGCCTCCTCGGCTAAGGATGTGGAAGAGGCGAGCACCAACCTGTCGCGCACCATGGGCAGCCCGGTTCAGGTCAAGGGCGAGGTGCTCGGCTATGGCCAGGACGCCCACTGCCTGTATCTCGGCGCGGTCCTCGACATGGTCGCACCGGAGCGGGGAATCAAATATACGCTGGCGATGAGCGGGTGCATGACCGTCGTGTCGGGCAAGGTCGTGACGATCTATCGATATGCGCCCGGCACGACCGATGCCGATATCCGCGCACTGATGCCGTCGGTGCTGGCGTTCGCAAAGGCGATCAAGCCGGTCTCCGCCAACTGATCCGCTCCCCCCGGCCGGGCCGGGAGGAGCGGGGATCGGTTAGCCGCGACGCTGGCCCTGGCCGCCGCCGCTGCGCTGGCCGCCGGTGGCGCCAGCGGGACGCGGGGTGAACTTCTTCTTGCGCGGGCCGTAGAAGCGCGGCTTGTCGCCGGCCGCTGCGCCTTCGCCACCGCGTGGGGCGGTGCCGAGTGTTTCGCGGCGCTCACCCGCCGGATTGCCGCGCGGGCCGCGGTCGCGCTGGGCGGCGCGGTGATGCGCGTTGCGGTCCTGCATCGTGCGGCCGTTGCGGCCGTTGATCTCGTCGCGGCTCATCGGGATCGGGCCGCGGCTCGACTTGATCCGGGCGGATTCGGCGAGGAAGTCCTCGGGCAGCGGCTGGATCGTCACCTTCTGACGGATCAGCTTTTCGATGTCGCGCAGATACGGCCGCTCGTCATCGGCGCAGTAGCTGATGGCGATGCCGGTCGCGCCGGCACGCGCGGTGCGGCCGATGCGGTGGACATATTGGTCGGGCACATTGGGCAGTTCGAAGTTGAACACATGGCTCACTCCAGACACGTCGATGCCGCGCGCGGCGATGTCGGTCGCGACCAGGATCTTGACCTTGCCCGACTTGAACTCGCCCAGCGCACGCTCACGCTGCGGCTGGCTCTTGTTGCCGTGGATCGCGTTCGCCGCGATTCCGCTCGCCGCCAGCAGCTTCACGACGCGGTCGGCGCCATGCTTGGTGCGGGTGAAGACCAAAGCGCGGTCGATGCTCGCGTCGCGCAGCGCGATCGTCAGCAGCGACTGTTTCTCGCTCTGGTTGACGTGAGTCACGAACTGCTCGACCCGCTCGGCAGTGGTGGCGACGGGGGTCACCTTAACCTCGACCGGATCCTTGATGAACTGGGTCGCGAGGTCGCGGATCGACTTGGGCATGGTGGCCGAGAAGAACAGGGTCTGGCGCTTGCTGGGCAGCTCACGGACGATGCGCTTCAATGCGTGGATGAAACCCAGGTCCATCATCTGGTCGGCCTCGTCCAGCACCAGGATCTCGATGCCGAGCAGGATGGCGTAGCATTGCTCGATCAGGTCGACGAGGCGGCCGGGGGTCGCGACGACGATGTCGACACCGCGGGCCAGGTCGGTCTTGTTCTTGTGGATCGACGTGCCGCCGAACACGGTCGCGACGCTGAGCTTGGTGCCCTTGCTATAGTCGCGGGCGCTCTGCGCGATCTGGCTGGCCAGTTCGCGGGTCGGGGCGAGGACGAGCATGCGGCACCCACGCGGCTGCGCGCGCTTGTTCGACGCGACGAGCCGCTCGATCGAGGGGAGCATGAACGCGGCGGTCTTGCCGGTGCCGGTCTGTGCGATGCCGAGCAGGTCGCGCCCTTCGAGCAGCGCGGGGATCGACTGCGCCTGGATCGGGGTCGCGGTGGTGTACCCCTTTGCCGACAGCGCAGCCAGCGTGGTCTCGGACAGGCCGAGGGTCTTGAATTCAGTCATGGAGTCTCTTTGCATAACGGCCAGCGCGCATGCGGAATGCGCGCGCGCAGGCGGGTCAAAAAATTGACGACCCGCGTGATTTGGGAAGCCGAGCAATCAACCGAGGCGGAGCCAGGGGCCGGATGGTCACCGGAACCCGATCACGCTGCATAACGCCTCGCTGCGCCGCGATATGGCAGCAGCGTTGACATAAGTCAAGGTCAGGGGCGTCGTGACGCGTCGATCAGGTCGGCAGGATGCGCGCGTCGAGCATGGCCGCCAGTGCGGCGGCATCCGCCGCGACCCCCGCCTCGGTCACATAGCCGGTGACGAGCGCTGCCGGGGTGATGTCAAAGGCAGGGTTGCGCACGGGAGCGCTTGTGACCCGCAGCTTCTGGCCGCCCTCACCGACAACAAACGCGACCTCTTCGCTATTGCGCTCCTCGATCGGGACGCCGGCCCCGGTCGGGGTCGCCGGGTCATAGGTCGATGATGGCAGCGCCACGTAGAAGGGCACGCCGTGCGCCTGTGCGGCCAGCGCCTTCAGATAGGTGCCGATCTTGTTGCAGACATCGCCATTGGCGGTCACCCGGTCGGTGCCGACGATGACCATGTCGACCTCACCGCGTTGCATGAGCAAGCCCCCGGCATTGTCGACGATATAGCTGTGCGGCACGCCATGTGCGGCGAGTTCGAAGGCGGTGAGCGCGCCCTGGTTGCGCGGACGCGTTTCGTCCACCCACACGTGCAGCGCGATGCCCTCGTCATGCGCGCGGTAAAGCGGCGCGGTCGCCGTGCCCCAGTCGACCGTGGCCAGCCAGCCGGCATTGCAATGGGTGAGGATGTTGACCGGTGCCCCACCCTTGCGCGCGGCGATGTCGCGAATGATGCCGAGCCCGGCTTCGCCGATCGCGCGGTTCATCGCCACATCTTCGTCGCAGATGCGCGCCGCTTCGTCATGCGCAGCGGCGGCACGCTGCGCGGGCGGCAGCGGGGAGACGGCACGGCGCACGCGGTCCAGCGCCCAGAGCAGGTTGACCGCAGTCGGACGGGTGTTGCGCAGCCGATCGAAGCTGGCGACCAGACCGGCGTCGGAGGGGGCGGCCTTGAGCCCGAAGGCCAGGCCATAGGCCGCGACCGCCCCGATCATCGGTGCACCACGGGTCGCCATGTCGGCGATCGCGGTGGCGGCATCCTCGACGCTGCGCAGTACCATGCGCTCGACCGTCCAGGGCAGCAGACGCTGATCGAAGATACCGACCGACCACCCATCCGGCTCGACCCAGATCGAGCGGGTGGTGACGCCGTCGATCCTCATGCGAACGCTCCTTCCGGCAAAATTGCGTTGAAGCCCTCGGCCACCGGATAGGGCGATGCCAGCGGCGCAGCATCGCGGGCCAGCAACGTCACCATCAGCCCCGCCGAGGCCGCTGCATCCAGTTCCGCAGCGACATCGGAAAGGAACAGGATTTCGCCCGGCGGAACGCCGATGGCGTCGGCGACGGCGGCATAGGAAGCGGCCTCCTTCTTCCCGCCGATGGCGGTGTCGAAATAGCCGGAAAACAGGGGCGTGAGGTCGCCATCGGCGGTATGGCCGAAGATCAATTTCTGCGCGGCGACCGAGCCGGAGGAATAGACGTAGAGCTTAATCCCGCGCGCATGCCAGCGCTTCAGCCCCGCAACCGCGTCTGGATAGACATGGCCCTGAAGCGCGCCCGTGGCATAGCCATTTGCCCAGATCAGCCCCTGCAGCGCCTTGAGCGGCGCGATCTTGCGATCGGCATCGTGCCATTCGAGCAGCAGCGCCGTGCAGCCAGCGGTGTCGAGCGCGGGCACCCCGGCTTCGGCGCGCACGGCGTCGAGGATCGCCGCCATATCCGGCCTGGCCGCGTGCGCCGCGACATAGGCCGCCAGCCGCGCCCGGCTATAGGGAAACAGCACGTCATGGACGAACGCGATGCTCGACGTGGTTCCTTCGATATCGGTGACGATCGCGCTGGGCGTCACGCGGCGATGCCTTGATAGAGCGGGATGGCGTCGGCGATCGGATCGCCGGTGAACTGCGCCACCCAACCGTCGGGCAAGGTGAACAGCCGGATCACGGTAAAGCTCGGCCGTTCCCCCGTGTCGAACCAATGGTGCGTGCCGGCCGGTACCGCGATGAGATCGCCCGCCGTGCATTCCAGCGCATGGACCAGCCCGCCGGCATGGATGTAAAACAGGCCAGCGCCTTCGACGAAAAAGCGCACCTCATCGTCATGGTGGATATGTTCGGCCAGAAACCTGGCGCGCAGTTCGGCGCGCTGGGGATGGTCGGGGTCGAGCCGCAGCACGTCGCAGCTCTGATAACCGCCGCGGGCCTTCAGCGCGTCGATGTCATCGGCATAGGCTGCGAGAATATCGGCATCGCTAGACGCAGCCGCCAGCGGCGCCTTTGGCACCCAGCGCTCCAGCAGGATGCCGTGCGGGGCCAGCGCTGCGGCGATGGCGGCATCATCGGAAAGCTGCTGGCGCACGGCATACGGCGCGGCGTCGTCATACTGGGTCAGGCTGGTCATCGCTTGGCACCTTCGCGCTTCAGTTCCTCCCACGCGCAGGTGAGCAGGAACTCGATGGCTTCGATCATATTTTCGGCAGCGTCCATCGTCGGGCCCCAGCCATAAAGCCCATGGCCGCGGATGTAGAAGGCCGGGACGATCGGGCGTTGCGCCGCAAGCACGGGCCGCAGCTGCTGCGCCAAGGCGGTCATGTCCTGGCTGTTGTCGACGATCGGGATCGCGATGCTGGTGTCGTGGGTGTCGGTGCCGGGAAAGATCTTGAGCAATTCATAGCCGCTCAGGACGATCGCGTCGCCCAGCGCGCGGCTGAGCACGGTGCCGGAGACCGAATGGGTGTGCAGCACCGCCCCCGCGCCGGGGTCGCATTCATAGACCAGGCAGTGGAGCAAGGTCTCGGCGGAGGGGCGCTTGGCATCGAGCGGGCGGCCGGTCGCATCGACGCGCATCACTCCGTCGGGCGTCAGCCGTCCCTTGTGCGCGCCGGACACGGTTACGGCGATGCTGCCATCGGCGAGCCGGATCGAATAGTTGCCGGCGGTGGCGGGGGCGAGGCCGCGGGCATCGAGGCGGCGACCCGTCTCGACGATCAGCGCGGCGGCAGCGGCGGCATCATCCATCACGACAGGCTCTTTCGAAACGCGCCCAGACGTTCGACCGCGGCATCCAGCGTGTCAGCGCCCTTCGCGAAACAGAGGCGGACATAGCCCGTCAGCGGCGCCCGGGCATAGAAGGAACTGATCGGGATCGCCGCGACGCCGGCCTCGGGGATCGACCGCTCGCAGAAGCTCTGGTCGTCCAGCGCGATCCCCGACGCGGCGAGATCGATCGTCACGAACCAGGTCGCGGCACTGGGCAGCACGGCATAGCCCGCATCCTGCAGCCCGGCGATCAGGCGGGCCCGGCCCGGCTGATAGCGCGCGCGGTGCGCGGCGTGCCAGGCGGCGGGAAGGTCCAGCCCCTCCGCCACCGCCCATTGCAGCATCGGCGGGGTGGTGAAGGTCAGGAACTGGTGGCTGGCCCCGATCTGCGCGATCAGCTCCGGCGCGGCGCAGGCCCAGCCGACCTTCCACCCGGTCAGCGAAAAAATCTTGCCCGCCGACCCGATCTTGACCGTGTGGTCGCGCAGGCCGGGAATGGCGAGCGGCGAGACATGGCCGGCGCCGTCGAACTGCATCGCCTCCCACACCTCATCGCACAGCAGGATCACGCCGTGCCGCTGCGCCCAGGTCGCGATGGCCTCCAGCGTCGCCCGGTCGATCCGGCTGCCCGCCGGATTGTTGGGCGTGTTGAGGATCAACATCCGCGTCCGCGCACTCGTCGCCGCGAACAGCGCGTCGAGCGGCAGCGTCCAGGCCGGCGGGGTCAGATCGACGAACCGCGCAACGCCCCCGGCACGCTGCACCAGCGGGACATAGGCGTCATAGAGCGGCTGGACCAGAATGACCTCATCCCCCGGGCGGACCAGCGCCAGGATCGCGGCCGCCAGCGCCTCTGTCGCGCCGGAGGTGACGAGCACCGCGTCCTCGGCAAGCTCAAGCCCCTGTTCGCGGGCATAAAAGGCCGCGATCGCCTGTCGCAGCCGGGGCAGGCCGCGCATCGGGGGATATTGGTTGCTGTGCCCGCTGAGCGCGGATTGCGCGGCGGCGATCAGCTCGGGCGGCTCGGGCAGGTCGGGAAAGCCCTGTCCAAGGTTGATCGCGCCGCTCGCCGCGGCGGCGCGTGACATGCGTTCGAAGATGGTCGTCGCGGGCGCCGCGAGTCCCTCAATCACCGTCATAAGTCGCGCGCATCCGTGCCGAGCCGAATCCCGTAGGGCTGCGCCGTCATACGCAGACGCGGACCGGTCCGCACCAAGTTTTGCGCGGCGGATGGCGGGGAAAACGGGCGCAGCGCCGAACCGGGCCGCGCGGCGGCGCATGGCCGGATCGGCGGGCGGCGGCGCGGAAGTTTGCACTGGCTTTACGCTGTCGTGCAGTCCGGCACGGTACGGGTGGGGCCGGAGAGGGCTAACGCGAAACTGACGAAGTTACGCGGAACGCGCTGCATCCTGTCAGCTTGCGCCGGGTTGCGGGCGGATGGTGCCGGGGCGGGGCTGACGAAGCTGACAAATATGCGCGTGTGTCAGGCGGGGTGTCAGCTTCGGACCACGGACAGCGCGGGTCCGGCGGCGGGGCGATCGACGGGGTCAAAGAGCGGTCGAAATGCGACCGGGGAATGAGAACATATCGGGTCCAACATTGCAAGCGGGGAAGGGCGCTCCGGCCGGCTGGACGCCCTCGATCGTTCAGGCGCGAGCCCCGTCTGCCATGACTTCAACCGCCGCCCTACGCCACCCGGTAGGTCGCGCAGGCCGAGATGTTGCCATTTCCGAAGGGTCCTCCCACTGCCGGTCCGTTTGCCCAAAGCCGATAGGTCCCGGCCGGGATGGAATAGCGCGTCGCGCCAAGCTTATATTCGGCACCGGTCCCCAGGTTGCGCATGAACAGCCGGGTGTGACCCGACACGTGGACCTGAATCTCGGGCCATCGCAGCGTGATCGTTACCGACTGGGCATTGCCGTAGACGTCCAAAGTGGCGCAGACGGTCTGCAGTTGCGGCAGTGGCGTGGGCGTGGGTTTCGGTTTCGGCGCCGGGGTGGGCTTTGGCTTCGGGCTCGGCGCGGGTGTCGGTTTGGGCGTCGGCCTGATCGTGCCGGAACCAGGCAGGGGGGATGGCCTGGGCATCGGCGTCGGCGTTGTCACGGGCGCATCGACACACCGTCCGGCCACGCGCTTCTTGCAAAGATATGCCCGACCGGCCGGTGGTGACTCGATCATTGCTTGTGGTCGAGGTGCAGGGTCTACAGAAAAGCCCGGCAGCGGCTTGCCGTCCTGCACGCCACCCGTGCAGCGAACCCCGCCGCCGCGATCGACGAGGCATGTTCCGGGCGAGTTCTGCTGAAACTGGCGTCTGATCGACACTTCTGGAGCTTCGAAGCGCGAAGCGCCGGAACCTTGTGTGCGGCGTGTTGCAGGTGGCGCGCCCGTCGGCCCGCCGCTGCCCCGGCCAGCAACCACGAGGCGGGTCGCGGGCCCGCACGTGCCGCAGTGGCGCAGGGCGTTGGCGCGCCCTTCCTCAATCTCGGCATCGGTAGCGCGCATCGTGCACTTCGGTGCGGAACCCGCTGGTACCAAACCGGCAGCTTCCAGTTCGGCAGCATAAGCGGGGCCGTAGGAGGCACGTTCGGCCACGGGCCCGACCGACCGAACCGGGGACATGTAGAGAATGTCCGAACTCACATTGTGCAGCGTGCAATAATAGACACTGAGCGGCGTTTGCGCAGGCGTCGACGGTGTGCCCGCCCATAGCAGCACAAGTGCAGCCAGCAGCATGAAGGCGAATCGGCGCATCGCGTCTCCCGTTCGCTCAGCGCGCGGTTTCGTAAAAGTTTATCGCGACCTTGGCGGAATCCGTAAACGCGGCATAAGTCCGATCACTATCAGCCTGGCTGTAGCCCTGCCTGATCGCATTCAAATACATCCAGTAATAATTATAGGCTCCAGCACAGAGCGAATGGAGCTGAACATCCGGCCCCTTCGAATTCTGCTGGAAGTATTGCTTGTAGTTGTCGACGGTATAGCCCCGGCAGGCTGGATGCCCCGACAGGATATTGGGGCGCGCAGCATAGCCCTTTCCAGCTGGTGCTGCCGAGCCTGCGGGTGCCGAAGGAGCGCCGCCGCCGGATGCGCTGGCAGGGTTTCCGCGAATCGCGCCGAGGATTGACTGCCCGCCCGGAGAGGCTCCGGTCGGGTCCATTGCAATGCCGGTTTCCTTGGTCAGTGCGTTCGTGAGCAGGTTGGCACCCGTCGTCGCCACCATGACCTCTCCGACCCGGCCGAGGGTCGCGAGCAATCCGCCCCCTTTCTTCTTTGCGGGCTCAGGAGGCGCGGGAGGAGCAGCCTGCTGCACAGCGACCTGCTCGGCCCGGTCGGGAGCCGCGGGTGGCGCGATCGGCACCGCCACTTGCAGCGCTTCGCTCGATACGATGGCACCACTCGTCGCCATCAACTGAATGGGGACGGTGGGAACTCCGCCAACCGCGCTTTGCACGAGAATATTCTCGTCCGGTATCCAGCTTTCGCCCTTCCGCTTATGCGTGACGAGTTGATAGCTGGTCGCGTCGATCAGCTTGCGGGTGGTGCGAATCTTGTTGCTCGACGCCGTCGCAACGATGGCGCCGTCCTCAAGGCTATAGCGATATTCGCCTCCGGCTCCGGTGCCCGTCAACGCTCCACTTGCGGGGTCGAGCGTCACGATCTCCTGATAGCTCTCCCCCTTTCGCGACGCATTATGGGTGACGACGAGCGATTTTCCGGGTTCGCGCCAGCGATATTCCGAGACGTAATCCGATTTGCCCGATCGCCACTTCCAGTCGGTGCCTGCCAATTGGACAAACGGCCCCCAGACCTTGGCCAGCTCCGCCTGCTCGGCGCGTTGGGCTGCCTGCGCTGCCGCAATTCGGCCGAGTTGCTCAGGCAATTCGGCTGAGCTGAGCTTACGCCATTCGACGCTTGCGCCCGGCCGGGTCGCGCCGTTCACGGTGATCTCGCTATCGACGAAGATCCGTTCAGGAGTTAGCCTGAGCGTTCGCCGCGTAATCGTCGCGCCGACTGCCTCGGCTTCGATCAGAACGCCTGCGCGCGGCATTTCCAGCACATATTGACGTTGCATTGCGGAGGTCGGCTGCACGGTTACCCGGGTAAGCGACAGTCCATTGGGTGCGAGCCGGACTTCGTCGATTTGCGGCTCCGTTTCGGACCGCGAATAGGTTTCAATGGCGAGGATCTCATTGCGCAGCTTCCAGCGATACTGGATGACGTCGCCGGATTTTTCATCGAGCCATGCAGTTCCTGCGAGCGGTGTCAGCGGACCCCAAATCTGTGAGGCGGCGGGAACGGCAGCTGCCGCAACGGGTCGCTTTCCACCCTTGCGCCGCTGCGCGCTTGCATCATCGGAAGCCATCACAAGATTGGCGCTCGCCACGATCGCGAGCGCGGGTATCCACCGCTTCATTCCAGACTGCCCCCAAGTCTAACCGACCGCGTTTCGCGAATAGCTCGTCTTGCGAAAAGCGCTCTATCTTCCCCGAATCAAAGGCAATTTACACGCGCAATGAAGAGCGAAAGTCAACTGACAGACCTGATATGGGACACGCGATGCGGTTACACCGAGGTTAGATGCGGCTGCGCAGCGCGAGACCCCTCACCCCGCCGCCTTAGCCAACCCCCGCGAAATCTGCAGCGCGGCGTTCAGCCGGGCCTTTGGCGTCGCGAACGCTCGCGCCACGACCAGTTTCATGTCGGGGCGCAGCTTGGCGGTGCCGTCGAGGCGTTCGACATAGGCCATCAGGCCTTCGACGCTGGGGAATTTGTCTTCGTGGAAGGTGACGAGCGCGCCCTTTGGGCCGACGTCGATCTTGGCGATGCAGGCGCGCTTGGCGTTCAGCTTGGCCTCGATCAGGGTGAGGAGGTTTTCGGTCTCCTCGGGCAGCTTGCCGAAGCGGTCGATCATCTCGGCGGCGAATTCGTCGATGCCACGCTTGTCCTCGACCTCGTTCAGGCGGCGGTAGAGGCCCATGCGCAGGTCGAGGTCGGGGACGAAGGTTTCGGGGATGAGGATCGGGGCGTCGACGGTGATCTGCGGCGACAGGTCGCGCGGGCGGGCGTCGTCGCGGATGCCGCCGGCCTTGGCGTCCATGATCGCTTCCTCCAGCATCGACTGGTAGAGTTCGTAGCCGACCTCCTTGATATGCCCGGACTGTTCGTCGCCGAGCAGATTGCCCGCGCCGCGAATGTCGAGATCGTGGCTGGCGAGCTGAAACCCCGCGCCCAGTGAATCGAGGTCGGAGAGGACCTTGAGGCGCTTTTCCGCGCCCTCGGTCATCAGCCGCTGGGGCGCGGTGGTCATATAGGCATAGGCGCGGGTCTTGGCGCGCCCGACGCGACCGCGCAGCTGATAGAGCTGGGCGAGGCCAAAGCGGTCGGCGCGGTTGACGATCATCGTGTTGGCGGACGGGATGTCGAGGCCGGATTCGATGATGGTGGTGGAGACCAGCACCTCATATTTCTTGTCGTAGAAGGCGGACATGCGCTCCTCGACCTCGCTCGCCGCCATCTGGCCGTGGGCGACGACGTAGCGGACTTCGGGCACGTCCTCACGCAGGAACTTCTCGATATCGGGCAGGTCGGCGATGCGCGGGGTGACGAAGAAGCTCTGCCCGCCGCGATAATGTTCGCGCAGCAGGGCTTCGCGCAGGACCACGGGGTCCCACGGCATGACATAGGTGCGGACCGCGAGGCGATCGACCGGCGGGGTCTGGATGACGGAGAGTTCGCGCAGGCCCGACATCGCCATCTGCAGCGTGCGCGGGATCGGCGTGGCGGTGAGGGTGAGCATGTGGACGTCGGTCTTGAGCGCCTTCAGCCGCTCCTTGTGCGTGACGCCGAAGCGCTGTTCCTCGTCCACGATGACGAGGCCGAGGCGCTTGAACTCGACGCCCTTGGCAAGGACGGCGTGGGTGCCGACGACGATGTCGATGGTGCCGGCTTCGAGCCCTTCCTTCGTCGCCTTGGCCTCGGCCGCAGGGACGAGGCGGGAGAGGCGGCCGACCTGGATCGGAAAGCCTTCGAAGCGCTGGACGAAGTTGGTGTAATGCTGGCGCGCGAGGAGCGTGGTGGGGCAGACGACCGCGACCTGCATCCCCGCCATCGCCGCGACGAAGGCGGCGCGCAGGGCCACTTCGGTCTTGCCGAAGCCGACATCGCCGACGACGAGGCGGTCCATCGGCTTGCCGGCGGCGAGATCCTCGAGCACGTCGCCGATGGCGCGGTCCTGATCGTCGGTTTCCTGGAAGGGGAAGCGGTCGACGAAGACGGGGTAGCTGCCGGGATCGGTCTCGGCCACGTCGGCGGGGCGCAGCGCGCGCTTGGCGGCGGTGGCGATGAGTTCACCCGCGATTTCGCGGATGCGCTCCTTCATCTTGGCCTTGCGCCGCTGCCAGGCTTCGCCGCCGAGGCGGTCTAGCGTCGCGGTTTCTTCGGAGGAGCCGTAGCGGGAGAGGACTTCGAGATTTTCGACCGGAACGTAGAGCTTGTCGCCGCCGGCATAGGAGAGGGCGACGCAGTCGTGCGGTGCCTGTTGCACCGGGATTTGCGTGAGCCCTTCGTAGCGGCCGATGCCATGCTCGATATGCACGACGAGGTCGCCGGGGGAGAGGGTGGCGAGTTCGGCGAGGAAGGCGTCGGTCGACTTCTTGCGCTTGTTGCGGCGGACCAGGCGGTCGCCGAGCATGTCCTGTTCGGTCAGCAGCGCGATGTCGGGCGAGGTGAAGCCGTGGTCGAGCGGGAGGACGATGAGGGCGACGGCACCGGTTCCCCTCCCGCTTGCGGGAGGGGTTAGGGGAGGGGCTGTATCCTCGGCGGTTCGCGTGCGGACAGGCCCTCCCCCGGCCCCTCCCGCAAGCGGGAGGGGAGTGCTGACGCCGAGGG
>NZ_LSJM01000338.1 GCF_001557215.1 Sphingomonas sp. CCH9-E2 | reverse complement strand
CCCCTATCTCCCCCCTAGCTTCCCCTCCAGAACAAAGCTAGAACTCCCGGCATGGCACTGACTCACATCTCCGTCCGCGGCGCGCGCGAACATAACCTCAAGGGCGTGGACATCGACATTCCGCGCGACACGCTGACGGTCATCACCGGTCTGTCGGGCAGCGGCAAATCCTCGCTCGCCTTCGACACCATCTATGCCGAGGGGCAGCGGCGTTACGTGGAATCGCTCAGCGCCTATGCGCGCCAGTTCCTCGAGATGATGCAGAAGCCCAATGTCGAGCATATCGAGGGGCTCAGCCCCGCCATCTCGATCGAGCAGAAGACGACCAGCCGCAACCCGCGCTCGACCGTCGCGACGGTGACCGAGATTTACGATTATATGCGCCTGCTCTGGGCGCGCGTCGGCGTGCCCTACAGCCCCGCGACCGGCCTGCCGATCGCGGCGCAGACCGTCAGCCAGATGGTCGACCGCGTCCTCGCGCTCCCCGAAGGCACCCGCCTCCTGCTCCTCGCCCCGGTCGTGCGCGGCCGCAAGGGCGAGTATCGCAAGGAACTCGCCGAGTGGCAGAAGGCCGGGTTCCAGCGCGTCCGCATCGACGGCGAGACGTACCTGATCGAAGAAGCCCCCGCGCTCGACAAGAAGTACAAGCACGACATCGAGGTGGTGGTCGACCGCCTCGTCGTCCGCGAAGACATCGCCACGCGGCTGGCGGAGAGCTTCGAAACCGCGCTCAAGCTCGCCGACGGCCTCGCCTATGTCGATCTGGTGGACACGACGGTCGAGGCAATCTCTCCCCTCCCGCTTGCGGGAGGGGCCGGGGG
>NZ_LSJM01000337.1 GCF_001557215.1 Sphingomonas sp. CCH9-E2 | reverse complement strand
GGGTACCGGCTCCCCGCCGTAGCGACAGCCGGGCTTGGGATCGTAGCTGCGCAGCTCGCGGATCATGTCCGCCATATCCTCGTCATCGACGCCGCAGATGCGCTTGAGGCGCGCGAGTTCACCGCGCGCGAGCAGGTCGAGATTGGCGATCAGCGCCGCCATGCACGGGTCGTAGCGATCCGCTTCCTTCGCCTGCAGCGCGAGGCATTCGGCAAGGTCGCGCGCGCCGACGCCGGTCGGGTCGAGCGTCTGGATCACCGCCAGCACCGCCTCCACCCGCGCGAGCGGGACGCCGAGCCGCGTGGCGATGTCGAGCAGCGAAGCGGTGAGGTAACCGCACTCGTCGATCTGGTCGATCAGATGCTGGGCGATGAACAGGTCCGCGCCGTCGATCACCGCGCCGATCTGCGCGGTCAGATGGTCAGCGAGGCTGAGATCAGGGGAGGAGAAGCTGTCGAAATCGGGGCCGTCCTCGCCCCCCGCCCCGGTGCCGCCCATGCCGAGGCCCCCATCGAGACCACCGACCGAATCGGCGGCGCTGTCATGATGGAAGGTTTCGGCGGTCATATCGACGTCGAGCGCAGCTTCGCCGGTCGCGTCGCCGGAAGTCAGCAATTCGCTCGAATCCGCCGGACCATCGCGTTCGATGAGCGGTTCGGACGGCTCGCTCGGGTCGGCACCATCGCCGCGCTCGTCATCGCCGCGCGCGGCATCGAGCAGCGGGTTCTTCTCCAGCTCCTCGGCGATGAACGTCTCGATCTCGAGGTTCGACAGCGCGAGCAGCTTGATCGCCTGCTGCAACTGCGGCGTCATCACCAGCGATTGCGACTGGCGCAGATCGAGGCGCGGCGCGAGGCTCATGGACTAAAGCGAGAAGCCCTCGCCCAGATACAGGCGACGGACATTGGCGTCGGCGACCAGATCCTCCGGCGACCCCGCGAACAGCACGCGACCGTCATAGATGATCGACGCGCGATCGACGATGTCGAGGGTCTCGCGGACATTGTGATCGGTGATCAGGACGCCGATGTTACGCGTCTTCAATTCCTTCACCAGATCGCGGATGTCGGCGATCGAGATCGGGTCGATGCCCGCGAACGGTTCGTCGAGCAGCATGATCGACGGGTCGGCGGCGAGTGCGCGGGCGATTTCGGCGCGGCGGCGCTCACCGCCCGACAGCGCCATTGCGGGCGCGTCGCGCAGGCGGGTCAGGCCGAATTCGTCGAGCAGCTTTTCGAGCTTCCCCGCGCGCGCGGTCTTGTCCGGCTCCGACAGTTCGAGCACGGCGGAGATGTTCTTCGCGACTGAAAGACCACGGAAGATCGACGTTTCCTGCGGCAGATAGCCAAGACCCAGGATCGCGCGGCGATACATGGGCAGCGGGGTGATATCGTGCCCGTCGAGCATGATGCGCCCGGCATCGGGCTTTACCAGCCCCATCACCGAATAGAAGCAAGTCGTCTTGCCCGCGCCGTTCGGTCCGAGCAGCCCGACCACCTCACCGCGCCCGACCGTCAGCGACACGTCCGACAGTACGACGCGCTTATCATAGGATTTGGCGATGGACACCACGGCCAGCCCCGATGCGGGCGGGTTGCCCACGTCGACGGTTTCGGGTTCCAGTGTCTCGACGTCTGCCATGCTGCCCTTCCTGATCGCAGGAGATGCTTAGCGAATCCTCACCATCCAGTCACTTGGCAAGTTTTATGCATGGATGCGGGCGACCATCCGCCCCGATGGTCGGATCAGTTGCGGTCGGGAACCGTGAAACGCCCGGTCACGCGTCCGCCCGAACGGACCACGGTGCCGTCCGGTGCGCGGGTCGTACCGACGCCCGAACCGTCGATCGATGCGCGCCCGCTGTCGAGGTCGAGCGTCAGCCGCCCGCCGCTGACGGTGTTGCCGCCCTGGGTCAGCGTGACATTGCCGAGCATGGTGATAACGCGGCGGTTGATGTCGTACACGCCATATTGCGCGCGGGCCGACTGGTCCGGCCGGGTCACGGTGACGCCGCCCGAGGCATCGAAGCGAGAGACCGAGGGCGATCCGTCGATCACTTGGCCCGTATAGTTGACCGTCACGCGCGCGGCGGTGAGCGTCATGTTCGCCTGCTTGATCGTCACCCCGCCCGAGAGAATCGCGCGGTTGGCGCGGTCCTGCAGCTCGATGCTCTGCGCGTCGAAATCGATCGGCGCCTTCGAATCATGGCCGGATTGCCCCATAGCCGCCCCACCGAGCAGGACAGTGGTGGCCAGCGCCGACACAGCGGCGATCAGGAGCGGGCGTGATGTGCGGTGCACCATATCACCTATTTGCGCGCTTGGGATCGATCCGCAAGCGGGCATTGCCTTCTATTTTTACCGTGCGCTTGTCGAGGTCGGCGGTCATCTTGTCGCCGCTGAAGCTGCCGAGCGGCGTGCTGCCCGAGACGTTGCCGGTTCCGGTGAGCTCGCGCGACTTCAGATCGATCGTCGAATCGCGCGTATCGAGACGGTATCCGTCGGAGGTGCGGAACTGGATCGGGCCGTCGACCGCAACCTGTTCGCGCTCCATGTCGTAACGGCCCTTTTCGGCCTTCACCTGGGCCGGGCCGTCGGACAACTGGATTCCCGCGGTCAGATCGTTGAGCTGGACCACCGGCTCAGCCGAGCTTTTCTGCACCGCTGAACCGGCCTGCAGGACGAACGCCTGCCCCTTGGCATCGGCACCGCGATAGCGCGCCGACTGGATACGCAGCCGCTCGCTCGCGACATCGACCTTGTTCTTGTCGAGCATGAACGACACGTCGCCGCCCATGAACAAGGGCGCCATTACCAGAAACGCGCCGAGCACGCCGATCCCGGCGGGCAGGATGCTGAGCAGGGTGCGCACGATCCGGTCATGGCTGCTGCCAGGCCGCGCCCAGCGCTTGCGCCGCGAGCGTTCCTGGACAGCGATCTCAGACATTTTTTGTGACACCTTCGGTGGAACGGCACCGGCCCGCTCCCCCACCCGGCCACCCATAGGATACTGGCGTTGGGTG
>NZ_LSJM01000336.1 GCF_001557215.1 Sphingomonas sp. CCH9-E2 | reverse complement strand
CGTCTCCCCCCGCCATGGCGCGGCAAAGACGACGCGGCGGTCGGGCTGTTGCAGGATATAGGCATGGTCGCCCTCCCACAGCGCGGGGACGGTGATATGGCTGCCCTTGATCAGCCGCAGGCCGCTGGTCGTCGCGACGCCGAGCGTGTCGAGCAGGTCGCGGACCCATGGCCCGGCGGCGTTGACGATCGCGCGGGCATCGATCGTGCGGCCGTCGGACAGCGTCACCGACCAGCGCTCCGCGTCCCGCTGCGCTCCCGTCACCGCGACGCCGGTAATAATCTCCGCCCCGTTGGCCGCAGCATCCTGCGCATTGGCGCGGACCAAAGCTGCATCATCGACCTGCGCGTCCCAATAGAGGAAGCCGCTGGTCCCTGCCGTCAGCGGCGCGAGGCGCGGATCGTCGCGGCGCAGACCGCGCGAGCGCGGAAGCGAGGAGCCAAGGCCGAGCAGATCGTAGAGATACAGCCCGGCGCGCACCATCCAGCGCGGACGGACGGCATGGGCGTGCGGCAGGACGAACGCCATCGGGCGGATCAGCTGGGGCGCGGTCGCCAGCATCCGCTCGCGCTCGACCAGCGCCTCACGCACCAGGCGGAACTCATAGGTTTCGAGGTAACGCAGCCCGCCATGGATCAGCTTGCTCGACGCCGATGAGGTGTGCGCGGCGAGGCTGTCGCGCTCGACCAGCACGACCTTGAGCCCCAGCAACGCGGCCTCGCGCGCGATGGCGCAGCCATTGATGCCGCCGCCGATGATGAGCAGATCACAGGACACCGCCGCACCCTATGCGGCGACGCGCCGGAAAGCGACCCGCCTATTCGACGTCGAAAAACTCCACGATGCCCGACGCAAGGTGATATTCCGCCCCGACGATCTTGAGCTTGCCCGCGCGGCGCGGTGCGGCGAGCAGGCGCTGGCTGGGGGCGCGCAGGTCATGGACGACCTGGTGCACATTCTCCCGGATCGTGTTCTCGACCAAGTCGCCCGCGATCTTGTGCGCCGTGTGCACCGCCGGGACGATCGGTTCGACCATCGGACCCAGGCTGCCCGGCAGCTTCGCGTCCTTGTCCACCACCTCGATCGCCGCCTTGACCGCGCCGCACGCCGAATGGCCGAGCACGACGATCAGCGGGACGCCGAGGTGCAGCACCGAATATTCGATGCTGCCCATCGCCTGCGCATTGGCGGCGGTGCTGCCAGCGTTGCGCACCACGAACAGCTGGCCCACGCCCGTTTCGAAAATCTGCTCCGGCGCGGCGCGGCTGTCCGAACAGCAGACGATCGTCGCGAACGGGTGCTGCCCGGCCAGAAAGGCGCGGCGCTGGCCATCATTCAGGCCATAGTTGAACGCGCGGCCCATGGTGAAGGCCTGATTGCCCTTCTTCAGCGTCGCGAGCGCCGCGTCGGGCGTGATCGCCGACGCGCCATGCCCGCCTTCGGACGCGATCAGCGGGCGGGTGGCAAGCGCAGCACCGCCGGCGGCGATGGCAGCGAAGAGATGGCGGCGATTGAAGCGCATCGGCGGGGCTCCCGGAGCGAAAAGGGACTGGTCCGATCATAGGAGCGCCACGCCTGTGCAGGTCGCCGCGGCCGGGTATTTTCTGCGGCGCATTTGGTTTTGGCGCTCCGCGGTCCTATGTTGGCGGCCAATGGCAAAACAGAAAAACGCAAAGTCGAAGCCCGTCCCGGGCCTGCCGACCCGCCAACAGATCATCGATTTCATCACCGCGTCGGATCAGCCCGCAGGAAAGCGTGAAATTGCGCGCGCCTTCGGCCTGTCCGCGCAGGAAAAGATCGCGCTCAAGGCGCTGCTCAAGGACATGAGCGACGAGGGGCTGATCGACGTCGCCCCCGGCCGCGCCTTCCACAAGATGGGCGGCGTGCCCAAGGTAACGGTGCTGCGCATCGTCGAGGCGGATGGCGACACCGTCTGGGCCGTGCCCGAGCGCTGGGAGGCCGAGGGTATTCCGGTCCCCCGCCTGCGCGTGCGCGAAAAGCGCGGGCCGGGCGGCGCGCTGGGCGCCGGCGACCGCATCCTCGCGCGCACCGAGGAGGCCGGGAAGGGCCTGATCGCCCACCCGATGAAGAAGCTCGCCAAGAGCGACGCGGCGGTGCTGGGCGTGGTCCATGAAGAGGGCGGGCGGCTGTATTTGCAGGGGTTGGACAAGAAGGAGCGCACCAGCCCCGTCATCTCCGACCGCAACGGCGCGGAGCCGGGCGACCTGGTGATGGCGGAAGTGACCGGCAAGGGCCCGCGGCTGTTCGCCAAGGTCACCGAAATCCTGGGCGATCCGTTCGCGCCGCGCAGCTTCTCGCTGATCGCGATCCACAAGCATGAGATTCCGCACATCTTCTCCGAAGAGCTGCTCGCCGAGGCGGAGCGGGTGGCGAAGCAGCCGCTGGGCGAGGGGCGCGAGGATTTGCGCGACCTGCCAATCGTCGCGATCGACCCCGCCGATGCGCGCGACCATGACGATGCGGTGTGGGCGACGCCCGACGACGACCCCGCGAACAAGGGCGGGTGGAAAGCGATCGTCGCGATTGCCGATGTCAGCTTCTATGTCCGCCCCGGATCGCTGCTCGACCGTGAGGCGCGCAAGCGCGGCAACAGCGTCTATTTCCCCGACCGCGTCGTGCCGATGCTGCCCGAGGTGCTGTCGGCGGATGTGTGTTCGCTGAAGGAAGGCGTCGAGCGCGCGGCGCTGGCGTGCCATATGCGCATCGGCGCGGATGGCGAGATCAGGGACTGGCGGTTCAGCCGCGCGGTGGTGAAGCTGGCGGCGAATATTGCGTATGAGGATGCGCAGGCGGCGATCGATGCGCATGCCTCCCCTCCCGCAGAGCGGGAGGGGCCGGGGGAGGGCCTGTTACCTTCACCGGAACCGGATTTGGACACGCCCTCCCCTAACCCCTCCAGCAAGCGGGAGGGGGACTTGTTGCCGATCCTGCTCCCCCTGTGGGACTGCTGGGCCGCGCTCAACAAGGCGCGGGCGAAGCGCGAGCCGCTCGACCTCGACCTGCCCGAACGGCGCATCGTGCTCGACGAGAAGGGCCGCATCCTTTCGGTCGCGCCGCGCGAACGGCTCGACGCGCACAAGCTGATCGAGGATTACATGATCGCCGCCAACGTCGCGGCGGCCAAGGCACTGGAGAAGAAGAAGGCGCCGGTCATGTACCGCATCCATGAGCCGCCGAGCCGTGAGAAGCTGGTCGCGCTCAAGGAGTATCTGAAGACACTGGATGTCGAATTCGCGCTGGGGCAGGTGATCCGGCCCAAGACGTTCAACCATGTCATCGCGCGCACCAAGGAGGCGGATTTCCACGCCGAGGTGATGACGCAGGTGCTGCGCACGCAGACCCAGGCCTATTATGGCCCGCAAAATGCCGGGCATTTCGGGCTGGCGTTGGGCAGCTATGCGCACTTCACCTCGCCGATCCGGCGTTATGCCGACCTGGTCGTCCATCGCGCGCTGACCGAGGCGTTCAAGCAGGGGCCGGGCGGCGAGCTGCCGGCGGACAAGGACATGGAGCGGACCGGCGAGCTGATCAGCAAGCTCGAGCGCCGCGCGATGGAGGCGGAGCGCGATACGATCGACCGCTATGTCGCCGCCTATCTCGCGAGCCATGTCGGCGAGGTGCTCGATGCGCGGATCACCGGGGTGCAGAGCTTCGGCTTCTTCGCGACGGTCGATGGCATCGGCGGCGACGGGCTCGTCCCCGCGCGCGATCTGGGGCGCGAATATTTCCGCTATGACGAGGCCGGGCAAAGGCTGGTCGGTGAAGAGACCGGCGCGGAATTCGCACTGGGCCAGCGGCTGCAATTGAAGCTGGTCGAGGCCAACCCGGTCTCGGGCGCGCTGCGCTTCGAGCTGCCCGACGGCAAGGGCAGCGGGTCCGGGCCGCGTCCGGACGGCGAGCGGCGCAAGAGCGGCCCGCCACGCCCGCTCAAGCGGCGCGGGCGTCCGGCGAACATCAAGCATCAGGGGCGCAAGCGCTAACCCCTCTTTCGTCACCCCGGACTTGTTCCGGGGTCCACTGTGCGGCAAGCGCAGCTTGATTTGGGCGTGCGTCGGGCGTGCGTCTGGGTGGACCCCGGCACAAGGCCGGGGTGACGAGGGGGGGTTGGCATGGCCGTCGTTGAATCGGTCCCGATTACCAAATTCGCGCGCGCGCGGCGCAAGATCGTCGACCATTTCTGCGCGAGCCACGCGATCACGCCGCTCAGCACGATCCTCTACACCCCGCCTGCCGAGCTCAAGCCGGTGTTCGACAAGCTGATCGCGCAACGCGTGATCCGGCGCGAGGGGCAGGGTTATTACTGGCTCGACCTGCGCGCGCACGATGCGGTGATCGCGCACTACCGCCGCAAACGCGCGCCGGTGCTGATCGCGGTGTCGGTGGCGTTGGCGCTGGTGCTGATGACGTTCTTCTACGTCGGTTAGGCGTTCGGCGCGGGGCTCTGCACTCCCCTCCCGGAACGGGAGGGGTCGGGGGAGGGGCGCGCGTCTGCGCGCTCCAAAGACTCAACATGCCGCGCGGGCAACAGCGGCGGTCGAGGCATCGAGCCTC
>NZ_LSJM01000335.1 GCF_001557215.1 Sphingomonas sp. CCH9-E2 | reverse complement strand
CCCCGCCGCGCCATGGCTGGTGCCGAGCGAGGGTGTCCATTCGGCCTCCCCCACCACCGGTGCCTGCGCGACATAGCATTGGTTCTCCAGCGCCCGTGCCTGCGCCCCCACCCGCACGCGATGATATCCGTGCAGGCTGTCGGTCGCCGACGGGGCAAGGATCAGGGTCGCCCCCGCCTCCACCTGCGCGCGCACGATCAGCGGGAATTCGACATCGTAACAGATGGCGATCCCGATCCGCCCCAGATCGGTGTCGAACACGGTAAGCGGCGCGCCACCGCCGATATTCCATTCCTCGCGCTCGAACCGCGTCATCACGATCTTGCGCTGCGTGCCCATCTTGCCGCTCGGCGCGAACAGCCGCGCGTGGTTGCGGAACACGCCATCGCCTTCGCGCACTGGCAGGCTCCCGGCGCAGATATGGATGCCATGCCGCACCGCCAGCCCGGCATGCAGCGCGTCGACCCGCTCGACCAGCGATCCCAGCGCCGCGATCGACCCGTGCAGATCCTCGACACTCGCGGGGTCGAGCGCGGTCAGCTCCATCCCGGCATATTCGGGGAACAGCGCGATTTGCGCCCCCGCATCCGCCGCATCCCCGACCCAGCGCGCGATCTTGGCGGCATAGGCGTCCCAGTCGGCCAGCCGGTCGACCGGATAGGCCGCGGCGCCCAGGATGAACCCGCTCACAGCGCGCGGCTCCAGAATTGCAAGCGGTGCGGCGTCTCACCCGCCTCGCCCAGGTCCGCCCAGTGCATCGTGCACACCAGCCCCGGCACTTCGCGATAGCCGCGCGCGGTCCAGAACGCGGCATGGCTGCGCGCACCCTCCGGCCGCATCGGATGATCGTCGGGCCGGATCACCGAACAGAAGGTGGCGTGGGTCGCCCCCGCCCGCCGCGCGCCCGCCTCACGCTGGTCGAAAAACGCATGGCCGATCCCGCGCCCGCGCCACTGCGGGAGCAACACCGATTCGCCGAAGTAAAAGGTCGTGGGAACGTCGAACCCATGCGCTGCGACCGGCTCCAGCACCGCCGCCCCCTGCGCGCTCAGCGGCGATGCGGTCGCCATGCCGACAATGTCCGCGCCGTCGAACGCCGCGACCAGCACCGCGTGCGGCGCGGCGGCAAAGCTGGCGAGATACCCGCTCTCATACCCCGCATCGCCGTCATAGAGGTATGGCCATTCGCGAAACACCGCGATCCGCAACCGCGCCAGATCGGCGATGCGCTCCTGCACCTCGCCGGGGTCGAGCGTGCGGACGCTGATGCTCATCCGCCTACCTGGGCGATCCAGTCGGCAAGGTTGTAGTAAACCGACACGCGGGCGATGGCGCCGTCGCGCACTTCGAAAAACGCGCCCGCCGGCAGGACATAAGTCTGGCCGGTCGCTGGCGGCAGCCCTTCGTCGGTCGCCAGATATTCACCGTGCACGACAAACTCCGCCGCCGCCCGCGCGCCATCCGGCGACGTCATCACCACGATATCGGCCAGCCGCTCGCGGTAGCACCGGTCCATATGGGCCAGGAAATCGCGGAACGCCGCCTTCCCGTTCTGCCGCCCGCCCTGGTTGATGTCATGCGCGACATCCTCGCTCAGGCAATCGAGCATCGCGGCGCTGTCACCCGCATTGAACGCCGCATAATAGCGCTCGATCAGCGCCCGGGTCGCCTCCGCGCTCATACCAGCGCCACCACGGCAAAGCCGCCGATCAGCGCGGCGAGCACCAGCCACCCGATCAGGTTCAGCCGCTCCTCCAGCACCTTCTGCACCGGCTCGCCATATTTCTTGAGCAGGAACGCGACGAGGAAGAAGCGCGCGCCGCGCGTGATCGTGCACAGCAGGATGAACAGGCCCAGCGGATAGTGCGACAGGCCGCTGGCGATCGTGACCAGCTTGAACGGGATCGGGGTCAGCCCCTTCACCAGGATCAGCGCCGCGCCCCATTTCTGATAGGCGGCGGTGAAATCCTCGAACGCGCCGTGCCGGAAAAACTCCAGCACCTGATGCGCGAACCCCGTCAGGAAGTACCCGATCGCGTATCCGAACAGCCCGCCCAGTACCGACGCAATCGTACAGATCGTCGCAATCCGATACGCCTGCTCGCGCCGCGCCAGCACCATCGGCACCAGCATCACATCGGGCGGAATCGGGAAAAAGCTCGATTCGGCAAAGCTGACGGTCGCCAGATAGCGCTCGGCATGCCGATGACCGGCCAGCCTCAGCGTCCAGTCATAGAGCGCGCGGAACATGCGGGGCGATACCTCTGCAAGGGAACCGGGGCGCGCCCGGGAAAGTGGCAGGGGAGCTCGGATTCGAACCGAGGGCCTTCGGTTTTGGAGACCGACGCTCTAACCAGCTGAGCTACACCCCTGTGCGGTGCCGCGCTTTAGCGACGCTTTGGAAATCGCACAAGTGCCGCCTGCGACCTAATCCCGAATGGAACAGATGTAGAACATGTAATTTCCAACATTGCAAGCCAAAAAGCCCGCGCTTGCCTTTCGCCCGCTTCCTCGCTAAGGGCGCGCGCTTCCACCGGAACCCGATGGAATTGCGGGAGCACCGGATCGCAAGTCCGGGGCGCTTGGACCGCTAAACTTGAACCGGACGGGGCGATATGCCGCGTCCAGCGACAGAGTGAGAACAATGGCAAAGAAAATCACGGGCTATATCAAGCTCCAGGTGCCTGCGGGCTCCGCCAACCCCTCGCCGCCGATCGGTCCGGCGCTGGGTCAGCGCGGCGTCAACATCATGGAGTTCTGCAAGGCGTTCAACGCGGCGACCGGCGAGCAGGAGAAGGGCACGCCCCTCCCCACCGTCATCACCGTCTACGCCGATCGCAGCTTCAGCTTCGAAACGAAGCAGCCGCCGGCAACCTACCTCATCAAGAAGGCCGCGAACCTCAAGTCGGGCTCGAAGGAGCCGGGCAAGATCTCGGCCGGCAAGATCAAGCGCTCGCAGCTCGCCGAAATCGCGACCGCGAAGATGAAGGATCTCAACGCCAACGATCTCGATGCGGCAACGCGCATCATCGAAGGCTCCGCCCGCGCGATGGGCCTCGAAGTGGTGGAGGGCTGAACCCATGGCTAAGCAGACCAAGAAGCAGAAAGCACTGGCCGGCACCGTCGACCGCGAAAAGCTGTACGGCGTCGATGAAGCCATCGCGCTGGCTCAGAAGAACGCGACCGCCAAGTTTGACGAGACGATCGAAGTCGCGCTGAACCTGGGCGTCGATCCGCGTCACGCCGACCAGATGGTCCGTGGCGTCGTCACCCTGCCCGCAGGCACCGGCAAGACCGTTCGCGTCGGCGTGTTCGCCAAGGGCGCGAAGGCGGACGAAGCCCGTGAAGCGGGTGCGGACGTCGTCGGCGCCGAAGACCTGCTCGAGATCGTTCAGGGCGGCAAGATCGAGTTCGATCGCTGCATCGCGACCCCGGACATGATGGGTCTGGTCGGCCGTCTCGGCAAGGTGCTGGGTCCCAAGGGCCTGATGCCGAACCCGAAGCTCGGCACCGTCACCATGAACGTGGCCGAAGCGGTCAAGGCTGCCAAGGGCGGCCAGGTCGAATATCGCGTCGAAAAGGCCGGTATCATCCATTCGGGCATCGGCAAGGCGTCGTTCTCGGCTGCCGACCTGCGCTCGAACTTCGACGCGCTGGTCGATGCGGTGATCAAGGCGAAGCCGTCGGGCGCCAAGGGCAAGTATCTGCGCAAGGTCGCAGTCTCGTCCTCGATGGGCCCGGGCGTGAAGGTCGACGTCGCCCAGGTGTCGGCGATCTGATCTTCGCCCGCAAGCGAACCACGAAGAACCCCGGGGGCAACCCCGGGGTTTTTTCGTTCCCGGGCCACCCCCTCGCCAAACCCACAAAAATGCGCTATCGCCCGCGCAAATCCCCGCGATAATTTCGATTCCGACGCGCTGCCCGCGGGGCGCGCGGCATGTTTGTGAGCTTGATGCCCTTTTCACACCTTCCCACCCGCCTCGCCGAGGCGCTGACCCAGCGCGGATACGCCGCCCTCACCCCCGTTCAGGCCGAAGTGACGCAGGATGATGCGCGTAGCCGCGACCTGCTGGTTTCGGCCCAGACCGGGTCGGGCAAAACCGTCGCCTTTGGTCTCGCCATCGCCGATCAGCTGCTGGACGGCGATGCCCTGCCCGCCCCCGGCCTGCCGCTGGCGCTGGTCATCGCGCCGACGCGCGAACTGGCGCTTCAGGTCGCCAAGGAACTGACCTGGCTCTATGCCCCTGCCGGAGCGCGCATCGCTACCTGTGTCGGCGGCATGGACGCCTCGCGCGAGCGGCGCACCTTGTCCTACGGCACGCACATCGTCGTCGGCACGCCGGGTCGTCTGCGCGATCATCTCGAGCGCGGCGCGCTTGACCTGAGCAGCATCCGCGCGGTCGTGCTCGACGAAGCCGACGAGATGCTCGACATGGGCTTTCGCGAGGAGCTTGAGGCGCTGCTCGACGCAACGCCGGAGGAGCGCCGCACGCTCCTGTTCTCGGCGACCATGCCCAAGCCGATCGTGGCGCTTGCCCGCCGCTATCAGCGCGACGCGCACCGCATCTCGACCGTGGGCGAGGATCGCGGCCATGGCGACATCAGCTATCAGGCGATCACGGTCGCGCCGTCCGACATCGAACACGCCGTCATCAACCTGCTGCGCTTTCATGAGGCGGAGACGGCAATGCTGTTCTGCGCGACGCGCGACAATGTCCGCCACCTCCACGCCGGCCTGACCGAGCGCGGTTTTGCCGCCGTCGCGCTGTCGGGCGAGCATAGCCAGAGCGAACGCAACGCCGCGCTGCAGGCGCTGCGCGACCGCCGCGCGCGCGTCTGCGTTGCCACCGACGTCGCCGCGCGCGGCATCGACCTGCCGACGCTGAGCCTGGTCGTGCATGTCGAGCTGCCGCGCGATGCGGAGACGCTGCAGCACCGCTCGGGCCGCACCGGCCGCGCGGGGAAGAAGGGCACCGCCGTGCTCATCGTCCCCTATCCGCGCCGCCGCCGCGTCGAAATGACGCTGAAACAGGCCAAGATCAACGCCGAGTGGTTGCCCGTCCCCAGCGTCGAGGACATCAAGGCCAAGGATCGCGACCGCCTGATCGAAAAGATCACCGCCCCGGTCGAGCCGGACGAGGATGATCGCGCGCTCGCCGCCGAGCTGATGGAAAAGATGACGGCGGAGGATATCGCCGCCGCGCTGGTCCGCGCGCACCGCGCGTCGATGCCCGCGCCCGAGGAGCTGATCGACCGTGGCCCGTCCGATCAACGCGGGCCGGTCCATCGTCCCGGCTTTGACGACACCGTGTGGTTCAGCATGAATGTCGGTCGCCGCCAGAATGCCGATCCGCGCTGGATCCTGCCGCTGATCTGCCGTCGTGGTCATGTGACCAAGAGCGAGATCGGCGCGATCCGCATCGGCGCCGGTGAAACCCGCTTTCAGGTGCCGCGCGCCATCGCCGACCGCTTCGCGCGCGAAGTCGCCAAATCGGCGGGCCCGGACGAGGATGTGCTGATCGAGCAGGCCGACGGCCCGCCCCCGCCGGGCACGCGCGGCGACCATGAGCCGCGCCACGGCAAGCCGCGCAACCACAGCCGCCCGATGCACCGCGCGCGTCCTGCGGGTGGCCCCGGTGGCGGTCAGCCGGCGCGTTCGCCCAAGCCCCATCGTGGCAAGCCGCCGAAGAAGTGAGTTCTACTGACGTTCGTCACCCCGGCCTTGTGCCGGGGTCCACTCCTCAGCCCGTCCAGCCGTTTGCGGCTAGCGCCGGACACATGCCGCACGTATTGAGATGTGCGGCACCGTGGACCCCGGCACAGGGCCGGGGTGACGAAGTGGCAAGGGCATGACCTCCCCCCTCCACATCCTCGTCGATGCCGATGCCTGTCCGGTAAAGGACGAGATCTACAAGGTCGCATGGCGGCGCGAGGTAGCGGTGACGATCGTCGCCAACAGCTTCATCCGCATCCCGGATCATCCGCTGATCACGCGCAGCATCGTCTCGGACGGGTTCGACGCGGCGGATGACTGGATCGCCGAGCGGGCCGGGCCGAAGACGGTCGTCGTAACCGCCGACATCCTGCTCGCCGACCGCTGCCTCAAGGCGGGCGCAACCGTCCTTGCGCCGACCGGCAAGCCGTTCACCACCAGCTCGATCGGCGCGGCTATCGCGACGCGCGCAATCATGGCCGATCTGCGCGCCGGCGGCGACCAGATCGGCGGCCCCGCCCCGTTCGGCAAGCAGGACCGCTCGCGCTTCCTGTCCGCGCTGGACGAGGCCCTCGTCCGTTTGGCGCGCTTCCCCTGACAATCCTCCCCCGCCAGGGGGAGGTGGCGCCGAAGGCGACGGAGGGGGAGGATAGCGGCGTCCACTCGGCTCACGCCGATTCCCTTCCCCCCTCCGTCAGCTGCGCTGACACCTCCCCCTGGCGGGTGAGGATTGAAGCGCGCATCCGACCTGCCCAAAAGGCACGCGAACCTACCCGATGGTGTAATCGTCGCTCCCGCCGCGCCCTGTTAGTCTTCGTGCATTCCCAAGAGGAGGCACCCATGACCCAGGAACGCATCGTCCAACCCGACGGCACCGGCATCACCCTGCACAGCTGGCCGGTGGCCGATGCCAAGGCCGTGGTGGTGCTCCAGCACGGTTTCAACGCGCACGGCGTCCACATGCAGTGGCCTGCGGAGCAGCTCAACGCGGCGGGCTACGCCTGTTATGCGGTCGACCTGCGCGGTCGGGGCACGTCCGATGGTCCGCGCTTCTATGTCGAGCGGTTCGATGACTATCTCGCCGACCTTCAGCTCGCCTTCGACCGCGCCCGCGTCGATCATTCGGACCTCCCGATCTTCCTCATCGGCCACAGTGCGGGAGGCGTGATTGCGACTAGCTACGCACTGAAGCACCAGGCGCAGCTCGCGGGGCTTGTCTGCCACAGCTTCGCCTTTCGGGTTCCCGCGCCCCGCTTCGCGCTCAACCTGTTGCAGTGGATCGGCGGCTTTCTGCCGCGCCTCAGCGTGCTCAAGCTCAAGAACGCCGATTTCTCGCGCGATCCGGCGCATGTCGCGATGATGGACGCCGATCCGCTGATCGCCAACGAGACCCAGCCTGCGCGCACGGTTGGCGAGCTCTGGGCGGCGGACAAACGGCTCGAGGTTGCGTTCGGTGCCTTCGCGATGCCGATCCTCATCGTCCATGGCACATCGGATCATGCGACGCTGCCCGCCGGCAGCCGCTTCTTCTTCGACCGCGCCGGATCCAGCGACAAGACGCTCAAACTCTATGACGGCTATTATCACGACCTGCTCGCCGACATCGGCAAGGACGTGGTGATGCGCGATATCCTCGACTGGATCGCCGCTCGGCTGCCTGCGCGCAGCTAGGGTCTGGACGCAATCGGGACGGGATCGAGATTGCGGGAGCGTGCAGGACGGCGGGTGACATTCGCCCGCGTCCCCCCTATCATCGCGCGGACCGGTGATAAGGAAGTATTGCTCCATGTTCGGACGACCCGGGCCGCATCTGTTCGCGGCCTCTCTGGCGCTCGCAGCCGCAGCTCCCGCGCTGGCGCAGACCGCTGCGCCGTCGCCCACCCCCAGCGCATCGCCGACCGCCGCGCCGGTTCAGGTCCAGCCGACCCCGGTCGCGCTGCCGTTGCCGACGATCACCCCGGCGCAGGCGGATCAGTTGCGCCGCATCATCGTGCAGGGCCGGATCGCGCATGGCCTGCGCTATTCGACCCAGGCGGCGGAGGTGCTCCCCGCCGATGACGCGGGGCTGGTCCGTGCCGCGCTCGATTACGCCCGCGCGATCCATATCGGTCGCCTCGACACCGCCGATTTTCAGGAGGATTGGGCGTTGCGCCCGGCGGCTTGGGACCCGATTCCCGGCCTGACCCGCGCGCTGGCGGACAACCGGCTGGCGGCATGGTTCGCTGACCTCGCCCCGCCCTATGAAGGCTATGAGACGCTGCGCGCCGGCCTTGCCCGCTATCGCCTGATCGAAGCGGCGGGCGGTTGGTCGGCGATTGCCGCCGGTCCAGACATGACCGTTGGCGCCACCGGCCCGCGCGTCGCCGCGCTGCGCGCCCGGCTCGCGGTCGAGGATGACGGCGTCGCCCGGCTCGGCAACAGTTTCGACGCGGAGCTGAAGGAAGCGGTGATCCGCGCCCAGCGCCGCTACGGCCTCAACCCGACCGGCACCGTGTCGAGCGGCACGCTCGCCGCGTTGAACGTCCCGGTCGAGGCGCGCGTGCGTCAGATCATGGCGAACATGGAACGCTGGCGCTGGATGCCCAAGTCCATGCCGACCGACCGGGTTCAGGTGAACATCGCATCGGCCAGCGTCGCGGTGTTCGAAGGCGACCGCCCGGTGATGTCGATGCGCGGCGTGACCGGCAAGCCCGGCGGCGGCGAGACGCCGATGCTGGTGTCCAACATCCATTCGGTCGTGATCAACCCGCCGTGGAACGTCCCCGCCGGCATCGCCGCGCGGGAACTGTTCCCAAAGGGGCCGGCCTATCTCGCGCGCAACGGGTTCAAGGTGATCGGCACCGGCGCCAACCGCCGCCTGCAGCAACAGCCGTCGCACTCGGCGCTGGGCAAGTTCAAGTTCGACTTCAACAACCCCTTCGCGGTCTATCTCCACGACACGCCGACCAAGGGCACCTTCTCGCGCTTCGACCGGCTTGCCAGCCATGGCTGTATCCGCCTCGAGCGCCCGGCCGAGCTTGCCAATCTGCTGCTGGCCGGCGACCCGGTATGGACGCCGGAAAAGGTCGCGGAGACCGTTGCGGGCGGCCAGACGACGCGCGTCCCGCTGCAAAAGCAGGTCGCGGTCTATCTGCTCTACTGGACCGCCTATGGCAGTGCGAATGGCACGATGAATTTCCGCGGCGACCCGTATAATTGGGACAAGACGCTCGCATCCAAGATCGAGGCGCGCTCGGCCACCCAGGCCCAGTCCGCGCGCTGAACACCACCGGGAGACAAAAGATGAACTATCGCCGTACGATCCAGCTCGCCACCGCCCTTGCCGCCGCGGCAGCGCTCGCCGCCTGCTCCGGCGCATCGGAAGAAGCCGCGCCCGCCGAAAACGCGGTCAACGCAATGGAGCTGACCGAAGACCTGCCGGCGGACGAGAATGTCACCGATGTCGCACCCGTGACGACGGACAATGCCACTGCTCCCGCCCCGGTGGCCGAACCGGCGACGGCTGACGAAGCGCAGATTCAGGACGACGCCGAAGCCACCGGCATGACCGCCCGCGTCCAGCGCGGCGAGAGCTCCGGCAACCAGACCGCACCGGCGGAGTAAGGCACCCTAGTTCCTCCCCTGCCCCGCACGGGAGGTGGCGCCGAAGGCGACGGAGGGGGAGGAAGCACTGCGGCTTGAGCCTTAAGGGCATCGCCGTCCTCCCCCTTCCGTCATCTGCGCTGGCACCTCCCCCTTGCGGGGGAGGATAGACTTACCCCCACCCTTGACTCCTGTCCCCCACCCGCTATGAGCGCGCCTTCGCGTCACCGGGCGACCGGTGCGCGTTCCGTCCGAGACAGTGGGTGTGCGGCAACCGGCCGCACTTAATTTCCCGCCAAGACGGGGACAGAGATTTACGCCGGTCGCATCCGCATCGCGGAGCGTCCGGGTCAGCCCGCCGGACCCTTCCGGCCCTGACGATCATGCCCCCACGGACATTGGGGATCGGGCAGCCGCTCGGTCTCTGGCGTAACCGCTCCGGCCCTGGCCGGGGCATAGTGAGGAGACAGGCATGGATCGTTCTCAGAAGACCCAGGCCGTTGCCGAGCTGAACAGCACCTTCAACGAGGTCGCAGTGGTGGTCGTCACCCGCAACCTCGGGATGACCGTCAAGCAGTCGACGGACCTCCGCAACAAGGCGCGTGCAGCTGGCGCGAGCTACAAGGTCGCAAAGAACCGCCTTGCCAAGATCGCGATCGAGGGCACCGATTACACGGTGCTCGCGGACCTGCTGACGGGTCCGACGGCGCTTTCCTATTCGACCGATCCGGTTGCCGCCGCCAAGGTGGTTACCGAATTCGCCAAGACGAACGACAAGCTCGAAATCGTCGGCGGCGCAATGGGAAGCATGTTGCTCGACGCGGAAGGCGTGAAGGCGCTTGCATCGCTGCCTTCGCTCGACGAACTGCGCGGCAAGATTGTCGGCCTGCTTCAGGCCCCGGCAGCCAAGCTCGCGTCGATCACCCAGGCACCCGCGGCGCAGCTCGCCCGCGTGTTCAATGCCTATGCGGAGAAGGACGCGGCCTGAGCCGTCGTTCATTTGCGATTTTTCGAACCAATCTGAATTTTTGAAGGGAATATCAAATGGCTGACCTGAACGCTCTTGTTGACCAGCTGTCGGAACTGACCGTCCTCGAAGCCGCTGAGCTGTCGAAGCTCCTCGAAGAGAAGTGGGGCGTCAGCGCCGCTGCTCCGGTCGCGGTTGCCGCTGTCGGTGGCGCCGGTGGCGCCGCTGCTCCGGCTGCTGAAGAGCAGACCGAGTTCGACGTGATCCTCACCGGCGACGGTGGCAAGAAGATCAACGTCATCAAGGAAGTCCGCGCCATCACCAACCTCGGCCTGACCGAAGCGAAGGCTCTCGTCGAGGGCGCGCCGAAGGCCGTCAAGGAAGGCGTGTCGAAGGACGAAGCCGAGAAGCTCAAGAAGCAGCTCGAAGAAGCCGGCGCGACCGTCGAGATCAAGTGAGCCTGAGCGCCGCAAGGCGCTCCGGACTCATCCGGCGCAGGCCGGGATCTCGTGCGGCAAGCGATCCGTTTGCTGAACAAAGGGGGCGGTCCGGCAACGGGCCGCCCCTTTTCGTTGGGCGAGATGTGCAGAAATCCCTCCCCTGCCCCGCAGGGGAGGTGGCGCCGAAGGCGACGGAGGGGCCGCCCTCGCAGTGGGCGGAATTTTGCCGAGCTGGTCACGGCCGTCTGCGCGGCCGCCCCTCCACCAC
>NZ_LSJM01000334.1 GCF_001557215.1 Sphingomonas sp. CCH9-E2 | reverse complement strand
CGGCGGCGGAGAGCATGACGACTGCATAATCGGTCTGGGCGGAGAGCCGCATGAGGTCCTTCGTTGCGAACAATTCTCAAATCGGAATGATTCGTTCCGATTGGGCAGATGGGCTTGGGCGTAGCGTTCGTCAACCCGTCGCACTATCAGGCGGTCATGCTCTACGACCTGCTGAAGCCGCTTATCTTCACCCTCGATGCCGAGAAGGCGCACCGGCTGGCGATCCGGGCGGCAGCGCTGGCGCCCGGTGGCGCGATCCCGCGGGTGCGGCCGGTGACGATCGGCGGGGTGGAATTTCCTAACCCGGTGGGGCTGGCTGCGGGGCTCGACAAGGATGGCGAGACGATCGACGGGCTGATGAACCTAGGCTTTGGCAGCGTCGAGATCGGGTCGCTGACGCCGCGTCCGCAGGCGGGCAATCCCAAGCCGCGGCTGTTCCGGCTGGTTGAGGATCGCGCGGTGGTGAACCGCATGGGGTTCAACAATGGCGGGATCGATGTGGCAATCGAGCGGGTCAAGCGCGCTAAGCGGCCCGGCCTGCTCGGCATCAATGTCGGGGCGAACAAGGACAGCGATGATCGCGTCGCCGACTATGCGCTGGGGGTGGCCAAGGTCGCGCCGCATGCCGATTATGTGACGATCAACGTCAGTTCGCCCAACACGCCGGGGCTGCGCGACCTGCAGTCGCGGCCGGCGCTGGACGAGCTGCTGCGCGCGGCGAGTGCGGCGCGGATGCTGGACGGGCGGCGGGTTCCGCTATTTCTGAAGGTCGCGCCGGACCTCGACCGCGACGGCATGGCGGGCGTGGTCGGCGCGGCGGTGGATGCCGGGCTGGATGCGCTGATCGTCGGGAATACCACGATCTCGCGCCCGGATAGCCTGCGCTCGCCGCTGGCGCGTGAGGCGGGTGGGCTTTCGGGCCGCCCGCTCGCGGTGCTGGCGCGGGCCAAGCTCGCGGAGGCGCTGGCGATTGCCGATGGCGCGCTGCCGGTGATCGCGGTCGGCGGGATCGATTCGCCGGAGGAGGCGCTGGCACGGCTCGATGCCGGGGCGACGATGGTGCAGATCTACTCGGCCTTGGTGTTCGAAGGGCCGGGACTGGTGCGGCGCATCCTCAAGCGTCTGTGACGTAGCGGCATTGCGATTGGCGGCGGTGGCGTTAGGGTCTGCGCTCAGATCGAGCGCGGGCACGAACTCGCGCCGCAGGAGTTGGGGACAGGATGCGCAAGCTCGAAAAGTTCGACAATCTGGTTTCGATGTTCTTCACCCGCGCAAGGGAAAAGGGCGATGCGCCGTTCCTGTGGGCGAAATCGGGCGGAAAATGGCAGTCGGTCAGCTGGGCCGAGTCGGCGCGCAAGGTCGCGAGCCTGGCGGCGGCGCTCAGGAAATTGGGGCTGAAGCCCGGCGACCGGGTGATGCTGGTCAGCGAGAACCGCCCCGAATGGTGCCTGAGCGATCTGGCGATCATGGCGGCGGGCGGCGTCACCGTGCCGACCTACACGACGAACACCGAACGCGATCACCAGCATATCATCGACAATTCGGGCGCGACGATGACGATCGTGTCCGACGCCAAGCTGGCCAAGACGCTGCTTCCCGCGATCCTGCACACGGCGGGCAGCGTCGGCCATGTGGTGATCGGGATGGAAGAGCTGAAGCTCAGCCAGCCGGGCGCGATCGACTTCCACGACTGGAACGCGCTGATCGCCGCCAACCCGGTCGACGTCGCCGAGGCCGAGCAGGCGGCGGCGCGGATGCAGCGGTCGGACCTTGCCTGTATCATCTACACCAGCGGCACCGGCGGTTCCCCGCGCGGGGTGATGCAGCATCACGGCGCGATCCTCACCAATGTCGAGGGTTGCTGCACCGTGATCAGCGAGGATTTCGGTTGGGAGGACGAAGTGTTCCTGTCGTTCCTGCCGCTGAGCCACGCCTATGAGCATACCGGCGGGCAGCATTTCCCGATCGGGCTGGGTGCGCAGATTTACTACTCCGAAGGGCTCGACAAGCTCGCGTCGAATATCGAGGAGGTGCGCCCGACGCTGATGGTCGTCGTGCCGCGCCTGTTCGAAGTGCTGCGCACGCGGATCACCAAACAGGTCGAGAAGCAGGGGAAGTTCGCCAACTATCTGCTCGACCGCGCGGTTTCGATCGGCGGCAAGAAGGCCGCGGGCCGGAACACGTTGCTCGACCTGCCGATGAGCCTGTTCCTCGACCGCACGCTCAAGCCCAAATTGTCGAAGAAGTTCGGCGGGCGGATCAAGGCGATGGTCTCCGGCGGCGCGCCGCTCAACCCGGAGGTCGGGGTGTTCTTCGAAAGCCTCGGCATCACCTTCCTGCAAGGGTACGGCCAGACCGAGGCGGCGCCGGTGATCAGCTGCAACCGGCCCAAGGTTGGGCTGAAGCACGACACGGTCGGGCCCCCGCTGGAGGGTGTCGAAGTCAAGATCGCCGATGATGGCGAGATCCTTGTACGTGGTGAACTGGTGATGCACGGTTACTGGCGCAACGAGGCCGAGACCGCCCGCGTGCTCAAGGATGGGTGGCTGCATACCGGCGACATCGGCCTGATCGACGAGAAGGGCCGGATCAAGATTACGGACCGCAAGAAGGACATCATCGTCAACGACAAGGGCGACAATGTCGCGCCGCAAAAGGTAGAGGGCATGCTGACGCTGCAGCCCGAAATCATGCAGGCGATGATCGCGGGCGACCGCAAGCCGTACATGACCGCGGTGCTGGTGCCCGACCCCGAATGGACGCAGGAGTTTTGCGCGAAAACGGGGACCAAATGCGACCTCACGGCGCTGCGCGAGAACCCGGACTATCGCGCCGCGATCAGCGCCGCGGTCGACCGGGTGAACAAGGATCTATCGGTGATCGAGCGCGTGCGCCGCTTCATCCTGGCAGATGAGCCGTTCACGATCGAAAACCAGCAGCTGACCCCGAGCCTGAAGATCCGCCGCCACATCCTGAAGGGTGTTTATGGCGAGCGGCTGGATGGTTTGTACAAGGGGTAGTTTCAGACCGAATTGAGTGTTCGTCGCCGGCCTTGAGCCGGGGCTGGGCTTCTTCTTACGCGGATGAAGAACAGCCCTGTCCCGGCTCAAGGCCGGGACGACGGTGGGGGAAGTCTATCGCCCTCCCGCCGTCGGCGTTGCCGCTTTTGCTTCCGGCAGGACCACCATCGACCAGTCCTTGCCCGGCGCGAGATATTTGGCGGCCAGCGCCTGAAGCTCTTCCGGTCCGGTGCGGCCGTAATCGGGGCCGAGCGTGTCGACCGCGGCGAGGCGGCGCGGATCGGTGGTGCCGCCTTCGGTCTGCTGCATCCAGAACGGATTGCCGCTCGACCGGCGGGAGACCATCTGCAGCGTCGGCACCAGCGAACGGCGCAATTCGTCGAGCTCGATCGGCTTGGCGATCAGGTCCGCGGCAATCTCGCGCGCGACGCGGAGGAACAGGTCGGTCTTGTCGGGCGGCAACAGGGTCAGCGCGACCACGCGTCCGCCATTGGGCTGACCGACCGGCCATTGGCTGATCACCGTCGGCGAATAGCTGACCCCCTCGGTCGAGCGGATGCGGTCGAGGATGCGGTCGCGCATGACGGCGGCGAGGATTTCGAGCTTGCGGCCCTCGGCAATATTCGCCGCGCCGCCGCCGGCTTGCCATGCGATGACGGCAGCTGCCTGATCGGGCTCGCCGGTGTGGCGCAGTACCACTGGGCTTGCGACATGCGCCGGGAAGCGCACCGCCGCCGACAGAATGCGCGACGCGCGACGCGGCTTCATCGCGCCGAAGGTGGTGCGCACCGCTTCGATCGCCTTGTCGACGTCGATATCGCCGAATACCTGTACCTCGATCGGTCCGCTGGCGAGCAACGGTTCCCAGAAGGCGCGGAAATCCTTGGCGTTGAGCTTCTGGATTTCGGGCAGTTCGGGGGTTTGCCAGCGCGGGTCGCCGGCATGGAGCAGCGCTTCGAGGCTGTCGCCGATCACCGCGTCGGGCGAGGCCCGGCGCGCGGCATTGCCGGCAATGGCGAGCGCCCGCGCCCGCGCGATCGGTTTGGGGTCCCAACCCGGCACCTCGAGCTTGGTCGCGATCAGGCGCAGCTGGTCGGCAAGGTCGGCGGGCGAGGTTTGGCCGGCAATGACGAAGGCATCGTCGCCCACGCCGAACCGCATGGTGATGCGGCGGTCGCCGGTGATCTGATCGATCTCCTCCTGCCCCAAATTGCCGATCCCGCTTTCGAGCAGGGCAAGGTTGGCGGCCCAGGCCGGGGTCTGGCGGTTGGACGGCAATGCCTGCATCCCCCGGCCGAAGCGGACCGACACATAGACGCGGCCGACCTCGCCCGGATTCTGGAAGAACAGGCCGGTGACGCCATTGGAATAGCGTACCTGTTCGATTTTCGGATCGGCGACGGCGATCGATCGCGCCGCGACCGTGCCGGGCGTGCCGAGCTTGGGCAGCGACGCAAAGCTTACATTGCCGAGCGCGGCGCGCGCGCCGGCGAGGCCCGAGACGTCGGCCTGCAGCGCGGCGGTCAGCTTGGCCTGGATATTGGGATCGGCAACGCGCGTGTTGATGATCGCACGCGTGGCGACCCCCTGCAGCACGCGCTGGGTCGATGCCAGCACGCGTTCGGGCGTGAACATCTTCGCGTCGATCGCACCCTGGAAGATGCCCAGGCTGCCCTGTTCGCTGGTCGTCACCTCGTTAATGTCGACCGCCGCGACCAGCGTGTCGGCGCGGATCGATCCGGCGGTCACGCGCGCGGTATCGATCTGGTTGCGCATTTCCGAGGCGATTTCGTTGACCTCACGGTCGATCTCGGCCTGAGTCGGGGCGCTGGCAAGCGCATCGGTAACAACGCCGCGCACTTCCTTGAGCGCCTTTTCCCAATCCTCGCCGATCGGAATCACCTGGATCGTGGTGATGTTGGCCGAGCGCACCGCATCGGACAGATCGGCGCTGGCCTGAAGATAGCTCGATCCGGCACGTGCGCGGCGTTCGAGCCGGCGGTTGATGATCCGCACCGCGACGAAATCGACCCAGCGCTCCTGATTGAACTTCACCGTATCCGCGAACACCGTCCAGGGGCGCAGCGTGGCGAGCACGACAACGGGGGGCAGGGTCGGTTCGACCAGCGCCGCGCTCTTGGGATGCGCGTCGCTGGGCTGGCCGAAATCGGGGTTGGCGGGATTGGGGCCGACCCCCTGCCATGCCGCGAAATGCTTGGCGATCTGTGCCTCGAACAGCGCGGGATCGAGGTCGCCGACAATCACCAATGTGGCGCGTTCGGGGCGATACCAGCGCTGGTGAAATGCGCGGACCGTATCGGCGGTGGCGCCGGTCAGGGTCTGCACTGTGCCGATCACCGGACGGTCGGCAAAGCGCTGTCCCGCGAACAACAGGCGGCGGCGCAGATCGTCGAACCGCTCCTCCGGCCCCAGCGCCTCGCGCTGTTCGGCCAGCACGACAGGACGTTCCAGCGTCAGCGATTCGGTGGTGATATTGGGCGCCGCCATCATGTCTGCGAGGATCATCATCGACTGATCCAGGCTCGCCTCGGTCGCATTGGGCAGGTCGAGCTTGTAGGTGGTCGAAACCGGCGTGGTGCTGGCGTTGCTGTCCGAACCGAAGGTGACGCCGAGCCGCTGCCACACGCGCTTCGATTCGCCGTCAGGGACTTTGGACGAACCGCGGAAGGATAGGTGTTCGAGCAGGTGGGCAAAGCCCTTTTCGCTGTCCTGCTCCATCAAAGAGCCTACCGCGATGTGCAGCCGCACCGCGACCTGACCGGGGGGGACGCCATTCTTGCGCACCGCATAGCGCAGGCCGTTGGGCAACGTCCCGAAGCGCCATTCGGGGTCGTGGACAATGTCGCTGCCCTGGTAGAGCCAGGGCGTCTTGTCGACCGTAACCGGCGCCGGGGTGGGCGCGGGGGCGGTCCGGGCCGCAGGGGCGCTGGACTGGCCGAGCGCGGGCAGCGCCGCAGCGATCAGCAGGAAGGGAAGGGCGAGCGGCCTAACGCGCGAGAACAATGCCATCGCGGATGAGCTTAGCTTGGATGAAGGCGACGTGCCAGACGCCGTGGAAACGCTTCGCCGCGTGCCACTTTGGCGCGGGTTCGGCCATGTTTTGGACCCAGACTCGGCCTAGCCACGGGTCCAAGCCGCGACGGTGCCATCGTCGACGGACAGCAGGGCGGGGCGTTACGTGTATCAGCGGTCGATTGTTCGGAGCGAGGGCGAGCCACTGGCGCTGCCTATTGCCGCGTCGCGGTCGCCGATTCGGCGCGCGTCGCGTCGTGCCGCACTGGCCGAAATTGCCGACCGGATGATTGGTGGGTGCTCGCTGGTGCCGGTCGCGCCGGTGCTGGATGTGCGCGCCTTTGACTGGACCGGGGGGCTGCGCGACCACTGGCGCACGATCCGGGATGAGGCGCGTTTTGCGGCACTCGACGGCGATCGGGCCGGCGCGGAAGGCCGTTTCGCGCTGTGGCGCAGGGGCGGTCGCGAAGCGGTCAATGCCGCCCGCTGCCCGGCAACGGCGGCGGCGGTGGCGGCGATTCCGGGACTCGATAGTGCCAGCTTTTCGGTGCTGCCGCCTGGCGCGCATGTGCCGGTGCAGCGTGGGCCGACGCGGGGGCTGCTCACCTGTCATCTGGGGCTGATCGTTCCGCGCGACGGCGATGCGCGGATGCGCGTCGGCGACCGGGTGATCCGCTGGGCAGAGGGCGAGACACTGGTGTTCGACGACACCTATGAGCACGAGGCGTGGAACGACAGCGGCAGCACCCGCGTGGTGCTGCGGGTGCGGGTCCGGCGGCCGCTGCGCCAGCCGGGGCGGTGGATTGCGGACGCGTTGCTGCGACTGCGGTCGGCGCTCCCCGGCGGGATCGCCGACCGGGTCGCGGGTTAGAACTTCGCGCGCACGCCGATCGAGAAGCGGCGTTCGGACAATGCGTAGCTGTTGAGCGCGACCGGTCCGGCGGCGCTATATTCGGTCGTCGCCGAATCCTCCGGGATCAGATTCTGCGCCTGAAGCGATAGCGCGATACCCTTGGCCAGATCGATGCCGATCTGCGCATCGAGCTGCGAGCGCGCGCCGATGTAGCTCGGCCGTCCTTCGGAGAATTCGAACACCGCCGCGTCGCGGTAATTATAGGCGATTCGCGCCGAGAACGCGCCTTTTTCGTAGAGGCCGACCAGATTGTAGCTGTTCTTCGACACCGCGACGAGCGGGAAGCCAGCATTATCCTCCGAGTCCGAGAAGGTGTAGTTGGCGATGATGCCGAGCCCGTCGAGCGGCGCGGGGAGGAAGTCGAAGAACTGCTGGACGCCGACTTCGAACCCCTTGATCTTCGCGCTGGCGAGGTTTTCGGGGCGCGAGAAGGTCAGCTCCCGCCCGGCCGGGTCGAGACTGGTGTCGACGCCAGTGGTGACGAAGCTGGCGATGAAGTCCTTCACGTCCTTGTAGAAGAAGGCGCCCGAGATGAGCGAACTCTTCCCCGTATAATATTCGAAGCTGATATCCGCCTGGGTCGAGATCGGCGGGTCGAGCGCGGCATTGCCCCCGGTCACCGACAGGTTGGTCGCGTTGAAGAAGGTCGATGGCGCAAGATCGGCAATCGACGCGCGCTGCATCGTCTGTGACCCCGACAGGCGGACGAGGAAATTGTCGGTAACGTTGAACACGATGTTCGCGCTGGGCAGCACGTTGGTATAGTCGTTCTCGTCGGTGACGAGCGTGCTGGTGGTGCCGACATTGAGGAAGGTGTCGACCGACAGCTTCGTCCGCGCGATGCGCACGCCGGCATTGGCGGAGAAGGGGACACCGCCGATATCGCCCTTGGCCGAAACCATGACATAGCCGGCCAGCGTCTTCTCGCTGAAATCATAATCGCGCTGCGAATTGGGGAGCAGGGTCGAGCGGTCATTGGGGTTCGGGTTAGGTTGGGCCGCCTGCGCCCGGCTGAAGACATAGTCGAAGGTCGGCGCGGTGCTGAGGAAGGCGCGCGGGAAGCTGCCCGGAATGTCGGGCAGGAACGATCCCAGGGTGACCTGGCGCAGATAGGGTTCGATCTCGGCGCGGGTCGGGGTCACCTGGCTACGATAGGCGTTCGACCGCGCGTGGAGATCGGTGTAGCGCACCCCCGCTGCCAGGGTGAACCCGCTGTCGAATTCATAGGACAGGTCGAGCTTGCCGGTCCATTCCTCCAGCAGGCCGAGCAGGCGGTTGCTGCGCACGCCGTTGCTGGCCGGATTATAGGACGCATAGGCAGTCGGGTCCCAGGTGCCGAGGTTGAGGCTGGGGATCGTCCCATTGCGGAAGTCGAAGGCGCCGGGAACCAGCGCCGTCCCCTGCAGCGTGATGATCTGGATCGTCTGGTCGATCGTGCCCTTGCTGTAATAGCCATCGGCCTCGACCGTCAGCCCGCCGCTGTCATATTTGCCGTTGAGGCCATAGAGATAGCTTTCGGTCGGCTCGTTGCGGATTTGGCCCGCCGTGGTGACGGTGCCATTGGCGGTGCCCGCGACGACCACGCCGTTTTCGACCACCCGGTTGCTCACCGGATTGCTGCCGGTCGGCAGGCGGAAGGCGAAGAAGTCCTGGTGCCGCCCGGTGGTTAGGCGCGAGAAGAGCGCGTCGGCGGTCAGCACCAGTTCGGGCGTCACTTCGACCTGCACCGCGCCGTTGAGGCCGATGCGCGAACGATCGACGACGAAATTTTCATATTGCAGCAGTGCCGGGGTGGGCGTCACCGCCGCGCCGGTGCCGGTATAGGTGCGGTTGAGGAAATTGTTGCGCTCGAACGCCTGGGTGGTCGAAGTGCGCTTCTGATATTCCGCCGCCAGCATCACGCCGATCTTGCCGTCGGCGAATTTGGTCGTGGCAAAGCCGGTCAGCACCGGCTCGAAGGTCTCGCTATTTTCCGAATAGACGCCGGTCGCGCGCAGCGAGACGGTGGGATTGCGGAAGTCGAGCGGCTTTGGCGTGACGAGGTTGACCGTGCCGCCGAGCCCGCCCTCGGCCTGGCTGGCGAGCGGCGATTTGCGCACTTCGAGCCGCCCGAACAGGCTGGAGGGCACCGAATCGAGACCCGACGACCGGCCAAGCTGGTCGTTCTCCGGCGGCGACAGGCGCGCCGACCAGCCGAGCAAGGTGCGGCCATCGACTTCGACCCGGACTTGCTGAAGCCCGCGCACCGACACCGACTGGCCCTCGCCAAACACGCGGGTGATCTGGACGCCGGTCACGCGTTGCAGCGCCTCGGCGACGTTCGCGTCAGGCAGCTTGCCGACATCCTCGGCGGTGATGACGTCGAGGACCTGGTCGGCCTCACGCTTGATATCGGCGGCGCGCTCGAGCGAGGCCCGGATGCCGGTGACGACGATTTCGTCCTTCTCGGCTTCGGCCGGCGGCGCGGCGTCCTGCGCGAGCGCGGGCGTGCCGATCGCGAGCGCCGTGGCGAGCGCGGTGACGGCGATGCCGCCGGTGACGGATGACTGGATGCGCATCGATTTCCTCCCCATTCCGCACGGAACGGGCAGGGGCCGGGTGCCACGCGCACACATGGTCGTCCCGCTCCGCGCCGTGCGCCAACTGCCCCGGCTTAGACACCGGTGTCAGATAGTTGTCCTACAAACTCGTTTCGGAGTCAACAAAGATGTCGGACAACTTCGCTCAGCGCTCTGGCGCGGGACCGGAGCTGGCGCGGGGGATGAGGCGGGTGTCGAAGGTCAGCCGATCGCGTGGGCTTTTGGCATCGAGCAACAGTTCGGCGGCGCTGCGGGCGAGTTCGTGCACCGGCTGTCGGACGGTGGTGAGCGGCGGCCAGACTGCGGCGGCAAGGTCCGAATCGTCGAACCCCACGATCGAGAGTTGATCGGGTACGGCGATCCCGCACTCATGCGCCACCGCAAGCGCCCCTGCCGCCATATCGTCATTGCCCGCGAACAGGGCGGTCGGCGGGTTGGTGCGATTGAGCAGCGTACGCGCGGCACGGCGGCCCGAATCAATGCTGTAATCCCCCGCCACGACCAGCGACTCGTCGAACGCGATGCCGTGGGCGGCGAGCGCGGCGCGATAGCCTTTGAGGCGCTCGACCGAGGAGATATGCGTGTCCGGGCCCTTGATGAAGGCGATCGCGCGATGCCCGTGGGTCAGCAGATGCGCGGTGGCCTCCTGCGCCGCGCTGGCGTCGTCGATCGTCACCGATCGCCCGACATCGCGGCGCACGCCCGGCTCGATCCGCACATAGGGCAGGCCGCGCCGGTCGAGTTCGTCGAGCAGCCCGGCATGTTCGGTCACGGGCGGCGACAGGATCAGCCCGTCGAGGTGCGTTTCATCGACCAACGCCGCGACATCGGCGACGAGGCCGGGCGCGGCGCTGTCGACCGGCTGGGTCAGCAGGCGATAGCCATGTTCGGCGCACCCCTCCTGCGCGCCGGCGAGCAGGTGATAGACATAATAGGGGCTGGGGTTGTCGTAGAGCAGCCCGACCTGAAAGGATTTGCGCCCGGCCAGCGTGCGTGCGGCGAGGCTGGGGCGGAAATTGAGTTCGGCGACGACCTGCTCGACGCGGCGGCGGGTTTCCTCGCTGACGTTTTTCTCGTTGTTCAGCACGCGCGAGACGGTCTTGAACGACACGCCCGCGAGTTTCGAAACTTCCTTGATCGTCGGCCGTCGCGCCATTTGCCTCCCCTGACGGGTCAGGCATAGGTGACAGCGTTGGCAACAGGCAAGAGTGGAGTTGTGCGTATGGATCGGCGCGGAGTGATGGTCGCAGCGGCGGCTGGACTGGGGCTGATGCCCGGATTGGCCCATGGCGCAGCGCGGCGGGCCGGGTTGCGGGTGATGAGCTTCAATGTTCGGCTACCGCTCGAGTCGGATGGGGCGAACCGGTGGGAGGCGCGGCGCGACCTGTTTGTCGCGACGATCCGGCGGAGCGATCCGGATATCATCGGGACCCAGGAATTGTGGAAGATCCAGGGTGACTATGTAGTGGAGCGGCTGCCGCAGTTCAGCTGGTTTGGGATCGACCGGCGGGGTGGGCGGGGCGACGAGCATATGGG
>NZ_LSJM01000333.1 GCF_001557215.1 Sphingomonas sp. CCH9-E2 | reverse complement strand
GGGAGGGGGACCGCCGGCGAAGCCGGTGGTGGAGGGGCGGCTGCGCAGACAGCCGGGAACATCTCGGCAAAATTCCGCCGTCTGCGCGGCGGCCCCTCCGTCAGCGCTGCGCGCTGCCACCTCCCCCAGCGAGCTGGGGGAGGAATTGGGTTACGCCAGTTTCGCCAGCAGCGCCTCTGCGGCGCCCTTGTCGGTAAAGCCGGGGGTGGCGAGGGCGGCGCGGGTTTCGGTCACGGCCTCGTCCTTGCGACCGGCATCGGCATAGGCCTGGGCCAGTTGCCAGCGCAGCATCGGGTGGCGCGGGGCGAGGGCGACGGCCTTGCGCAACAGCTCGATCCCGCCCGCCGTGTCGCCGCCCTGCGCCAGCGCCCAGCCCATCGCGCCGGCGACCGCCGGGTTGCTCGGCGCGATCAGATAGGCCGCTTCGGCATAGCGCGCGGCGCGGTCGGGCTCACCGGCTCCGGCATAGGCGAAGGCGAGTTCGGCCAGCAAAGCAGCGTCGCGATTGCCGATACGCAGGCGGATCGCTTCCAGCGAATCGATCGCCGTATCGAAATCGCCCGCCGCCGCCTGCCAGTGCGCCGAGAGGCGCAGTGCGGACAGGTTGAACGGGTTTTGCGACAGGAACAAAGCGAGCGTGGTCGAGGCAGTCTGGCGCTGGCCCGATCGGTCGAGCGCCTCGACCAGTCGGAGCATCGCCGGTTCGTCGAAGCGGATGCCGGCGGCGGTCTTGTACCATGGCACCGCGTCGCCGGGGCGCTTGAGCAGCATCAGCACGTCGCCGACCAGGCTGGCCGATGCGGGCGCGCCGGGGTTGCGCTGAGCCACAGCCTGCGCGCGGGCAAGCGCTTCGCCGCCGCGGCCGTTTTCGATCAGGCCGCGCAGCAGCGGAATCAGCGTCTTGGGATCGTCGCCACCCGCCTTGCCCGCTGCGGCGGCGAGGATCGGGAGCGAATCGTCCGAGCTGAACCAGTCGGGATTGTCGCGCACGGGGAGCGCGGCGCGGTCGAAATAGCGTGCCGCCTCGGCCCGCTCGCCGATCCGTTCATAGCCGCGCGCGACCAAAGTCAGCGCATAGGTATCGGCGTCGCCGCGCGCGACGACCGGGCGCAGCACGTCGATGCCGTTCTTCGACGCGTCGGCGTGGAGCAGGGCGGCGGCGAGCAGCTTGCGCGCATTGATGTTCATTGGCTGCAGCGTGATCAGCGTGCGCAGCTTCTCGATCGCGCGGGCATAGGCGCCCTCCTCCAGATCGAGCGCGCCACCGAGCAGCAGCCCGCCGGGCAGCTGGCCGACGCCGCCGCCGGCACGAGTGAGCAGCTGACGGGCGAGGTCGAAACGCTGTGCGCGCGCGGCGAGGACGGCTTGCAGATACAGCGCCTGCGGGCTGCGCGGGCGGACCTCCATCGCGCGGCGGGTGAGGTCGAGCATCGCGCGGGTCTGCCCGGCGTCGCCAAGCGTTGCGGCATATTGGATCAGCGTCGCGTGGCGATAGGGGTCGCGCTGCAACGCGCGGTCGAACCAGGGGAGCGACGCGACGAGGCCATATTGGGTGCGGACCAGCTCGCCGCGCAGCAGCAGCGCGTCGGTGTTGCCCGGGTCGAGATCGACCGCCTTGGCGCTCGCCTCGATCGCGCCGACCACGTCGCCGGCGTTGAAGCGGAAGCGGCCGAGTTCGGTCCAGGCATCCGCGCTCTGCGGGGCCAGGCGGACGGCGGCGGTCGCCGCCTCCTGTGCGGCGGCGAGGTTGCCGCCCGCGACATAGGCGCGGGTCTGGACGCGCAGCGCGTAGAGGCGATCGGCCTGCGGCGCCTTGCGGCTTTCGACCAGAGCGCGGCGGGGGTCGCCCTGCAGCAGGATCGCGTGCGCCATCAGCGCATGGGTGCGCGCCGGGGCGATGCCGCTGTCGAGCGCGCGGCGGATCGCCGCTTCGGCGGCGACGCCTTCGTCGAGTGCGAGGTTGGCGCGGGCGAGCGCGAGATGCGCCTCCCCCCACGCCGGATCGGCGCGGACTGCGCTGAACGCCTGGCTGCGCGCGGCCGAGGCGTTGCTGGCCTTCAAATAGGCTTCGCTGCGCGCCAGCGC